>CAZAKZ010000090.1:2140-23607 GCA_964485695.1 uncultured Planctomycetota bacterium | reverse complement strand
CCTTCAGGCGGACCTGAAACATACCGCTTTGAGCGGTTCACAATATAAAGCCTCCAGCTCTGCCGGAGGATGAATTACTTCATCAGAGGTGAATGAGTAAATCCGGCGTGTGCCCGGCCGGCGGTGGGCTTCGTACCCCCCTCCGGTTGTTGGGGGGGAGACGGCCGAGTACAATACTCCCATGCAGCGAAGTCCCGTCACCCTCCGGCTCACCGTGGCTCTGCTGGCCATCGGCCTCGGTGTCCTGGCCTGGGGGGTGGTCTCCACCATCCTGGACCCGGGGGAGGCCCCACCCGGTCTTGAGTCCGGGAAAACCGCGCCGGCCCCGGTGTCCGGCCCGACGGCCGGGCCAGAGATCCCGGCTCCGGCCCGGGGAACGGGGGCCCGGGCGCCCGAACCAGGCCCGGTTCCGGCGGCGGAGAGATCTGATGTCGTGGAGGTCGGCTTCAGGGCACGCATCCTCGGCCGGCTGCTGGACCCCGCGGGCCGACCCCTTGCGGGGGTGGAGGTGCGCCTCACCGCGCCGATGCGCTCGGGCCTGGAGGCGGCCCTGCTCTTCGGAGACGCTTCGCGCACCTCGGTCCGGATCGCGGCCACGGCCCGGTCCGGGCCGAACGGTTCCTTTGTCCTCGAGGGCGCGGACCCGGAGAAGGTCTATTTTCTGGAGGTGGGTCAGGCCCCGTACGCCCCCTACTCCAGGAAGCTCTCGATCCTGGCCTTTCCCGAGGCCACGGACCTGGGCGACATCCAGCTCCTGGCCGGGGGGGTGGTCTCCGGCCTTTGCGTGGATCCGATCGGCCGTCCGGTCCAGAACGTCTGGATCCGGGTGAAGAAGATCGGGCCCCGGGGACGCCTGCAGTGGAACCAGCTGATCCCGCGGGAGGGGGACCGATTTTTCACCGATGCCCAGGGGCGGTTCCGCATCGAAGGCACGCCCGTGGGCCAAGTGGGTATCGAGGCGGGCAAGTCGGGTTGCATCACAGCCCGCACTGGGCCTCTTGCCGTGGCCGCCGAACAGGAGGTCAAAGACATCCGCCTGGTACTCGAGGCGGGAAAGACCATTTCCGGGCAGGTGGTGGATCCCCTGGGCAAGGGCATCCACGGGATCCGGGTCTACGCGAATCCCCCGCCCGGACAGGGAGACCGGGCAAAACGATCGGGCACCCACGGCATGGCGATCTCGAATCCAGAGGGACGCTTTGCCATCGAGGGGCTCCGGCCGGGCAAGTACCGGGTGAGTGCCCTGAGCTTCGGGCGCAGGGTCCAGGGCCAGGAGGCCGTGGCCGGTCAGAGCAACCTCCGGATCCGGTTCGGCGCCGTGAACGTCCTGAAGATCCAGGGCAAGGTGGTGATGAAAGGGGACGGCACGCCCCTGGAGGGCGTGGACATCCGGCTGGTCTCCCCCGAGACCGCGGACGCCCCGCCCGAGGGCGCGCCGAGAACCCGCACCGATGCGGCCGGGCAATTCAGCCTGGAGGCGGACCGGGCCTGGGGCATGGGCGTGGTGGTGGCGCGGCTCGAGGGATTCGCTCCGGCCTCGAGCGCGGCCTTTCCCCTGGTTCCCACGGGACCGGCTCCCGGGGAGATCCTTCTGCACCTGGACCGCGGCGGGATCCTGTCCGGCCGCGTGAAGACTAGGGCCCGGGCCGAGGCCCTGGAGGGCGCTTGGGTGTTCCTGCGTCGGGAGGCCGGGGCGGCCGGCACGGGGTCCGGCCTCCTGCGCTATCTGACACCCACGCCCGGCGGCCGCCGGTCCCTGGCCCGGATCCGCACCGATGCCGGGGGCCGCTTTCGCTTCTCCGGCATCCCGGCCGGAACCTACGCCCTGGAAGTGCGCTACCCGGGCTACGCCGATGCTCGCCTCGAGGGCATCGAGGTGACCCCGGGCTCACACCGGTCCGACCTGGAGGTGGCCCTGGGCCGGGGGGGATCCTTCACCGGAACCGTGTTCTACCGGGATGGCGGCCGCACCGAGGGCGCCACGGTGATCCTCACCCGGACCGGCAAGAAGGAGAAGGAGACCTCCCGCTTAACCAATGCCGAGGGTGTGGCGCGCTTCGAGCGTCTGGCCGTGGGAGAATACCAGGTCACGGTGGTGGGGCCCGGGGGAAAGCGGCGGGGTCCATGGGCGCGGGGCCTGAAACCCAGGAATCCCGCCAAACTCATCCACGTGGCCGAGGGCCAGGCCGTGGTCCGGACCTTCACGGTGGAGCGCGGGGTCCGGGTGGAGGGCGTCGTGCTGGAGGCGGGGATCCCCTATCCGGACTGCCTGGTTTCATTCCGGCCCCACAAGCCCGTGCGGCCCCGGGTCGCCACCGGGGTCCTGAATCCCCTGGACCTGGTGGACCGCATCCGGGAGACCCGCACCGATGCCGAGGGCCGGTACGACCTCGACCACGTGCAGCCGGGCCAGTATCAGGCCTCGCTCCGGATCAAGGACGAGTGGTCCTCGTACGTTGCGGTCACCCGCCGGGTGGAGGTTCCCCGGACCTTTTCCCTCACCGTGAACCTGGACGTGCCGTCGGGGTCCCTGAGCGGCCGGATCGCGCTGCCGGACGGCATGAATGAGGGGTCTCCCAGGCCCCGGCTTCGCCTCACCCGCACGGCGGGCGGGGATCGCTACGTGAGAACACTCCTGGCGGACGCCCGGGGCCGATACGTCTTCCGTCACCTGCAGCCGGGAACCTACGAGGTGCTGGTGTTCAAGTCGGAGCACTGGGCGGCCATGAGCCGCACCCACATCGTGGTGGGCCGGGGCGCCCATGTCACCCGCGTGGACTTCCAGCTCCTTGCAGGGGTCACAGTACGAGGGCAGGTGGTGGATGAAAAAAGCCGACCCGTGTCGCGGGCCAGCGTCCGCGCCGTGCCCGAAGAGGACGAGGCCCGGCGCCTCAACCCCTTCGGCCACGGCCGCACCGGCCCGGACGGACGGTTTACCCTCTCCAACCTGCTGCCGGGGCGCTACGCGTTTCGCGCCCACAAGCTGCGGCGTTACAGCGAACCGGTCAAGGTGGTGGTGACGCAGAGAGGCCAACAGCCGTTCGTCCGCCTGGAGCTGACAATGGGGGTACGCAAGTAATCGGTGAGTGCGTCAGGGGAGGGATGAGTATCTATTATTCCTCTATTCCCCTATTCCTCAGAGGAGAACTTTCCGTCGAGGACGTCGGCCAGTACCCGCAGGAGGTCCATGGAGGTGATGATGCCGACCAGCTTGTTGTCGGCATCCCGGACCAGGATGCGGTGGATGCCGCGATCCAGCAGGTACCCGGCCACCTCGGACACCGGGGCGGTGTCGGGTACCGAGTGGACCCGAGGCGTCATGATGTCGCCCACCTGCTTGTCCTTGAGGGGCTCCTTCATGGTGAGGGGCGAGGGCGGCCAGCCGTGGGGCAGGTCGGGATTGTAGAAGGACTCGTCGTCCGGGCTCTTGATCACCTTCTCTTCCGAAGTCGGACTGTCCCCATTTGTATCTCTGCTTGTTTCTTCGCTTGAATCTTCGCTTGAACCGTTGGTATTGTTGTTGAAATCCACCGCGTCGCTGAGGCTGAACACCCCCACGGCATTGCCCCAGCGGTCGATGACGGGCGCTCCGGAAATGCGGGCGTCCAGAAGCAGCTGGGCCGCATCCGGGATGGAATCATCCACCTGGACGGTGATGACCTCCGGGGTCATGATGGCTCGGGCGGTCAGCGTAATCGTGTTCATCATGTCTGTATCTTGTGATGTCTTCAGAAGAAGCAGAGTACCTATCATAAATAATTGAGTTGTGAATCCCAAAGAAATTAATTTCACCCGCGCCTTTCCTTCCCTGAAGGACCTCAAAGTTGGCCGTACCCCCTCGGGATTCTGGTACGGGACGCTGGGGGAGGGTCCGGATCTCCTGCTTCTCCCCGGATTCGGCGCCGATCATTCGGCGTGGTCGCCCCTGGTACCGGACCTGAAACGTCGGTTTCGCCTCATCCTGGTGGACCCGCCCGGGGTGGGAAAGGGGCCGAACCTGGAGGCGGATCGAGGGCCGGAGCAGCTGGTGGATCCCCTCATCGCCCTGGTGGATCACCTTGATATCCGGAAGATCCGCGTCCTCGGGGCCTCCCTCGGCAGCTGGACCGGCCTCGAGCTGGCCGGGCGTCTTCCCGACCGCATTCCCGGGCTGGTAATGGCCGGGATTCCGGCCCGCATGGACGCGGCAACACGCGGTCGCCTCGACCGTCTCCTCCGGGCCTACGCAGCCTCCGGTGGGCGGGCGTTTGCCCGCGGCATGGTGCTCGAGGCAATGGCGCCCGCCTTTGTGGCGGCGCATCCCGACCGCGTGGAGGCCATGGTGCAGGCGTACGCCCTGAGCCTGCCGCCCGTCTCCGTCCTCGAGAACACGCTGCGTCTTCTCGAAGAGGCGGTTCTGGATCCACCTCGCCACCCTATCGAAACGCCCATCTTGATCCTGCACGGGGCCCTGGACACCCTGGCCCCGCTCAAGGCCGCCCGGGATCTGGCAGGGACCCTGGCCGCGGCCGAGCTCCGGATTCTCAAAGGAGCGGGACACCACGTGCTCCTGGAAAGGAGAACCGAGGCGCTCGAGGCGATCCAGGCCTTTTTTGCCGAAGCGTGAAGGGAAATATTTGCCCGATTCCAGACTGGATCTCCGGGTCCGCAAGCAGCGCGGATACTCGTTTTTCTTTTGTCTTCGAGGCCTCAGTATTCGACCGGTCGATACCGATACTATTCCTACGGAAAGGGAGCTACGAGCAACCCGCCGAGCTAGGGTGACACTGGATCGTGGGAATCCCTGAACAGAAAAACCGGCGCCTTCGGGCGCTGGTTTTTTTTATCTGAGGAAGATCAAGCCCACGCCGGCCACGGCGATGCCGGCTCCGAGGATTGCCCGGAACGAGGGACGGTCGTGGTGGAAGATCCAGGTCAACGGGATCACCACCACCGGCGACAGGGACGAGAGGGTCATGGCCACGCCGGCCTCCCGGGTCAGGGCGATGCCCAGGATGAAGAACCAGACCCCGAACACCGGGCCGAAGAGGGTGCCGAGGCTCGCGGTGGCAAAGGCCCGGGGAGGGCGGAAGTGACCCGCCCATTTCCGGAGCGATCCGGCCAGGGCGCCGCCGGCCAGGAGACCCAGGGCGCCCATGGTCATGCGGAAGGCGTGGCCGGGGAGGATCTCCAGGGTATCCGGCTGCATGGCGATCTTCAGGAGCACCGAGGCCAGGGCCATGCCCGCCGCCGCCAGGCCGGCGAAGATCAATCCCCGGATATAGCGCCCCTGCTCTTGCCGGTCCGCCTCGGGAGAGGTCTCCAGGGTGACCAGGAGGATGCCGCCCAGGGTGACGGCCATGCCCGCAAACGCTCGCCAGCCCAGGGTCTCGCCCAGCAGGGGCCACGCCAGGAGCGCCGTGAGGAACGGGCTCGTGGAGAAGATCAAAAACGTGAGGCGGGGACCGATGAGGGTGTAGCTGTGGAACAGGAGGCAGTCGGCGACGCTGAGGCCGATCCAGCCGCTCAGGGCCAGGTAGAGGTAGGTGTGGAAATCGCCCTGGAGCAGGGAAGCCGGCCCGGACCAGGCGCACACCACCACCAGGAGCACCGCGGATCCCAGGGTGGTCTTGAAGGCATTGACGGCCACGGCGCCGGCGCGTTTGGACACGGCCGTGAACGGAATGGAGGCCGCGGACCAGAGGACGGAAGCGAGCAGGGCCGAGAGCTCACCGGCAAAGAGCATGGTGGGGGGTTCTCCGATGAGGTCTCACTTCAGGGTTCAATGCGCTTCAAACGGACGCGGATTTCGGGGCGGGCGTATTCCTCGTAGGCCAGCCAGAAGCCGCCCCGGGGATCGGCGGCCACCCGCGGCGCACCACAGGTCCCCGGCACGGAGAGCCCCTGGGTCTCCTTCCACGCCTTGCCCGTGTACGAGAGGGTGCGGAGCGCGCCGGACGCCTCGATCCAGGCCAGGAGTCCGGTGTGGTCGGCGGCTATCCCGAGAGACGGTGCCGAGAACACCCCGACCTCGGCGGGCCGGGCCAGACGGGACGTGAATCCTTTCTCGCCTCCCGCGGACACCACCACGGCCCGGTCGCCGGCATCATAGGCGTCCTGGACGCACCAGATCGTGCCGTCCGGAGCCGCGGCCACCTCGGGCCGGAGGCAGATGGCGTGGTCCGCCATGTCGGGCGCCCTGAGGAGGTGGGCCTCGCCCACCGGCCCCGCGGGCGCCACGGCGCGGGCAAAGATCGTGGGCTGGTCCACCTCGAGGGTGTTCTCCTTCAGGCTGGAGTGGTAGTCCCAGCTCCAGGCGATCCACACCCGGTCCTTCACCCGGGCATCGGCCGTGATGGCCGGGTCGGTGTGGTCGTCCACGGCCGGGGCCGCCGGGCTCACCCGCATCTCCGGGCCCCACGCCTTGTTGTCGTACCACCGGACGAACACGTCACGGTCGCGGGAGGCGGTGAATTTTTTGTTCCACTTATAATACGTGATCCACAACCGGCCCTCGCCGTCCACGGCCGCGGCCGGGCGCATGGCGTCGTCGTCGGAGCGGGTCACGCGGTGCACCTCGGAGAACGTCTTGCCCCGGAGACGCCGGGCGAAGATGTCGTAGTGTTTGTTTGCCAGTCCGCACCATGTGATCCATACGTCCCCGTTGGGGGCCACGGCCACGTCCGGGGCAAACGCGTACTGACCTTCGGGCGAGACCCGGAGGTTGCTGTCGGGGTTGCGCAGCCGGATCTCGCACCGGTTGGCATTCTTCGACTCCAGCGCCACCCATGGCTTTCCCTTGGCGTCCACGGCGAGGCGAGGCCCGGTCTCCCGGAGACCCGCGGCGGCCTTTGGATCCGTCGGGATCTTGCCCTCCGGGAGCGCCACCGCTTCCAGGGCCGTGCGGATCTGTTCCAGGTGGTTGTAGAGCCCCACGGCCCGATCCACGATGCGGCCGTTTTTGAACACCACGTACGTGGGCCAGCTCCCGGCGTCAAAGGCGGCCATGGCCTCGTACGACGGGTCCAGCAAGGCCAGGGAATCGGCGCGGTAGTGGTGCTCGAAGTCCGCGGCCATGGCCGGGCTTTCCCCGGAAAACACCGTGCAGAACAGGATGCCACGGAGGGCGAAGGTCTTTTGCAGCGACTCGAACCGAGCCGCGTCCTGCTGGCAGCCGCCTCACCACGAGGGGCCGAACTTGAACACCCCTGTGCAGGCCTTGAAGTCCTCGCGGGTGTAGACCTCGCCGTGGATGCCCCGGAGGGTGAAGTCCGGCAGGGGCTTCCCGGCCCCGGAGGGCCTGCGTCGCGGCGGGGCCTTTCCCTTTTCCAGCCGGGCCAGCAGTTGCCGGGCCTGGGTGGTGGCATTCCGGGTGGCGTTCAGGGCCAGCGCCTTCTTCAGGTGCGCCACAGCCTCCGGCTTCTTCCCCATCTTCGCGTACGCCTCGCCCAGGGCCACGTGGGTCCAGGCCGTCATCCAGGCCGGCCGCGGACTCAGCTCCAGGCACTTCTTCAGGTACGCCTCGGCCTTCCTGGCATCTTGCCGGACCCAGAGCCGGCCCAGGACGTGGGGGGGGCCGGGATCATCGGGATGGTCCTTCAGATAGGCCTCGGCCCGGATCCGGCACTCCTTCACCCGCCCCGCGGCGAACAGCTTGTAGATGGCCTGCATCTCGTCCTGAGCGAGAGCCGGTGAGGTCAGCAGCAGGAGCAACAGGGAGAGGAGACGTCCATGCATTGCACTCGTCCAGTTTCCGGAACCCGCGTACCAGCACATCCTCGACAGCGCAGCACAACTTACCCCGGAGGGGGGGAAGGTGCAAGGTGGGTCCGAAAGCGGAGGCGTGGGGAAGCCGTTTTGGTGCATTCACCCCCGATGAAATCCCCGCCCCCGGTTTCATCCGCACTGAATGAGCTCGGTCCATCAAGCCCCCCGCTCTCGGTTCACGGTGCCAGAACGTCGGTTACCGAGATCTGCACCCCGGCCAGGCCGGAACAGTCCAGGTGCTGCCCCGGTCCCCTGCGGTGCCGGGTCTTGAAGACGTCACCGGCTGGATCTTGATAGACCTCGACCGCACGGCCCGGCAGGTCCACCAGCCAGACCTCGGGGATCCCGGCCGCGGCATACAGGGGGATCTTGACTTCCCGATCGTATCCGGCGGTCGTGTCGCTCACCTCCACCAGCAGGAGAACGTCGCCCGGCCCGGGATGACTCCCGGCATAGTCGTCGTCTCTGAGCCGGGCCAGGACCAGGTCCGGCTGGGGTTCGGAATGGTCCGGTATCCGGATGGGATTCTGAATCCGGATGTGCGCCCGCTTCCCGGCGGTTTCAAAGAAGAGCCGTGCCAGCCGATCCACGCCGGCTGCATGACGGCTGTGGATCGGCGTCATCTCCACGATCTCACCGTGGAGGAGCTCCACCCGATCGGTCTCCGAAAGGATGCCCGCCTCTGCCATGCGATGGAAGTCCTCGATGGTGAAACGGTGTATGTAATGCATGCTGTACAAAGCCAAACCTCCAGAGGTCGTTCCGACGTGCTCTCCACGCTGGCGCTCAACGTACCGAGTATACAATGCGATTTCCTTCCACAACAGTGGCTGCAGGGCCAGGTCGCCCCCCCATGTCGCACTGAAGGGAAGGGAGTTTCGAAGAATCTCGACATTATTCTCCCGCGCCGGATTTCATCCGCACTTTATGAGCGCCAACGCTCATTTCGGGCGCATGAATACTGGCGGCCTGCCGGCGCCGGGGGGTCGGGAAAATCACCGCTACCCTCTTTTCCGGTCCGGCGTGATGTGTACCCTTGGGTCGATGCGCCGCATAGAACTGGATCCCGAGAACCGACGCCTGGTTCTTACCTTTCCCTATCACCCGCGTCTGGTGGAGGTGGTGCGGGGTCTGCCCGAGAGGCGGTTCGATCCCGAATCCAAGACGTGGTCCGTACCCTGCGACCATGCGGCCGAGGTGGTTGCCCTGCTCCAGGACCATGGCTTTGTCCGCGCACCCGAGGTGGAAGAGCTCCTCGGAGGCGCTGCCGGCGCCGTGGGCGGCCCTGCCCTGGACGAGGACGCACCACCCACGTTGCGCATCTCCCAGATCAACGCCCGCGTCCGGGGCGCCATTGCCGCGGCCTTTCCCGAGGCGTTCTGGGTGGTGGGGGAGATCGCCGGGTACGAGCGCAACCAGCACAAGCGCCACGTCTACTTCGAGCTGGTGGAGAAGGAAGAGGGCGCGGAGAAGCCGCGGGCCCGGGTCACGGCCGTGCTCTTCGAGAAGGTGCAGCCCCGGATCCGGCGCAAGCTCGAGAAGGCCGAGGAGCCCTTTGTGCTCCGTGATGGCATCGAAGTGCGCTTCCTGGTGCGGGCCGACCTCTACGAACCCTCCGGATCGTACCAGCTCATCCTGGAGGACGTGGACCCGGTGCACACCCTGGGGAAGCTGGCCCTGGCCCGTCAGAAGATCCTGAAGGTCCTGACCGAGCGGGGGCTCCGGGACCGGAACCGCAGCCGCCCCCTTCCGGACCTGCCGCTGACGGTGGCCGTGATCACGTCCTGGGGAAGCGACGCCTACAACGATCTCCTGAAGGAGCTGGAGCAGTCCGGGTATGCGTTTGCGCTCACCGTGTACGACGCTCGCATGCAGGGCCGGGAGCTCAAGGGCACCGTGGCCGCGGGCCTGAACTACTTTGCCCGCCGCGCCGCGGACCACGACGTGCTGGTGCTGGCCCGGGGCGGCGGCTCCCGGACCGACCTGGTGTGGTTCGACGACCTGGACCTGGCCGTGGCCGTGGCCGAGCATCCCCTCAAGGTGGTGTGCGGCATCGGCCACGAGCGGGACCGCGGCGTGCTGGATTGCATCACCACCTCGGTGAAGACTCCGACCGCCGCGGCCCAGCTCCTGGTGAAGCAGGTGGCCGGGGCCGAGGAGGGCCTGGATGTCCGGATGGAGCGGGTGGTCCTGGGGGCCCGGCAGCGCTGCCTCGAGGAGGCCGAGCGCCTGAGACGCCTCGGCCTTCGCATCTGCACCACCACCACCATGCGGATTCAGGCGGCCCGCCAGGCAGTGGATCATCGGGCCCGCCTCGTGGTGCAGGCCGTGCAGGCGGGCCTGCGAGCGGCCCGCATCGCCGTGGTGGGCCGCACCGACCGGCTCCGGACGGCCGCGGGCGTGGCCACGCGCATGAGTGCGGCCCGGGTGGAGGCCATGCTGCGGGTTCTCCACCCGGACCGCATGGCCCTGCTCATGCACCGGGCCCGGCGCCACGTGGAGGCCCTGGAGAGCCGGCTCCGGGCCCTGGATCCGGTGCGGGTGCTGAAGCGCGGCTTTGCCGTGGTGCGCGATCCCAAGGGCCGCATTGTCACGAGCATCGGTGGCCTGCAGCCGGACGATACCATTGACGTGGAACTCAGGGACGGGCGGGCCGGGGCCCGGGTCGAGGAGGTCCGCCCCGCCGCGAGTGAATCACGAACTTTCACGAAGGGAAACCCGACACCATGACGCAGAAGAAAAAGAAAACCCCGGAGGCCCCTTCGTACACCGAAGCCGTCAAGGAGCTGGAGCAGATCCTGGGCGCCATCGAGGGATCGGAGGTGGACCTGGATCTGCTGGCCGGCCGGGTGGAGCGGGCCAGCGAGCTGGTGAAGATGCTCAAGGCCCGGATCAAGGCCACGGAAATGAAGGTAGCCCGGGTGGTGGAGGACCTTCGCGAGGCCTCTGAGAAAGAAACTGAAAAAGAAGAGGCCGGGTCCGGCATGGCCAGCGGCGAAGAACCGCCCCTGGAGGATACCCTCTTCGACGGCGAAGACTCTGGTGACCACAGAGACCCGGGCGGCCCGGACGAGCAGGTGCCCTTCTGACCCCGCCCCGGATCTCATTGGCACATTTTGAGCGAAAACGCGCTCATATCCGGGCCATGAACTTCATCAGGGCAAAATGAGCGCGCTGGCGCTCAAAAAACCGCCATGAAATCAGCGGGACGGATATCGCTCGCACGCCTCGGGCGGTTTGGGCAAGCGAGTGGGTGCTCGATGATCACTCCATCCTTCCTTCCTGAATTCGGATCCGGAAAAAGCAAATGATCCTCCTTGCCGTGGTCCGATAGGTGAACTACTGGCGAACCAAATCTTCCCGGTGCGAACGAGGAGAAAGGAACCATGGCAGCCCCGGCATCCACGCCCTTGCGACCCACCCACGTTCTCGTGGTGGAGGACGAGACCCGGGACCGGCGTCTCTATCCCCACCTGCGCAAGAACCTGGGTGGGCAGGTGAGGCGCGCGGAGACCGCCGGGGAGGCCCTGGGCGTGGCCCGGGAGAGCCCCGGCCTGGAGGTGGTGGTGCTGTGCCGGAGTCATAGTGAAGCCGGATGCCTGGACCTGGTGGGAAGGCTGCGGAGTGTGCACCCGGAGATGGGGGTGGTGCTGGTGAGTCCGGACACGAACCCCTGCGTCCTGGACCGGGCGCTCCAGGCCGAGGTGGACGAGTTCGTGGCCGAGCCCGTGGAGCCGGAATACGTCCACGAGGTGGTGCGGGAGATGATGCAGGGCCTGGCGTCGTGCTGGTCCCGACTCACCCCTTGATCACGCCCAGGGGCCGGAGCCGGGCCACCCGGGTGGCGAGACCCGCTGCCTGGACCACGTCCACCACGTGGTCCACGTTCTTGTACGCTGCGGGCTGCTCCTCGGCCAGCCCCTTGCGGCTCCCGGCCCGGGCCAGGATGCCCTTCTGCTTCAGCTCCACGTCGATGCGCCGGCCCCGGGCGTGGTTCACCGCGGCCGTGCGGCTCATGGCCCGGCCCGCGCCGTGGCAGCAGGTGCCGAAGGTCTTTTCCATGCTCGCCTCGCCGCCCACCAGCACGTAGCTGGCCCGGCCCATGTCGCCCGGGATGATGACCGGCTGTCCCACGCCGCGGTAGCGGGCCGGCAGGTCCGGGTGCCCGGCCGGGAAGGCGCGGGTGGCGCCCTTGCGATGGACCCACACCTTCTTCGAGCGGCCCTCCACCTCGTGTTCTTCCAGCTTGGCGATGTTGTGAGCCACGTCGTAGACCAGGTGCATGCCCAGGGACTCCCACGTCCGGTCGAAGAACTTCGCAAACACCTCCCGGGTCTGCCACATGAGCAGCTGGCGGTTGCACCAGGCGTAGTTGGCGGCGGCGGCCATGGCGCCGAGGTAGTGCTTCCCCTCGGGGCTCTTAGCCGGGGCGCAGGTCAGCTGGCGGTCCGGGAGCGGGATGCCGTACTTCTGGGGCGCCTTTCGCAGGACCCGGAGGGCGTCGTCGCAGACCTGGTGCCCGAGGCCCCGGGATCCGGAGTGGATCATCACCGTCACCTGGCCCGCCGAAAGCCCCAGGGCCCGGGCCGAGTCCTCGTCGTAGATCCGCTCCACCTCCTGCACCTCCACAAAGTGGTTGCCCGATCCCAGGGTACCGCACTGGGGCGCGCCCCGTTCCAGGGCACGGTCGCTGACCCGGTCGGGCTCGGCGCTCTCCAGCCGCCCCCGGGCCTCGGTGTGCTCCACGTCCTCGGCCACGGCCTGGCCCCGGCGCTCCAGGAACGCGGCCCCTTCGGCCATGAGCGCCCGGAGCTCCTGGCGGCTGAACCGGTACTTCCCCTTCCGGCCCACGCCGGCGGGCACCGACGAGAAGAGTTCGTCCACCAGGGACTGCAGCCGCGGCTTCACCTCGTCGAGTTTGAGGTCGGTGCGCACCAGCCGCACCCCGCAGTTGATGTCGTAGCCCACGCCGCCCGGAGAGATGACGCCGTTTTCTTCCGGGTCGGTGGCGCACACGCCGCCGATGCAGAAGCCGTAGCCCCAGTGGATGTCGGGCATGGCCAGGCTCGCACCCTGGATGCCCGGCAGAAAGGCCACGTTGGCCACCTGCTCGGCCGCCTGGTCCCGGCGGATGGCGTCGATGAGGGCGTCGCTGGCGTAGATGAGGCCATCCACGCGCATGCCCTCCTTGTAGGACCGGGGGATGCGCCACGTGGTGTCGTCCACGCGGTCCAGGGGGCCCGAAAAGCCCGGTTTCTCGCCCATGTGTCGCCTCAAAGATCCACGATGACCTCGGCCAACCATCCCGCACCCAGGCGCTCCACCTTGAGGCCGTGGTAGGTGATGGCCTTGACCTCATGATTCACCCCGTGGCGCCGGAAATCAAGGGCTTCCCCCCACGCCGTGGCCTCGAGGCCGGCGGAATCCAGGCGCACCTCGAAGCGTGAAAACACCCTCTGCCGGGTCTCGAAGGCGTAGAGCACCTCGGCCAGCCAGTCGTGCAGCAGGTCGGCCCGGTCCGTGCCCGGCAGCGAAAAGGTCTCGATCTCGCCCGCTGTCACGGCCTCGGGGTGGAGCACCAGCACCGAGGTGAGGCCGCGGCCCGCCCCGGCAAAGAGATCGTTCAGGTCGTCGGCCCGCACCCGGAGGCCCAGGTCTGCGGTGTGTTCAAAGGTCTCGTACATGGCCATGGATCAATCCCCCAGGGGATCCGGCCGGGTGTTCACCACGTCCTCGGCCGTGGCCCACCCCTTCCGGGCCACACACACCCCGTATTCCAGGTCCTCGAATCCCTCCAGGTCGTGGGCGTCGGGATTCACGGCCACCTTCACGCCCCGGCCCACGGCCTCGCGCACCCGGCGCCAGTCCAGGTCCAGCCGGCTCGGGTGGGCGTTGATCTCGATGACCTTGTCGTGGGCCCGGGCCGCGGCAAAGACCCGCTCCCAGTCCAGGTCGTAGCCCTTGCGGCTGAGTAACAACCTGCCCGTGGGGTGGCCGAGCTGGGTGAGGCGCGGCTGCGTGAGCGCCTTCACCACCCGGGTCGTGGCCGTGTCCCGGTCCATGGCGAGGCCCGAGTGGATGCTCCCCACCACGAAGTCCAGACGGGCCAGGACCTCGTCGGGATAGTCGAGGCTGCCGTCGGCCAGGATGTCCGACTCCACGCCCTTGAGGAGCCGGGCCCCCGCACCCCGTCGGTTCAGGGCGTCGATGGCCTTGCCCTGGTCCAGGAGTGCCTGGGCGGAGAGGCCGCCCGCGTAGGCCGCGGACCGGCTGTGGTCGGCGATGCCCACGTAGTCCAGGCCCAGGCTCCCGGCGTGTCGAGCGATCTCTTCCAGGGTGTTGGCGCCATCGCTGGCCGTGGTGTGGACGTGAAAGCAGCCCCGCAGGTCCGAGGCTTCGAGGAGCCGCGGCAGCGCGCCCTGGCCGGCCGCCTCGATCTCGCCCCGGGCCTCCCGGAGCTCGGGCGGGATCCACTGCAGATCCAGGGCGGCGTAGATCCCGGCCTCGTCCTCGACTTCCATGGCACCGTCCGGCTCCAGGGTGAGGCCCCGTTGGGAGGCCCGGATCTCAAGCCCGGCCAGGTGGTCGGCCGAGCCGGTGAAGGAAACCAGGGCCGCGGGGTAGGCCTCGGGCGTGACCAGGTGGCAGGTGACCGGAATCCCGGCCCGGTGGCGGCCGGAGACGCGATCCTCGTCCGGGTTGGACACCTCCACGTCGTGGGCCTCGAGGCACGTCCGGACGGCCTGGCCCGCGCGGCCGCGGTCCCCGGCGGCCGCCACCAGGTCCAGGCGACTCACCACCTCCCGCCGGCGCCTGAGGTCCCCGGTCAGGGAGACGCACTCCACGGCCTCGAGGCCTTGAAGCTCCGCTTCCAGATCCAGGGCCGCGTGGAGGTAGGCGCCCAGCCAGTAGAGGCCGAAGTTCCTCTTCAGGAACCGGATGCCCTCCAGGATGCGGGCCTGGGTGCGGGGGCCGAAGCCCTTGACCTCCAGCAGCCGGTTCTCCAGGCACGCCGCCTCCAGGTCGTCCAGGGTATCCAGCTCGAGGTGCTCGAGCAGGGCCCGTACCTTGGCCGTACCCAGGGCCGGAATGCGCAGCATCTCCAGGGCCACGGCCGGGACCCGGGCCCGGAGCGCCTCGATGGCGACAATGGCCCCGGTCTCCAGGTGTTCTCCAACCGCGGCCAGGATGCCCTTGCCCACGCCCTTCATCCGGGCCAGGGCCCCCGAGTTGAGGAGGTCGTGGGCCGGCGCCTCCAGCGCCTCCAGGATCCGGGCCGCGTTCTGGAAGGCGCGCACCTTGAAGGGATTCTCCCCGGCCAGGTCCATGAGGAGGGCACCCTTCTCCAGAGCCCGGACCAGGGTTTCGTTCTGAGGATGGGTCAAAACCTTGTAACCTCCCCGGTCATTTCTCGTCCTGTTCTTTTGAGTTCATGTTGCAACAAGTGCCTCTGGCCCAGGACGCCGTCTTTCCGCCCCGGTTCGCACATCTTAAACGTGCTGGAATCGGTGATTCGAAGCACGTTCTGGGAGCACGAACCTGAACGAAAAACCGGCATCCTGGACCAGATCCACATGTTGCAACAGGAACTCCTGAGCGGGGCAGGCGCCGCGTCTTTACCCCGTCGGCTTGCGGCCCCGGGGAGCGAATGGGCGGTTGGGTGCGCAAGGCTTGCCCCGCTCGTTTTCATGCCCACCAGCCCAGGCCCCGGGTGCGGGCCGCGGCCTCGTAGTTCTGGAACCGCTTCTGGTTCCGGTGCGGCCTCGTCAAATCGCAGCGGCCGAATCCCTGGCGCAGGAGCCGGGCGTTCACGTGGGTGCGGTTGGTCAGATGCACGCTGGCCCACAGGGTGTCGTCCTCTTTGTGCTCTGCGGTCACCACCACGCGCCGGTTCTGGACCAGGTCCCTGAGGGCGGCCCGGGCCGCCTCCACCCGGGCCCTAGGCACTTCGGGATCGGGGGGGGCCAGGCCCAGGAGCCGGACCCGGGTGCCGTCCTCCAGGCGCAGGGTGACCGGGTCCTCGACGGCGCGGACCTTGCGCACCGGGCCCCACCGGTCGCGGCCCTGGTCCGCGGCCCGGACCCGCGAGCCGAAGAACTGTTTTGCCCGGTCTCCACTCGCGGTCAGTCCCACGGGCAGCACCGGCCCGGGGGCACCGGCATCGGCCTCGAGGCGCGGGGCGTCCTGCACCTGGAAGATCACGTCGTCCACCTCGGCGGCGGCCTGAAAGGGCAGATCGTCCTCACCGGCCAGGCCCAGGGTCTCGCGGATGAGGGGCTCGAAATCCCGGTTGATCTCCACGCCGATACCCTGGCGACCGGCGTCCCGGGCCGCGGCCACGGTGGTGCCCCGGCCCAGGAAGGGATCTAGTACCACCTCGCCCTCGAAGGTGAACATGCGGATGAGGCGCAGCGGGAGCTCCCGGGGGAAGGCGGCCAGGTGGCCGGACCGCTTCTCGCCGGGAAAGGTCCAGTGGCCGAGAAAATAGTCGTTCCAGGTCTCGGCCTCGAGGCGGCTGCGCTCCCGGGCCTCGGGCGAGGGGGGGGGCGTGGCGCCGGGCTTCTTGAAGATGAGGATGAACTCGTAGTCGATCTTGGGGATGCCGTTGCGGGGAAAGGGGTAGGACCCCATGACCACGGCCCCGCCGGAGGTGTTCACGGTGGTGGCCTTGCGCCAGATGATGTCCGGCATGTGGATGAAGCCCAGGTTCATGCAGGCGGCCATGATCTCGGTGCGGATGGGCAGCACCTCGAACCGGCCGTAGACCGCGGCCCGGGCGAACTGGTCCCCGATATTGATGCAGAGCCGGCCCCCGGGCACCAGAACGCGGCTGCACTCCTGCCACACCGTGTTCAGGCAGCGGATGTAGTCCGGCCAGGTCTGGGCGTAGCCGATCTGGCGGGGGCAGCCGTAGTCCTTGAGCTGCCAGTAGGGCGGCGAGGTGACCACCAGGTGCACCGACTCCGGGCCCACCTCGGGCAGGGCCAGGGCAGAGCCGAAGAGGATGCGGTGTTCCATGGGCCGGAGTGTAGCCCCGGGGGGGGAAAAAATCCAGCGATCCCGGCCGGGGCATTGGCCCTGCCCCGGCGGGGCATACTACAATTCGAGACCGGATTTTCCGATAGACTCGATCAGGGCGGAACGTCCCATGGGTCGCATGATACGACTGGAAGGAATCGGAATGAAGCGTAGAAAAGTGGTGATCATGGGCGCGGCAGGCCGCGATTTCCACAACTTCAACTGTGTGTTCCGGGACAACCCCGACTACGAGGTGGTGGCCTTCACGGCCGAGCAGATCCCCGGCATCGAGGCCCGGAAGTATCCGGCGGTCCTGGCCGGTTCGCTCTATCCCGACGGCATCCCCATCCACCCCGAGTCGGCCCTGGAGTACCTGGTTCCGGAGTGCGGCGTGGAGGAGGTGGTGTTCTCCCTGAGCGACGTGTCCAACGACCAGGTCATGGCCAAGGCCGCCCGCACCAACGCCCTGGGGGCGGACTTCCGGCTCCTCGGGGTGTGGCCCACCCAGATCCGGTCCAGGCGTCCGGTGGTGAGCGTGTGCGCGGTGCGCACCGGGTGCGGCAAGAGCCCGGCCAGCCGCCGGGTCACGGCCGTGCTCCGCAACCTGGGCCTCCAGGTGGTGGCCATTCGCCACCCCATGCCCTACGGCAACCTGGCCGACCAGTCGGTGCAGCGCTTCGCCACCCTCGAGGACCTGGAGAAGCACCAGTGCACCATCGAGGAGATGGAGGAGTACGAGCCCCACATCAAGGCGGGGTCCATCGTCTTCGCGGGCTGCGACTACGAGAAGATCCTGCGCGAGGCCGAGAAGGAGGCGGACGTGATCCTGTGGGACGGCGGCAACAACGACACGCCGTTCTACCACTCCGACCTGGAGATCGTGCTGCTGGATCCCCACCGCCCCGGCCACGAGCTCACCTACTACCCCGGCCATACCAATTTCCTTTCGGCCCATTGCCTGGTCATCTCCAAGATGCAGTCGGCCGACCGCACCGGCGTGGATGCGGTGTGGGCGTCCATCCGGGAGCACCGCCCCGACGCCAAGGTGGTGGAGGCGGCCCTGCCCATCACCCTGGACGGAGACCCGGAACGGGTGCGGAACAAACGCGTGCTGGTGGTGGAGGATGGACCCACCCTCACCCACGGCGGCATGAAGTTCGGCGCCGGCGTCCTGGCGGCGCGGAAGTTCGGCGCGGCCGAGATGGTGGATCCCCGGCCCTACCTCCAGGGGAGCCTCAAGGACACCTTCGAGGCCTACCCCGACATCCAGGGCCTGCTCCCGGCCATGGGATACGGTGCCGATCAGGTCAAGGACCTGGAGGAGACCATCCGGCGCACCGAGTGCGACACGGTGATCATCGGCACGCCCATCGACCTCCGGCGCATCCTCCCCATTGACCAGCCCAGTGTGCGCGTGGGGTACGAGCTGGAGGAGATCGGGAAGCCGGACCTGGAGGACGTGCTCACGGCGTTCTGGAGGGACCGGAACAAGAGCAAATAACGAAAACGGGAGCAGGCGAACCTGCTCCCGTGGTTTGTACCGCCCGATTACTGGGTCACGAACTTGACGGCGTCGGTGACCGAACCGAACTGGTTCTGGGTGGTGTAGATCACGCCGGCCGCGAACAGGATGATGCCCGGGGGCATGCCCGCGGGCATGGCATAGTCCTTGGTGATGGTGGTGTTGTTGGCCACGGGCCGGGTGGTGAAGTAGGGCAGCAGGGCGGTCAGGCTCAGGGCCGTGAGGTTGTCGAAATCTATGGGGACGAACCGGTTGATGCCGTCGTGGAGCGGGATGCCGCCGGTGAAGCGGCCGTCGCCGGAGAAGCTGAGGGCCACGTACCCGGTGCCGCCGGCGTCACCGGGGGCGAGATCCGTGAGGGCGAAGAAGATCTTTTCCTTGGCCTTGGGCGTGCCGTAGAGGAAGGTCTGGCCCGTGGTGCTGTTGGGCACGGGCAGGGTGCCGGGCTGGACCACGGTGAGGGCCTCGCAGTAGGGGCCGGTGGCGCCGCCGCCGTTCGGGTCGTGGAACACCACGGTTTGCTCCCCCTTGTCCAGGGCGTCGCCGTCCAGGTTGTTGTCCGAGAAGCGGATGATGCGGTCCCGGGTGGTGTTGTCGTCCATGAGGTAGATGAGGCCGTTGTAGACGTCCATGCCCTCGCCGATGATCACGGGGGAGGGCAGCCCGGTGGTGCCGTCGTGGAAGAGGGTGACCTCGCCGGCCTCGTTCAGGTGGCCGTTGCGATTCTTGTCGACGCCCTGGTAGATGTGGCCGATGCGGTTGGTGGGGCCGAAGTAGACGCCGAAGTAGTAGATGTCCTGGCTGCCCGTGGTGTCCACGGAGATCATCTCCAGGTTGGCGTACTGCAGGCCCCGGAGCGGGGGGATGAACCCGGACTTGAAGTCGGGGTTCTGGATCAGGCCCGGGACGTTGGTGGCGTAGTTGAGGAAGTTCACGGCCTCGCCCGTGTCCTTGAAGTCCCCGTCCTTGTTCAGGTCCTGGAAGCGGTAGACCACCTCGTCGGTCTGCTCGTAGGCCAGAATGTAGCCGGCCGAATCCATGGCCATGCCCTCGAAGTCGTCGCCGCCGATGGTGACCGGGGTGGTCAGGCCGGGCACCTGGATCTGGAGGGTCTTCGAGACCATGAGGGTGGACTCCCCGCCGTCCATGGCGTCGCCGTCCCGGTTCTTGTCCTCGAGGCGCCAGAGGCCGAGTTTCTGGCCGTAGTCGTTGACGGCCCACACGACATTGTTCGTGTCCATGACCGCATCGTCGGGCCCGTCGAGGTGGAAGAACTTCGTGGTCTCGCTCCGGTTCAGGCGTCCGGACTTCACCTTCAGGTCGGCCAGGAACACGCCCGGGCCGTTGCGGTCGGTCCACAGCATGTAGGTCCCCGCCAGGGTGGGATAGATGCGCATGCTCTGGACGCGCGGCGTCAGGTCCGTGCTCCGATGGAACGAGATGAACTCGCCGGGGCTCACGTACTTGCCGTCGTTGTCCCGGTCCAGGGCCCGGATGATGCGGTTGTTGAGCTGGTCGGTGTAAAAGAAGTCCGGCCCGGTCTGGGCCGCAGCCGGCGCCCCGATGCCGGCCAGGATGCCGGCGCCCACGATCGCAATACAAAGCACGATATACATACGCATGGAATCGCCCTTTCCTCCACGGGAGCAGCGGCCCCCGGGATCTCCGTTGCCTGCAATTCGCCTGGTGGGACGTGTCCGAACCCGGTCGATCTTGACCTACCTCTTCAATCCCAGTTCCCAGGGTAACCGAAACCGGAGGGCGAACCAAATGAAGAACGGGTGAAAAACAGGGGCGGACGGGCGAGGCACACGGCCTGGGCGGATCCGCCTTCACCCTGGCTCGACCCAGACCCGCGGCTCACGAACGATTTTTAGCTCAAAGCGAGCTATTTTTAGCTCGTGAGGCACCTGACAGGCCGATTTTAGCTCGGTTTGAGCAAAAAATTGTTCGTGAGCCGCGAATTCCAGAAAACTTCGAAACTGATCGGTCCGGGCTACGACCTCAGGGCCATGCGCCAGATCCAGATCCTCCACTTCGCCTTTCATACGCAGCGGGGTGTCCCACCGATTTGCGAGGGCGCGGCCGCTCCCTGGCTCTGGACCCATCTGCGAAAGGGGTTCCCCTCCGGCTTCGCGACCCTCCTGATGCCCGACCACATCCATGTGGTCCCCGTGGTTCGCGATGCAGACGCAGCGCGTTGCAGCCTCACGAAGATCCTCGGCCACTTCACCCGGAACTTCGGTGGCGGGGAGAGGGTCTGGAAATCCTTCGAGGAACCGATCCCCGTTCGCGACCGGAAGATGCTCTTGCGCACGGTGCGATACGTCGCCGACAATCCATGCCGTGAAAACCTGTGCAAGGATCCCCTTGACTGGAACTGGTCCACCTATCGCGACGTCATGGGCGCCATCGTGGACCCGTGGATTACCGCGGACCAGCTCGCCCATGCCCTGATGTGGCGGAGACGGGGATTCCGGGATCGTTTCCACAAGTACGTGTCCACGGACGCGAGCGTGAACGTGCGCGGGACGCCCCCTCCGCGCCCCGCGCACGCGGGCGGACCCGCACAGCTATTCCTTGCGGACCTGATCCAGGCCGTGGCCGCGGCCACGCGCACGAGGCCAGAGGACGTGACCCGTCCGGGCCTGCCCCGGCGTCTTCTGGTGCATCTGGCATTCATCCTGGGCTGGCGTGACCGGCGTCTGCTCGCCGAGGTGACCCGGAGCAGCACGCGCACCGTGAACCACCTCGCGGCCACGCCCCTCGATCCCCAGGTTCTCCAGGCCGGCCTCCTTTGCGCCGGAGACGCACGTCTGCGCAACCTGACGAACGATTTTTAGCTCGAATCGAGCTAATTTTGGCTCGTGAGGCACCTGACAGGCCTGTTTTAGCTCGAATCGAGCTAATTTTGGTCCGTGAGGCACCTCGCGGCCACGCCCCTCGATCCCCAGGTTCTCCAGGCCGGCCTCCTGTGCGCCGGAGACGCACGTCTGCGCAACCTGACGAACGATTTTTAGCTCGAATCGAGCTAATTTTGGTCCGTGAGGCACCTGACAGGCCTGTTTTAGCTCGATTCGAGCTAAAAAACGTTCGTCAGGTCGAGGGGGCGCGGCTGTTCTATACATATAGATATTCACTCGGGTCCAACCCGTTAGATATTCACTCGGGTCCAACCCGT
>CAZAKZ010000090.1:0-2040 GCA_964485695.1 uncultured Planctomycetota bacterium | reverse complement strand
ATATAGATATTCACTCGGGTCCAACCCGTTAGATATTCACTCGGGTCCAACCCGTCCGGACTGGCCGGGCAAAGACCGTGTTTCGAGGAGCTGGAATCCGTGGCACTCATCACCCTGGAGCGGGGCGAGAAGTTCTTCGGGGACAGTCCGATCCTGGCCGGCGTCAATTTCACGGTGAACGAGGGCGAGCGTATCGGTCTGGTGGGGGTGAACGGCGGCGGCAAGACCACGCTGCTGAACCTGCTGGTGGGGGCCATGGCCCTGGACCGCGGGGCGCGGCGGGCCCGGCGGGATTTACGTATCGGCTACCTGGAGCAGATGGCCGACCTGGACACGGACCGCACCGCGTACGAGGAGGCCATGGAGGGGGCGCGGGGGGCGCGGGATCGGGAAGGGGAACTGCGGGACCTGGAGTCGGCCATGGCCGGGGAGGAGGATGCCGAGACCCTCACCCGTCTGGCCGCCCGCCACGCCGAGGTGCTGGAGCAGTTCAACCGGGCCGGGGGCGAGGGGTACGAGCGCTACGTGGACGCGGCCCTCACGGGCCTGGGCCTGGCCCGGGAGACCTGGCACCTCAGGCTCAGGGACCTCTCGTCGGGCCAGCGGGTCCGGGTCAAGCTGGCCCGGCTGCTCCAGGGCGACCACGACTGCCTGTTCCTGGACGAGCCCACCAACCACCTGGACCTGGAGGGCATCGGCTGGCTGGCGGGGCACCTCGCCCAGCGCAGCCTGGCCCTGGTGGTGGTGTCCCACGACCGGTTTTTCCTGGACCGGGTGGTGACCCGGGTGGTGGAGCTGGACCAGGGCAAGGTCCACGCCTATCCCGGCACCTTCTCGGCCTACTTGCCGGCCCGGGCCCTGCGCATGAAGACCGCGCTCCGGGCCTACGAGAAGCAGGACGAGAGAATCAAAAAGGACGAGGAGTTCATCCGGCGCGCCGGCCACGGCAACAAGCCCGGCGTGGCCCAGAGCCGGAAGAAGCTGCTCCAGAAGATCGTGCGCCTGGAGCGGCCCCCGGATCCGCCCGTGGTCTCCATCCGCATGAACGATGACGACGAGGGCCTGCGCCAGGTCCTGGCCCTGCGCGAGGTGGGATACGGCTACCCGGGCCGGCCCCGGCTCTTCACGGGCCTGACCCTGCACGGGGTCCGGGGCGACCGCATCGGCGTGGTCGGGCCCAACGGCAGCGGCAAGACCACCTTCATGAAGGTGCTGGCCGGCGACATCGAGGCGCTGTCGGGCGAGGTGTGGGTCTCGCCCCGGGTGAAGACGGCCCACTACGACCAGGAGCTCTCGGGCCTCGACCCCAGGGCCACCCTTCTCGAGGAGGTCCAGCGCGCCAGCCCGGGTCTCCTGGAAGGGCCGGCCCGGGGGCGCCTGGGCGCCTTCGGCTTCTCGGGCGACACGGTGTTCCGCACCGTGGCCACGCTGAGCGGCGGAGAAAAGGGACGCCTGTCGCTGCTCAAGGTCATTGTCCAGGGCGGCAGCCTGCTGCTGCTGGACGAGCCCACCAACCACCTGGACGTCTTCACCCGCCAGGCCTTCCTCGACGCCCTCCTGGCCTTTCCCGGCACCGTGGTCATGGTGACACACGACCGCCACCTCCTGGACGCCTGGGCCCGGCGCATCGTGTGCATCGACGGCTCGGCCACGTGCGTGCGGGAGGGCAACTTCAGCGACTTCCGGGCCTGGATCGAGGCCGGGCGGCTGGCGGCCGGCGCCCCCCGGCCCGGCCCCGCGCGGCCGGCCCGGCCCTCAGGGGGAAAGTCACCGAAGCCCGCGGCCCGATCCCGGCGCCGGTTCTGGAAGCTCGAGGACCTGGAGGCGGCCATCATGGAGAAGGAGACCGAGCTCGCGGCCGCGGAGGCCCGGTTCGCTGACCCCGACGTGGCCCGGGACGGCGAGCGCATGAAGCGCCTCCTGGCCGAGACCGAGGCGCTGCAGGCGGACCTCGAGGCCCTGAATGCGGAGTGGAACACCTGGACCTAAATCAGCAATAATCCACCGCCTATGGCGGTGAGAATTGAAGGGGCTTTGCCG
>CAZAKZ010000089.1:0-23826 GCA_964485695.1 uncultured Planctomycetota bacterium | reverse complement strand
TAGAAAGGTGTCCGCCTTCAGCCCTGAGCACTCCGGATAGAATCCTCTTCATTCATTGAAAGAGGTCGAATGCCCACGATTTTGAGCATTCGAGGTCTTTCAGCTGCTACCGGAATCGCTTGTGTTCCCGGGAGAAATAGTCCCGGGTGAGGCGCACCAGGACCGGACTCAACAGCAGCACCGTGAACAGGTTGGGAACCGACATGAGCCCCAGGGCCAGGTCGCCGAAGGCCCACACCGTCTCCAGAGCCAGGCATGCACCCATGTAGGTGAAACACACGTAGATCAAGCGATAGTAGATGAGGTATTTCACGCCGAAGAGGTACTCGACGCACCGGTCCCCGTAATACGACCAGGAGATGATGGTGGAGAGGGCGAAGAGAATGACCGAGATGGTCACGATGAAGTTGCCCAGCCACCCCATGCCCAGGAGCCCGTCGAAGGCCTTCTGGAAGGCCACGGCCGTCAGCGCCGAGCTGTGGAGCAGGGCCTCCCCGGTGAGGGTGAGGGTCAAGCTCTTCCCCTCTTTGTCCACGAGGCTGCCGTCCCTCAGGGTGATCTCTCCGGTGTAGGGCTCTCCATTCAGGACCAGCCGCGCCTCGCGGACGAAGCCGTCGTTCAGCTCGAAGAGAAGGCCCTCGGCGATGCCGTCGCGCACCTTCACCGACGTCTTGCCCTCGTACTCCACCGGAGACGCCTCGTCTGAGTCGTGGAGGACGGCGTCGGGGACTTTGCCCTCCGGCGCCAGGTAGAGGCTGATCTTGTTGAGCTCGAGGGTCCGGTCCACCGGGTGCTTCTTGTCCCACACGCCCATGGAGACGATGACCAGGCCGGTGAGGGTGCAGATGGTCAGGGTGTCCACCAGGGGACCGAGCATGGCCACCACGCCCTCGCGCACGGGCTCCTTGGTCTTGGCCGCGGCGTGGGCGATGGGCGCGCTCCCCTGGCCCGCCTCGTTGCTGAACAGGGCCCGCTTGACGCCCCACAACAGGGTGAAGCTCCACACGCCCACGGCAGCGCCGCCGATGGCCGCGCTGGGCGAGAAGGCTTCGCGCACGATGAGGGCGAATAGACCCGGCAGTTCCTGGGGCTGGGCCATCAAAATCATCAGGGTTCCGGCCACATAGATCACCGCCATGGTGGGCATGAGCCTGGACGAGACCGCACCGATGCGCCGGATCCCGCCGACGATGACCACGCCGGCCACGACGGCCAGGCAGAGCCCCACCATCCAGCCCGGCGTGCCGAAGTCCGCGGCGGCGCTCACGGCCACGGAGTTGGCCTGGTTCATGTTGCCGGTGGCAAAGGAGCACACCACGGCCAGAACGGCAAAGGTCACGGCCATCCACTTCCACCCGGATCCGAGGCCCCGCTCGATGTAATACATGGGGCCGCCCGAGGCGTGGCCCTTCTCGTCGAATCTGCGGTAGTGCATGGACAGGGTGCATTCGGCGAACTTCAGCGTCATACCGAAGATGCCCGAGATCCAGAGCCAGAAGATCACCCCGGGGCCGCCCATGTGGATGGCGGTGGCCACGCCGGCGATGTTGCCGATGCCCACCGTGGCCGACAGAGCGGTGGTGAGGGCCTGGAAGTGGTTGATGTCGCCGCTGTCCTCGGGATTGTCGTAGCGGCCGCGGATGACGTCGAAGCCGTGCTTCAGGTGGCGGACGTTGACCCACCCCATGCGGAAGGTCACGAAGATGCCGCTCAGGAGCAGTAGACCCACGAGCCAGGGAAAGGCCTCGGGCGTTTCCCAGACCAGGTTATTCCCGATTTCGGCGATCTTGTTGATGATGGCTTCGATTTTTTCGAACATGAACGTTCTCCCCGGGAGGTTCCGGAAAATGGAAGGGGGATTGTATCCGGCACCCCTTCCCGAGTTCAAGTCGAGAAAATACGGCGCCGGGCGACGATTCGCGATTTTGTGGGTTCCCGTAATCCGGGCCAGGTGGTACAGAGGATCGTACAGACGTGGTTTCGAGAGGTATCGCCGTGCCCGATACACGAAAACACCGCGGCCCCCACCCCGAGGACGCGGCCCTGTTCCATCCGGACAGGCACCCGGCCCTCACCGAGGCCGTCCGGGATCTATCCTGGCTCATGAGTCGAAACTACGCCCTGCCCTCGGCCCTGAAGCTGGTGGGCGACCGCCGCCAGCTCACGGACCGCCAGCGAACCGCGGTGCTCCGGTGCGCCTGCTCGGATGCGGCCCTCGCCCGGCGCACGGAGCGCAGGACCTCCCTCGAAACCCGGCGGGGAAAGCCCCTCCACCTGGACGGCTACAACGTCCTGACCACGGTGGAAGCGGCGCTGGGCAGGGGCGTCCTCTTGCGGGGCCGCGACGGATGCTACCGGGACATGGCCAGCCTGCACGGCAGCTACCGGAAAGTGGAGGAGACCCTGCCGGCCCTCCACGCCATCGGAGATGTCCTGGACGCCGCCGGGGTGACCCCCTGCAGGTGGTATCTCGACCGTCCGGTATCCAACAGCGGCCGGCTCAAAGGCATCATGAACGAGACGGCCCGGGGTCGGTCCTGGCCCTGGGAGGTGGAGCTGGTTCACGATCCCGACCCGATCCTGGCCGACGCCGAGGACATCGTGGCCACGGCCGACAGCGGCATCCTCGACCGCTGCCGTGGGTGGGTCAACCTGGCCCGGACCGTCATCGACGCCCGGGTGCCGGCGACTTGCATCGTGAACCTGTCGGGGACGCCGTGAAGCGAGGAGTACAATGACCTCGGTCGAATCGAATCACCCGCACCGCATTGCCTCGACGCCGGGTTTCCACGGCGGCGTCGGCGCCCTCCTGCGCGGCACCGGCTTTCTGCTCGGCCGCCCTCGCCTCTGGCCCTGGGCCGTGCTCCCCGTGATGCTGACGGTGATCCTCTATATCCTGGTGATCTGGGGCGCCATCGCCCTCTTCTCGTCCCTGGCCGGCGGCCTCACCGAAAGCGACTGGGGGATTCTCTCCTTCCTGAAGTCGGTGATCCACGTCCTGCTCCCCGTCCTCGGTGTGGTGGTGACCCTGGTGCTGGCCTACTTCACCTTCACCACGGCCGGCACCGCCATTGCAAGTCCCTTTCTGGATATCCTGTCCGGCAAGA
This sequence comes from uncultured Planctomycetota bacterium, assembly GCA_964485695.1. Taxonomy (GTDB): domain Bacteria; phylum Planctomycetota; class JAFGQW01; order JAFGQW01; family JAFGQW01; genus CAZAKZ01. Next base: position 20,719 of record CAZAKZ010000089.1, on the reverse strand, counting down.
CCGAAAAATTGGCCCGGGGCGAGATACTCGAGGAGGGCGGATCGTTCTGGCAGGACGCAGTCCGGTCGGTGGGCGACGCCCTGCGCCTCGTGGTCCTCCAGATCGGGGTGCTCATCCTGAGCCTGCCCCTGAACCTCATCCCGGTCGTGGGCACTGTGGCCTGGATCGGCCTGGGCGCCTGGCTCTCGGCCTTCGACTACCTCGACTTCCCCCTGGCCCGGCACCGGGTTCCGTGGAAGCAGCGGTGGGCCTTTCTGCGCCGCCACCCCGGAGCCTCCCTCGGCTTTGGCCTGGGCGTCTTCGGCCTGCTGCTCATCCCGCTGCTGAACCTGCTCATCCTGCCTGTGGCCACAGTGGCGGCGACGCTGTTGTACGTGGACGCCGCCTCGAGGGAGGCACCGGCCTGAGGGTGCGTCGGCAACTGAAGTGTCGTCGTGGCGATCGATGCCGACACCCGACTCATCGGCCAGGACTCCGGGACCGTATCCTGCCTTTTTGCCTTCCCTTCTTTTCGAGGTTTGAAGAAACTCCCTTCCTTTTTCCTCCAGCAGCCGCCAGGGGGGGATACAGCCGGTCAGGCGGAACACCCAGCACATTCGACAGGGCAATGAGGTGATCCACCGTGGGCTTGCGCTGTCCGAGTTCCAGCCTGGAAATGACCCGTTGATTCAAACCGGAGCGGTCAGCCAGCTCCGGCTGGGTCATCCCTGCCAGGTCCCTGAAGAGGCGGATCGGATTCTCTCCCACCGAGGCTCTGGGAACCGGGAGAGGCTTGCCGGCTTCCCTGGCTGTTTCCAGCCAGGCCTCCATGGCGATCCGAACCTCGGCTACGGCTTTTTCCGGTGTTCTGCCGTGGGCCGTACACGACCTCAGATCCGGAACGTCGGCAATCCAGGCGTGGTCCTCCTCGCTCCAGAACACGACGATCAGGTATTCGTGCATGAACTACTCCTCCAGATCGAGACCGTATTCCTCCACGATGTCCAGAAATTCCCGGATCTGATACGGCTTGGCGTCACTTCCGGCAGGTTGCAAGCTAAGGATTCTGGAGATTCCTGGATGGTAAAGAATGTGGTGACTTCCTGATACTCGTCTCAGCTCAAAGCCGAACCCTTCAGCCAGCTTGAGTAGATTCCCGAACTTGATATTGCATAGACTTCCCTGCCTGATCCGACCCAGCAGTTTCTTCCGGCTCATTGCCTCGAACCCACACTCCCAGGATACCCCATTTCGGGGTATCGTCAAGCCCATGTTTCATATACTTTTGCATTCTGTTCTCGGGGATCCAGTCTTGAATCCCGGGGTAAGTCGCAGTGACGGAGCGGCGGTTTCGAACTTTTTTTGATGAGGTGAATTCGGATTTCGCTCGGTAGCAGGAGACACTCTTCCCGCCTTGAATCTACCTCCGGAATCTCCTATTTCTTGGCATCAAACACATTTCCCACTCGACCCCCGGAGTTCAGAAGAAAGGGCACCATGGAGTTCAAGGAAGTCAAGATTCCCGACGGCGACCTCATCGATTTCAAGGACAACCGCCTGATCATCGGCGACCACCCCGTCATCGGCTGCCTGCGCGGGGACGGCATCGGCCTCGACATCACGCCCGTGATGCAGAAGGTGGTGGACACGGCGGTGGAGAAGGCGTACGGCGGCAAGCGCGGTATTGCCTGGTGCCCGCTCTATGCCGGTCTCGAGGGGCTTCACCACTACAGCAGCGAGTTTCCCGAGGAGACCGTCGAGGCCATCCGCTTCCTCAAGATCGCCATCAAGGGGCCCTTCACCACTCCCATCGGCGAGGAGACCCACGTCTGCCTGCACTGCGCCCACCAGCAGTACCACGCCGGTGCCTGCGAAAAGTGCGCCAAGGAGGACGGCGTCTGCGAGCGCTTCCGATCCATCAACGTGCGGTTCCGCCAGTACCTAGAGCTCTTCGCGTGCGTGCGGCCGATCCGCTACTTCGAGGGCGTGCCCTCGCCCAACAAGTACGCCGACAAGGTGAACTTCGTCATCTTCCGTGAGAACACCGAGGACGTCTACGCCGGCTACGACTACGAGAACGGCAGCGAGATGGCCCGGGCCATCATCGATCTGATCAAGGAGAAGGACGGGCGTCAGATCCGGCTGGACTCCGGCATCGGCGTCAAGCCCATAAGCGTCTTCGGCACCGAGCGCATTGCGCGCAAGGCCCTGCAATGGGCCAAGGACCAGAACCTGCCGTCGATGACCCTGGTGCACAAGGGCAACATCATGAAGTTCACCGAAGGCAGCTTCTGCAAGTGGGGCTACGAGCTGGCGGAGCGGGAGTTCGGGGACGTCACCGTGAGCGAAAAGAAGCTCTGGGACGAACTGGACGGCAAGATGCCTGCGGGCAAAATCCTGGTGAAGGACCGCATCGCCGACTCCATCTTCCAGCAGATCCAGACCCGGCCCGACGAGTACAGCGTCCTTACCCTGCCCAACCTGAACGGCGACTACCTGAGCGACGCCGCCATCGCCCTGGTGGGCGGCCTGGGCCTCGGCCCCGGCGCCAACATGAGCGACGAAGTGGCCCTCTTCGAGGCCACCCACGGCACCGCGCCCAAGTACACCGGCATGGACAAGGTGAATCCCGGCTCCCTCATCCTCTCGGCCGTCATGATGCTCAACCACATGCAGTGGAACGAAGCCGCGGACCTCGTCATCAGCGGCATGGAGAAGGCCTTCAAGGAGGCCCACGTCACCTACGACCTGGCACGACTCATGAAGCGCGAGGGCCGGGAGGACGTGAACGAGGTCAGCTGCTCCGGCTTCGGAGACGCCATCATCGACCGGATGTAGTCGCGGAAAAGGAGGACCGGAATCCTGCGATGTGGTAGGATGCGCTCCGTACTCAAAACCTCAACCACGGAGATCGTACCTTGAAATCCAAGCTCCTCCACTGCCTCCTCCTCTTCCTCGTCCTGGCGGCCGTCTCGTCCGGGCAGCCCAAAACCCTCGCCCTCGTGGGCGGCACGCTGGTGAACACGGACGGATCCGGAGTCATGGCCGATTCCCTGATCCTCATCCAGGGAAACCGCATCACCCACGTCGGCCTGGTGGAGGAAATGGAAGTCCCGAAAGGGGCCGAGGTCATCCGGACCGCCGGGAAGTGGATCATTCCCGGTCTCATCGACGCGCACATCCACTTCTTCCAGTCGGGGGGGCTCTACACCCGGCCGGACGTCATCGACCTCCGGGGCCGCTTCTCCTACGAGAAGGAAATGGCCCTCATCGACGCGAGGCTTCAAGACACCTTTGCCCGCTACCTCCGGTGCGGCATCACCTCGGTGGCCGACATGGGCGGCCCGTTCTGGAACTTCAAGGTGCGCGACCGGGCCCGCGCCAATCCGGCGGCCCCGCGCGTGGCCGTCACCGGTCCCCTCGTCTCCACCTACCAGCCAAAAGCGCTCACCACCGAGGATCCGCCCATCCTGAAGGTGCACACCCCCGATGAAGCGCGGGCCCTGGTCCGCCGCCAGGTCGAGAAGAAGCCCGATTACATCAAGATCTGGTACATCGTGCGCAAGGGAGAAAAGGCCGACGACCACCTGCCCATAATCCGGGCCGTGGTGGACGAAAGCCAAAAGAGCGACCTACCGGTCATCGTCCACGCCACGGAGCTGGAAACGGCCCGGCGGGCCGTGGAAGCGGGGTGCGACGTTCTCGTCCACAGCGTCTTCGACAAGGAGGTGGACGACGCCTTCCTCGACCTCCTGAAGAAACGAAACGTCCTCTACATTCCCACGTTGATGGTGATGGAAAGCTATCAGGAGGTGCTCAGCCAGCAGATCAGCCTCACGCCCTTCGAGCACACCTACGCCAATCCATACATCCTGAAGACCCTGTTCGAGCTCAGGGAGATTCCCCTCGCGAACATTCCGGAACGACGCCGAGGGGCGCTGCAGAATCCGAAGCCCGTGGGGGAATCCACCGTCGCCCTCGCGAATCTGAAGCGGGTGCAGGAGGCCGGCATCCCGGTGGCCATGGGAACCGACGCCGGCAACATCGGAACGCTCCACGCGGCGTGCATCTACCGGGAGTTCGAGCTCATGCAAAAGGCGGGGCTCTCCCCTCTCGAGATCCTCGTCGCCTCCACCGTGGGCGGCGCCAGGATGATGGGAATGGAAAAGGAGCTAGGCAGGATCAGACCGGGCTTTCTGGCCGACCTGGTGGTGCTGAACGCCGATCCCCTGAAGGACATCCGGAACACCGGTCAGATCCACAGTGTCTTCAAGGACGGCCGCATGTTCCGGCCCATCGACCTCGTCGAGGAATCCCCCGCCGACCTGGTGCAACGCCAGGTCAACGCCTACAACGCCCGGGATCTGGAGGCCTTCCTGCCCACTTTTGACCCGGAAGCCCGGCTCTACCGCAACATCGGCGACACCCGGCCCTTCTGCACGGGCCGCGCCGGCCTCAGAAAACGCTACAGTGAATTCTTCGCCCGGACCCCGAAGCTCCACTGCGAGATCAAGGACCGCATCCTCCAGGGGAACTACGTCATCGACCAGGAGGAGGTGACGGGTCTCGAGGGCGGAAGGGTGATCCGGGCCGTGGCCGTCTACGAGGTGAAGGCCGGCAAGATCACCCGGGTGTGGTTCATGCGGTGAGGGTGTAGTGCCCGGATCCGAAGTCCTACACGTCCCGGAAGAAGGCCAGCCGGGCATTGACCCGCCGTAGAAATATGCCTACCATGAGTGCTTAAGAGCAGGATCCCTAAGAGGGACTCTCCAGGCTTCCCGGTTCATCCACACGCTGTCCAACCAGAGTTTCAGGAGGACCTTTCCATGAAGCGCTCGATTCTTGCCCTGGCGGTTCTCGCCCTGCTAATCAGCCTCACGGCGGCGCAGTACCAGGAACCCCGGTACATCTTCGGCGGGGACGCAAACACATCCTCAGCCTACATGACTGGGCTGGCCGTCGGGGATGTGCACAACAAGACCGTGAAGCACCTCACCACCGGCCTCCAGTGTACCTATATCCGCTCAGTCATCATGGACGCCAACAACAAGGACATCGTCTTCGTGGCGGACAAGGAACGGTCGGGCCCCTACAACGTCCGGTCGGGCATCTACCGCCTGGATCCCGGCACCCTCAAGATCACGACCCTCCTGTACGCCGATTCCACCATGGGCTGGAATTACAGCCAGTACCGCATCATGCTCAACCAGGACGGGGAATACATCTTCGGCACCCGGCGGGTGTCGGGTTCATATAGCTCCTACCACCTCATGAAGCTGGACAAGAATAACCAGTGGCAGTTACTCATGGATCGCGTCGGAGGAGGCGGAGCGTATACGTGGGCGCTCGGAAAGAACTGCGACACCGGGAACTACCTGGTCAGCTACAACGGAACCTCCCAGTCCGCGAACTGGAAATACCCGGTGCTGGAGATCGACATCCACAAGTATCGGAGGTACTACACCTTCAGCAACGGCGGGGGCTACACCGGGTACGGCTGGGACGGCGAGTACGGCAAGCTGCAGCAGAACTTCGCCACCGGCGCCATCGAGCAGATCCAGGGGCGGTCGCTCAACCGTCTGGTGCCGGGAACCACCGCCAGGACGACGCTCTACAACTGCGGCTGGCCCGCCGGCTGGGGCTATTCGCAGCCGAGCGTTTTCGATCTCCAGTCCGCTCCGGTGAAGAGGCACGTCCAGCCCGGCTGGATCGACTCTGGCTCCCCCGTCTTTCAAAATCCGGGCGTCCTCTACACGGAGAACCGGAAACCCTACTGGTCGACCGGGGCGCTCTACATTCCGGGTGCGACCCAGAGCCCCACCGGCTTCCGTTACCACGACAGCTACGCCTTCGATTTCTACCGCGGCCGGAACATCCAGACCCTGAAGACCGGCACCGGCACGTGGGATCTCCTGATCAGCTGTCCGGCCCACCCCGGCAAGGTCTACACGGCCGTCATCAGCCTCTCCGGCATCCGGCCCGGCATCCAGCTTCCCGACGGCCGGACCATCAACCTGAAAGGGGATTTCTTCACCCAGCTCTCCATGTTCGGCTGGCTCAAGCCCTTCTTCGATGCCGGACCGCTGAAGCTCGACGCCGGAGGCGAGGCCGTCGGAAGCATCGACATGAGCAGCCTCCCCCCCACCGGAGGCATGCCCATGTGGATTGCCGTGGCCGTCCTCGATCCCGCCGCCCCGGGAGGCATCGCCTTCATCCCGGACACCTTTGTGTTTCGATTGCCCTGAATCGACGGCGCTCATTCACCGGCCTGGAAGCGGACGCCCTCAGGGCCGGTCCTCCTCCACCTCGAACCGGTAGCCGATGTCCCGGAGGGTCCGGATGAACCGGGGCCGGCTCGGGTCGGCCTCGATCTTCCCGCGCAGGGTTGCGACGCACCGGTCCACGCTCCTGGCCGTGACCAGGATATCCCGGCCCCAGACGGTGTCCAGGATGTCCTCCCGGGTCAGTGCCCGCCCTGCCCGGCGCAGAAAGTATTCGAGGAGCCTGAACTCCTTGGGGGTGAGGGGCACCTCCCGGGCGCCCCGGAGCAGCTTGTGGGAGTCGAGGTCCAGCTCGAAGTCGCCGAAGCGATAGGTCCCGGGCTCTTCCTTGCGGTGGCGTCGCAGGAAGGCCCGGGCCCGCGCCAGCAGCTCCCGGATGCTGAACGGTTTCACCACGTAGTCGTCCGCGCCGAGGTTGAGGCCGCGGAGGATGTCTTCCTCCTGCCCTTTGGCCGTGAGCATGATGATGGGCATCTCGAGACCGGCCTCGCGGATACGTCGGCAGACCTCGAACCCGTTCACCCCGGGGAGCATGATGTCGAGGAGGACGAGATCCGGGGCGTCGTGGAGGGCGGCCCGGATCCCCTCTTCCCCGTCCGTAGCAATGCACGTGCGATATCCCTCGAAGGAGAAATTGTCCTGGAGGCCGCGGAGCATGGCCTCGTCATCCTCGATGATCAGCACGGTCTTGCGGGTCATGATCAGGATTCCTTACCCGGGCTCTTCCCGGTCGCCTGCACCGGTAGCAGGGAGCCGCACCGTGAACCGGCTGCCCTCCCCGGGCCGGCTCTCCACCTCAACGACTCCACCGTGGGCATCCACCACGAACCTCACGATGCTCAGGCCGAGACCACATCCGCCGACCTGTCTCGAAAGGCTGCGGTCCACCTGGTAGAACCGCTCGAAGACCTTGCGTGCAGCGCGGGGCGACATGCCGATGCCGTGATCCTCCACCTCGATGCCCACTTGCCCGCCGCGCTCAGACACGCGCAGGGCCACGCGCCGGTCCTGCCGGGAGTACTTGTAGGCGTTGTCCAGGAGATTGAGAACCACGGTCTCCAGGGCGTCGGCATCGGCCAGGATCTCGGGCAGGTCAGGGGCGATTTCGACTTCCAGGCTGAATCCGGCGGCCTCGAATTTCTCGCGCACGGCCTCGACGGCGTCGCGTGCGATTCCCGCGGCATCGGCGGGTGTCAGGTCAAAAGACCGTTTTCCTCGCTCCATGCGCGAGAACGTGAGGAAATTCTCGATGAGGCGGCTGAGGCGGGCGTTTTCCCGCGCGATGAGCTCCAGATACTCCCGGACCGTCTGTTGTTCCTCGTAGCGGCCGTCCAGGAGGGTATCCACGAGCATGCGGATCGAGGCCAGGGGGGTTTTCAGCTCGTGGGTGACGGTGGCCACAAGGTCGTTCTTGAGTCGGGTGAGTTGCAGCTGCCGGCCGAGGAACCATGCCATGAGGGCGGCCAGGGCCAGGGTGGAGGCGATGAAGAGCAGGCCCATCCACAGATAGACCAGTCCCTGCCCCTGGAGTGCGTTTTCCGCTTCCGCTTCGAGCACGAAATGCCACCCCGCCAGAGGCCGGTCGGCGGGCAGGGTGACGGCGCCGGCCGACGGCTCGTACGGCTGGCCCGGGGGCAGGAGCTTCACCGCGTCTGTCGGTGGAAGGCCCGGCCCCTCCCCCATGGACCGGATCTCGGCGAGGATCGTCTCTTTCCGGAAGAGCGCCACGATCCCTTCCCTGGGAAGTCTGAGTTCCCAGACCGAGCCGATGCGGCAGGGCTGGAGGAACGGCCCGCCCTCCATTCCGTGCTCCGCCAGCCAGGACACCTGCGTGGAGAGGAGAGAGCCGAAAGTCCGCCGGGATGGATCGCCGTGGGATTCGAGATAGGCCGCGGCCAGGTCCTCGGCGGCCAGGGTGGGGAACACGGCGCGGTCCGCATCGAGGGACCTGCACTGTTTCATGAGGAAACGCCGCTGGCCGGCGGGAAGATCGCCCTGGCTGTAGTCCCGGAGGCGGCGGACCAGGAGATCCAGGATGCGCTCGAACCGCGTCCGATCCCCACCGGAAAGGAGCTGAGCACCGCGCAGAAGTGCATCGGGCTGGATGAGGCGGCCGGTGGCGGTCCGGGCACGGCCATAGTTTATCGAGGCGAGTTCCCCGATCAACAGCTTCACGGCCGCATCCTTCTGGCCCGCCTTGGCGCGGCATCGCGCCTCGGCCAGCAGGGCCTGGCCTGCCAGGTCCGCATCGTCCGCTTCCCGGGCGATTCCGGCGTAGGCCGCGGCTGCAGCCAGGGGATCCTCCTTGCGGAACTCGAGGTCGCGGGCCGCCTGCCAGGTCCTGGGCTGGGCTTCCACCTCATCCAGGCGGGTGCCGGAAGTCGCGGGATAGAGCGGTGTGCCGCCCTGGCCCACGACCACCGCGCCGTCCGCCAGTCCGGATTCCACGATGTCCTTGAAGATCTCGGAACCGCCGTGGTTTTCCCCCCTACGGCTCAGGGCGAGGATGCGGCTCTCCCAGGCGGAGGGCTGTTGCTGCCTGTGGTTCGTGTGAGCGCCGTGATGCACCTCGGCGAGCTTCTGCCGGACGGCCAGCCGCTGGTTCTCCAGGGCCTCGTTCATGAACCACAGCACCCAGGCCGTGGGAACAGCCACGATCAGGACCAGCAGCACCACCACGGGCCAGGGACCTCGGCCCCGGCCCGGGATGGTTTTTCGCATCCGCCAGACCATTCGCGTACCTCTACTCTTTGACCTTGAAACTGTCGAGGATGGACCGGATGAAGTCACGATACGAATCGAACTGCTCTCGATCCACCACGAACACGAAGAAGAACACGCCCTTGTCGGTGGAGATACAGGTATGGTGTTCCGTCAAGTTCCAGCCCCGGAGCGTGTGGTCGGCCACGTAGGCCATGGCGGTGAATCCCGAGAGCTTCATTTCCTTCAAGGTTCCCGGCCTCACCCTATAATCCTTGATCTTCTTCTTCATCCCCTTGATCTGCTTCTCGGCACTGTCCCGGGCGCTCACGACTTCCTTGCTCGCCTCGAAAAAGACCATGCCCCACACCGTCATGCCGGGTGAAAAGACCTGCACCCGCCCCTCCTCCTTGCATCCTGAACCGGCGCACCGGAGGATTTCCCAACCGGCCGGGACTTCGAGGGAGAATCCGAGTTCCTTTTCCTCGTAGGTCCGGGCTTTTGTGTTACGCCGCGAGATCTCGACCAGCTCGAGGACGGCTTCGGCGCTCTCCAGCTTGACGGGATACCTGTGTGGGCATTTCGAGATCCAGTAGGTTTCCGATATGGATCCCACGGATAGCGAGATCCTGAAGCACTCGAACTTCCCGGCCTGGACTTCCACGATCTCCTGGCCGACGACGTGGATATCCACATTGTAGACAGAGCCGGGACGACCGGCGAGGGTGATGCGGGTCTTGAAGCCCATCTTCAGGGGGAGCCGTCTGGCGATGTAGATGTTTTGTTCGTTGTCGAACACGGCCTGTTCCAGCTTCTGGACGAAGGGTTCGGGAGCCGGTTTTTTGCCGGGCCGGTTCAGGATCAAGCGTCGTTCTTTGCCGGTATACTCGGTCCGTGCCTGGCCGATGTTGGAGTGGTAGAGGACCGAGGTCAGGGGCAAGAAGCCATCCAGCTCGGCCTCCACGTAGCAATACTTCCGGACGCCGAACTTCGGGCACCCCATGTACTGTTCCTGCCTCCAGGCGGGCTTGCCGCTGACCTGTTTTTGAAACACGGAGTAGATCGTCTCCCCGAGGTGCGTTCCGGCGAGCTTGCCCGGTCCGGATATGGGATTGAACTTCATGGAGAATCTCAGGACCTCGCCATCCTCCCAGGGTGCCGGAACCAGGGAGGCCTTGGCGGCCTCGGGCCCGGGCAGGTGGGCCCGCGCCCGGGCCACGAGATCACCCTGGTCGGCGAAGTCCTTGACCAGCTTCTGGAAAGCGGCCATGGCCCTGGCCTTCTTCCCGGACTTGAGGAAGCACGTGCCCATGCGGTAGAGCGCCCGGGCCACGATAGGCCGCTGGGCCTCGCCGTGCTTCACGATGCGGCCGTAGATCTTGATGGCGGCCTCCAGGTCTCCCACGGCCTCCTCGGTGTAGATCCCCTTTTCCAGGAGCTCGGACAGGGATGGCTCCTGGGACTCTAGTATCGAAGCCCAGGGGATTGCGATGAGCATCGAGGCGAGAAGGGCGGTCTTGAACAAGGACATAACACTCACTCCTTTCAAAAAGACATTTCGTTCAAACCACTCGCAGGAGTGTAGTGCAAGGATGTTACCGTTCTGTTACGGCAGTGTCCTGTGTTTGTCCTTTTTTGAGCGCCCGGGCCCGGGCCTCGGCGGCGCGCAGCACCCGCAGCAGATTCAGGCCCGCCACTTTCTTGACCTCCGCCTCGGTGTAATCCCGCCGGAGCAATTCGGCCACGAGATCCACGAACTTCGAGACGTCCTCCAGGCCCTCGGGCCCCCGCCCCATGCCGTCGAAGTCGGAGCCGATGCCCACGTGGTCCACGCCGATGGTGTTCTTGATGTGATCGATGTGGTCCGCCACATCGGCCAGGGTTGCCCGGGGGGCGGGGTGAGCGCGGCTCCAGGCTTCGAGGGCTTTCTTCACGCGGTCCCGGTCCTTCCGGTGCACCTTGCGGAGCCGGTTCAGCTCCTCTCTCCGGGCTGTTCGGTGGCGCTTCACCTCCGAGTTGATGAAGGAGGTCACGAAGGTGACCATGACGATGCCGTTGTTCTGCTTCAGTGCCTCGAGGACGGCGTCGGGCACGTTCCGGGGATGGTCCGTCAGGGCCCGGGCCGAGGAGTGGGAGAAGATGCATGGCGCGGTGGAAACCGCCAGGGTATCCGTCATGGTCCGGACGGACACGTGGGAGAGGTCCACCAGCATGCCCAGCCGGTTCATCTCCCGGATCACCTCTTTCCCCAGCGGGGTCAGGCCGCCCGCATCGGGTTTCTCCGTTGCGGCATGGGCCCAGCCCGTATCCCGGACGTGGGTGAGGGTCATGTAGCGCACCCCCAAACGGTAGAACAGGCGTAATGCGGCCAGAGAGCTGTTGATGCTGTGGCCGCCCTCCAGGCCGAGGAGGGAGGCGATCCTGCCCTCGCCGTGGATCCGCACCACGTCGTCGGCCGTGAGGGCCAGAGCAAAGACGTCGGGGTGGCGCTCGATCATCCCGTGCACCACGTCGATCTGGTCCAGAGTCCTGCAGACGGCCTTCTCCCCGGGGAGAGACGGGGAGACGAACACGGACCAGAACTGCCCGCCCAATCCCCCCTTTCGGAGCCTCGGGATGTCGGTCTGCAGGCGGGGCTGGTGGACCCGGAGGTCCAGCTTGGTGACGTCGCTGCCGTATCGGGCGTGGTAGTGCCACGGCAGGTCGTTGTGGCCGTCCACGAGGGGAACCTCACGCAGCAGGCTCCGGGCCCAATCCACCGGGGATTCCGTTTCCAGGGAACACGCCGGGAGCCAAAGGAGCAAGGCGATACAGGCCAGGGCCCGGGCGTTCGTCATCGCTCTGTCCATCCTGAATGTCATTGTGTCCTCCTCGCTTCCTCCAGGTGCAACTCGACAAGGATACCACGGAAGAGGAGGAGGGGGACAGACACCTCCTTCATGCCCATGGAAAAGATAGAATGTCTCCCCGACCGGAAAGAATCCGACTTTCAGCAAGGCCTTCCTGGAGCGCCTCGATGAGGGCATGAGGTCATCAACTCCTCCACCAGCACCTTCATCCGGCGGAAGTGCGATCCCTCCCAGTAGACCTTGCGACACCCCGGGCACTGCAGAAACCTGTGGAAATCGCGGAGGATGCCGGGCGGCAGGCAAGGCTCCACCCGTGCCTTGTCCACGGTCTCGAGAATCCCGTTGCACGCCATGCACCGGGTGAAGGGTCGAGCCAGGTGGCGTAGGTGGAGGCGTTCCAGGATCTCCTGGACCTGGCACCGGGGCCGGTCCGAGCGCACCAGGCAGCCGTGGGTGACGATGCGGTGCTTCAGCAGCCTCCGGTCCCGGGTCAGGAGAACCCGGTGCTCGGCCACGGCCGTACGGGCGATGTCCGCATCCGCAACGTCCCCGGCCAGGGTCGTGTCGAATCCCAGCATGCGCAGGTAGCGGGCGAGGCGGCCCAGGTGCACGTCGACGTGAAACCGCACCCGGCGGAGCGGCTCCGGCCGGAGCCGGAGCAGCGGGGAAACGTCGAAGGTTTCGAACACGGGATAGACGCTGATGCGGTCGCCCGCACGAATACAGTGGCCGAAGTCCACGGATTCGCCGTTGACCAGGATCACTTCCACCTCGGTGTGCGGCACCCCGAGGGCCTCGAGGGCGTGCTTCACCGTGGCTCCGCGCGCACAGTCGTGGGCGAAGGTCCGCTTCCGCCGCCCGGTTGGCAGGAAATCGTTGAGTTCCTCGTAAAACCGGAAATGAGCCTCCACCATGGGGCAATTCTCTCCGTTCAGGGATTCCTACACCCATCAATCATATCGCCCCCAGGTCCGGGCCGCATCCATTAGAGCGTTGATGTTCCCCACGGGCGCGCCGGGGGGAATGTTGCTGCCGTCCTGGAGGATGAATCCCCCCAGGGGAGCGAGGGTCTCGATGACCCTGCGCGCCGCCTCGCGGACCCGGTCCGGTGTGCCGTCGAGGATCAGCACGGGATTCACGTTGCCCACCAGGACCACCTTGCCGCCCAGGATGCGGGCCACGGCGTCGAGGTCGACCTCGTACCCGAAGCCGGTGAAGGCGTGGATGTCGAGGTCCTCCAGGAACGTCCTCAGCAGGTGGTCGCTCCGGCCGCACATGTGTAAGGAAGCCTCGCCATCGAAGTGGAACCGCAACTTCTTCTCGAACGGCAGCACCAGGTCCCGGTACATCGCCTTGGACAGGGACACGGCCAGGTCATCGGTCCAGGCGATGTCCCGGGCGGGCAGGGCCATCTCCTCGATGCAGAAGTCGAGCCACTGGATGATCTTGTCGGTGACGATGCGCAGCACCTCGCGGACGAAGTCGGGCCGCTCGATGCAGTCCAGGAAGATGCGGTCGTGGCCCATCAGGTCTCCGGCCACGCCGAAGGGGCCGCACGAGGTGCAGGTCAGGGCCGCGTGCCGCCCGGGAAACACCACCTCGCCCCCCTGGAACCGCACGGGGTACTTCTCGGCCACGTTCAACATGGCCTCGCGAAAAGCGATCTGGCGGGCATTGACGCCCGAACGAACAAAGTCCATGGATTCCAGGATCTTCAGGTCGGCATCGTCCCGGACCCATCCCGGACCGGTCCAGGGGATGTCGTCCTCCTGGAATCGGATCTCGCAGCCCAGACTGCACGCCTCCGGGGTGTTCTGAAAATCGGTCCAGGCGCAGAGCCACGCCCCGGTGAGGCGGTGGGCATCGGTGTCGATGTTCTCGAACAACCACTTCTGCATGAGGATCTGGGTGCGCAGCATGACCTCGGGGTCCCGGTAGTAGGCGCGGAAGTCGGCGCCTACTTTCCGCATCAGGTAGCGCTGCGCCAGGGCCGGGATGCACGGTACTCGGTCGGGTGTCTCGAAGTTCCAGGCTTTTTCCACCCGCTCGCGCCTGGCCTCGATCTCCTGGAAGGAGACATCGATCTCGATGATTTCGGCCACGTGAAATCTCCACGGTTTCAGGCGACAGAGAACGGCTCGTATCGATACCGGACACAAATTATCAAAATTTCCTGACGATCGGTGCGTTTCCAGCGTTTTACCTGAACAAGCCCGCCCGGTCGATCCAGAGAACCCAAGGAAATCCTCGACCGGCTCCGATTGGCGGTAACCAGTGCGTAAGGAGGCACACATGAGAAAGATCCGGATCTCGGATATCCTTCATAAAAAAGATGGCACCGTACACACGATTCATCCCGATCTCACGGTCCTCGAGGCCGCCTCGAAGCTCGTGGACAAGGAGGTGGGAGCCCTGGTCGTCCTCGATGAATCCGAAGACATCGCCGGCATCCTCACCGAACGCGATATCCTGCGTGAGAGCGCCCGGAGCAACGACGATCTCGGCACGACGCAGATCCGGGAGATCATGACCCGGAAGGTGGTCCTGGGAAGTCCGGACCAGACGGTGGAAGAGGTGATGTTCCTGATGACCCAGATGTGCATACGCCACCTGCCCGTCCTCAGCGACGGGAGTCTGGCCGGCATGATCTCCATCGGCGACGCGGTCAAGGCCCAGCTGGAAGAAGCCGGTCACGAGATCCGCCATCTGCACAATTACATCGCCGGCGTGTACCCGGCCTGAGTGAGCAACACCGGGATTCCCCAGGAGGGAATCCTCAGAACTGAACAAGAGTGAATGTCCGGAAAAGGGGTCATCCGACCTCTTTCAAGCTCTTGAATGAACGTCCCTCAATCTGGACAGAACTTGCCTTTCAACCAGGCGCCCATTCCACAACCGCTACCAGGGCCCCGGCCTGGATCACCCCGACTTTCCAGTGGACCCCGCCTTGTGGCCCGACTACGGCTTCGAGCGCATCCGGGAAACCCTGCCCCGGGTCCATGCATTGCAGGAGGCGCGGTTCAAGTTTTGAACGCCACGGGTGGCCCCGGAGCTGTGGGAGGCCTATAATCCGCTTCCATGTCGACTCGACCCTACCACCGTGTCCTCGTCCTGGTCCTCGACAGCGTGGGCGTGGGCGCGCTGCCTGATGCGTCTCGTTTCGGGGACGAAGGAACAGATACCCTCGGCCACACTGCCCGGGCCGCGGGTGGACTCGAACTCCCCCATCTCGGCGCCCTGGGGCTGGGCAACATCGCACCAGTCCAGGGCGTGCCTCCCGCGGACAGCCCCCGCGCGGCGCACGGCCGCCTCGCCCAGCGGTCCCCGGGCAAGGACACCACGTCCGGACACTGGGAGCTCATGGGGCTGGTACTTCAGGAACCGTTCCCCCTGTTTCCGGACGGATTTCCCGAGGCGGTCATACGCGAGTTCTGCGCGGCAGCGGGGGTAGAGGCGGTGCTGGGCAACCGGCCGGCCTCGGGTACAGCCATTCTCGACGAGCTGGGACCGGAACACCAGCGGACGGGAATCCCCATCGTCTACACGTCGGGAGACAGCGTCTTCCAGATCGCGGCCCACACCCGCGTCATTCCCCTCGAGCGGCTCTACGCCATGTGCAAGGCGGCGAGAGCCCTCATGGACCGCCTCGGCGTGGGCCGCGTCATCGCCCGACCCTTCGAGGGCGAGACCGGGTCCTACCGGCGAACCTACGACCGCCACGACTACTCCATGAAGCCGCCGGGCGCCACGGCTCTGGACCTCGTCAAGGCGGCGGGCATGGACGTGGTCGGCGTCGGCAAGATCCACGACATCTTCGCCGGGCAGGGCCTCACCCGGTCCTGCCCCTCCCGGGGAAACGCCGACGGAATGATGGTGACAGCAGAGGTGCTGGAG
Organism: uncultured Planctomycetota bacterium; assembly: GCA_964485695.1. Lineage (GTDB taxonomy): Bacteria > Planctomycetota > JAFGQW01 > JAFGQW01 > JAFGQW01 > CAZAKZ01. The sequence goes on along the minus strand of CAZAKZ010000089.1, from coordinate 5,016 downwards.
GAGGTTTCAGAGGGCCTCGTCTTCGCCAACCTCATCGATTTCGATTCCCTATTCGGACACCGCCGGGACCCGGCGGGCTACGCCCGATGCCTCGAGGCCTTCGACGCTGCGTTGCCCGCCGTCCTGGATCGGCTCGGTTCCGGGGATCTCTGCATCCTCACCGCCGACCACGGCAACGATCCCACGCACCTCCGGACCACTGACCACACCCGGGAATACGTCCCGGTGCTGATCTTCGATCCCGCCCGGACGCGGGGCGCCCAACTCGGAACGCGCGACACCTTCGCCGACGTGGGCGCCACGGTGTGCGCGGCCCTCGGTGCGGCACCTACGGCCGCGGGAAAATCCCTCCTCTATGCCATGAACGATGATCGGGAGAACGCCTGATGGGACGCTACACGGGACTCCTCGGCCTGGTCGCCCTCCTCGCCATTGCCTGGCTGCTGAGCAACAACCGCAGACGGATCCCCTGGAGGGTGGTGGGGTGCGGCCTGTGCCTGCAGTTCGGTTTCGCCCTGGGGGTACTGGAGACCCAGGTGGGCCAGGACGTGTTCGAGTGGCTCGACGGCGCCGTCAGGACGCTGCTGAGCTTCTCCGACAAGGGGGCCGACTTCGTCTGGAAGAGCTATGCCACAGGCAGAGTGGAGGCGCAGCTGGAGTGTTTCGTGGTGCGCGTGCTCCCCACCATCATCTTCTTCTCGGCCCTCATGACCGTGCTCTACTACCTGGGCATCATGCAGGTCCTCGTCAAGGCCATTGCATGGATCATGCGGTGGACCATGGGCACCAGCGGCGCCGAAACCCTGAGCTGCTCGGCCAACATCTTCGTGGGCCAGACCGAAGCGCCCCTCATGGTCCGGCCCTTTGTCAAGGCCATGACCAGGAGCGAGCTCATGGCCGTGATGACCGGGGGCTTTGCCACGGTGGCCGGCGGCGTCATGGCCCTCTACGTCAGGTGGCTCGAGGACGCCATGCCCGATATTCCCATTGCGGGACATCTCATGGCCGCCAGCATCATGAGCGCACCGGCGGCCCTCGTCATGGCCAAGATCATGATTCCCGAAACCGAGGAGTCCCAGACGTCAGGATCCACGCGAGTGGTGGTGGAGCGCCTCGACGACAACGTGGTGGAGGCGCTGGCGCGCGGCGCCACCAGTGGCATGAAGCTCGCAATCAACATCGCCGCCATGCTCATCGCCTTTGTCGCCATGGTGGAGCTCGTGAACTACTTCCTCGGCGTCGTCTTGCCCTTCGCGGCAGAGGAACTGTTCGGCGCGACCCTCCCGGCGACGAGCCTGCAGGATATCTTCGGCTGGATCTTCCGGCCCCTAGCCTTTCTCATGGGGGCCCCCTGGGAGGAGAGCAAGGATCTGGGCCGGTTACTTGGCGAGAAGATCGTTCTCACCGAACTCATCGCCTACGGCCACCTGGCCAATCCCGAGGCCTCGGGCATTGTTCTCTCGGAACGGAGCCGCATCATCGCCAGCTACGCCCTCTGCGGCTTCGCCAACTTCGCCTCGGTGGGCATCCAGCTGGGCGGCATCGGCGCCATGGCGCCGGAGCGCAGAAAGGACCTGGCCAAGATCAGCCTCAAGGCCCTCCTGGCGGGCGCCCTGGCCTCCTGGACCACGGCGTGCATCGCGGGGGTTCTCCTCTGATCGATGCGGGACGGTGGCCGGGGAGGACACGACAACGAAAAAAAAGAACGCCCCCTCTCTTTCGAGAGGAGGCGTTCGGGGAAAGAAGTGCTTTAATGAAGGCCTATCAATCGTGGGAGTAAGAATATTTCCGCCTGATACCAGGCGCGGGTTTCATCTTTCATGGAGCCATACGTCACGGCCCTGTCCACCCGTAATTAATTCAACTATTATTTAAATCCATATACATTGTCTTTTTGGGACGCCGGGGCATGCGGTTCGTCCCACATCTGGAACAGGATCGGCATATGCGCTTTGAACAGCTTCCGGCCGGTGGCGACCGGAACTTCGCCTACCTCATCGCCGATGAGGAATCCGGGAAAGCGGCCCTGGTGGACCCGGGCGGGGCCACGGACGAGATCCTGGACCACGTCCAGGCCTCGGGTCTCGAGGTCAGATACGTCCTCAACACCCACGGCCATTTCGACCACGCCGCCGGAAATCGAACCGTCCAGAGCCGCACCGGGGCCCGCGTGGTCCTGTTCGACCCCGAGGGCAAGCGGACGGACACGGTGCTGGGCGTGCGGGACGGAGACGAGGTGCCCCTGGGGGCCCTGACGATGAAGATCATTCACACCCCCGGCCACACCCCCGACAGTATCTGCATCCTCTGCGAGAACAAGCTCTGCACCGGGGATACGCTGTTCGTGGGCAAGGTGGGCGGCACGGGTTTCGGCGAGGACGCCTGGCAGGAATTCGACAGCCTCCACGTAAAGCTCATGACTCTGCCCGACGACGTGGAGATCTATCCCGGCCACGACTACGGGGTCGCCCCCACCTCCACCATCGGTCACGAGAGCCGCACCAACCCATTCCTGCTCAAGGAATCCTTCGAGGCCTTCGTGGATCTGAAGCGAAACTGGCTCGAGTACAAGAGAATACACGGGATCAAGTGAGGACAAGCACATGGCCGAAACCCGCCAGGACGAGAAATTCTGGGTGAGCAAGGCCCGGACCGCGGCCGATGGAAAACGGATCCTCGGTGTCATGGGGGGCGGATCGGCCTCGGCAGCTGACCTCCTCGCCGCCGAATCCCTGGCTGCCCTCGCCGCACAGTCCGGATTTGCCGTTCTCACCGGTGGGGGGCCGGGCATCATGGAAGCCGCAAGCCGCGGCGCCCGGCAGAAGGGCGGCATCGCCATCGGCGTCCTGCCGGTGAAGGCCGCTTCGAGCGGCTACCCCAACGACTTTGTCACGCACCCCCTGTTCACCGGCCTGGGCCCGTTCGATCCCGTCACCGGCGACCCCGGCCGCAACCGGATCAACGTCCTGGCCTCCGACGTGGTGGCGGCCTTTCCGGGCGCCACCGGCACCCACGCGGAGATCCGCCTGGCCGTGGAAAACGGGAAACGCCTGATCCTGGTCGCCTGGACCCTGGAGGATCTCGAGGGCGCCACGCGGCATTGCCTGTCCGGCCACCCCGCGGCCGAGGCTGCCTCCCCCGACCAGGCCATGGCGTGGATCCGGTCTCAGGACTGAGTTCAATCCTTGGGGCGCTTCGCCATCTTCCTCAACCGGGTGATGGAATGCGAGTGCAGGAGGTCCGGAACCGAAAATCCCTCCGGGTCCGAGACCCTGAAATGGAAGGTCCACTCGCGGCCGAAGTCCTCGAGGAGGAGGATGACGGTGTTGGTCCCCTTCTCGAAGGTGCAGGGGATCCGCCACCGGTCCTTGCCGTTCATGGCCCGGACCTTCCGGGACCCGGCCTCATTGCCGTTCACCCAGACGCGCCAGGCGTCCCGGGTTCCGAGCCACAGGAGCACTTTCTCCATCCGGGGCACATGGAAGTGCGTGGAGACGTAAGCGAGGCGCCGGTCGCCTCCCCGCAGGATTTTTTCCAGATCGACGCTGTCGGTGGGCGACTCGTAGTAATGCCACCGCCTCTTGAAGTAATCCATGCCGGCCCTCGGTTTCCCGCGCGGCCGGGGATGGACCTTGAGATCCAGGGCATCGTCGTCCTTGAGGCGGTACGGTCCCAGAACGAGCCACTGCCGCACATAGGGGACATGCTTGCTGTCCGGAGGCCTGATCCGCCTTTCCCGGGTTCTCCTTCGCTCCTGTAGTTCGATCCTCCGGTCGGCCACGGCCTCGGTCCGGATCTCCCGGCTCACGGAGAGATGGGAGCGGCTCAGGAACAGAAGTGCGAAACAGGTGCTTTCCATCTTGCCCCAGTTGCCCTCGTGCCCCTGGTTGGCCAGAAGGAACCGGGCCCCGTCGTTGTACCAGTCGTGATCGCCCAGCAGTTTCATCCCGCGGATGTCACAAAGGCGCTCGATGCCGTAGAGATAGTATGCAAGCCAGCTCTTGTTTCCATGGCCGCTCTCGCCCTGGGGATTCCACTCCACGGTGTAGTGGTTCAGGAACCACTTCATGCCACTCTTGAACGCCGTCCTGGCATCGACCCGGATCCTGGAATACAACTCCGTCTTGCTCACCAGCTCTTCGGCGATGGTGAGAATGCCCAGGGCCGCGGTGGTCATGCTGCCCGAACCCTTGTGGGCGCCCTCGTACCGAAACGCCCCCCAGTCCAGCTGATCCCGGGTCAGGTATTCCACCAGGTCGGTGAAGGCCTCCACCGGCACCCGGACGCCCAGGCGCCGGGCCGACCGGAGACCCATGACGGCGTACTGGGTGTTGGACAGGTCCGGGCGGCCGAGTCGACCGGTCTCCTTGTAGTTGTCGGCCGGATATCCCCAGGTGCCTCCACGATTCACTTGACGGGTCTCGAGGAGGAACCGGACGCCGGATTCCGCCCACGCCTTGGCATTGGTTGGATGAACCGCCTCCAGGGCCATGAGCATGCAGCCCGTGGAATAGGTCTTCTTGAACGGCATGTAGCGCAGGTAATCGAGGGCTTTCGTGATGGCCGGATCCGAGGGCTGGATCCCGGACTTGATCAGGGTGAGAAGGCAGAGCGCGGTCATCCCCATGGGGTAGGTCTTGTCGTGGCCCGGAAACGATCCGTTCTGACGCTGCTTCTTTTTCAGGAACTCCGCCCCGAGGGTGATGGCCGCGTCCACGCGCAGCCGATCCACGGGTCCCTCTCCCTTTTCCGGGGGCTCCCACCAGGTCTGGCTGGATGCGACCGGTCCCGGAACGGTCCAGCAGACCATCGAGAGAACGAAAACGACGAGAATTTTTCGGTGATTTCTCAGGGAGCGAACCATGGCTCTCCTACCACTCTTCACGCCAGAAATCCGCGAAAACCGTCGGTCTGGAAGCGTTCGGGAGGTCATTCCTCCTCCGGAAACACGTCCCATTATGACCTGAGGCATCCCCTCATATTATTCCAAATGTAGCGGTCTCGGCAGCGTGCTCT
>CAZAKZ010000088.1:0-23847 GCA_964485695.1 uncultured Planctomycetota bacterium | reverse complement strand
ACTGGCACGCCCAGCAGGACTCGAACCTGCGACCCTCGGATTAGAAATCCGATGCTCTATCCGCCTGAGCTATGGGCGCGCCGTGGTGGCCTCAAGCATACTGCAATCCCGGATTCCGGAAAAGGCCCGGTTTCAAAGCCGGTGGAACCAGGACCGGCATTCCGGGTATTTGACCTTTCTCCGGAAGGCCAGGCGGCGGCGCAGGGCGTCGGGGAGCCGGGTCAGGAAGCCGAAGTAGGCGGGGATCGTCGACGGTTCCAGCACCAGGGTGTAGGCCAGGAGGGCCAGTTGCCGGCCCAGGATACGGAACAGGTCCGGGGAGAGCAGGACCCGGGGGTGTTCGTTCTTCACCAGGAGCAGGAGCTGGTTTCTGGCCGAGAGGCGGCGGACAAGGGGGGGTAGGGCGCGCCGGTCCCGGCGGAGGGCAGTGAGGGAGCGACGTGTTCCGGAGGGGCCGAGGGTGTATGGGGCGGCCCGGGCGTGGCGGGCCTCGGCTTCGGGTACGTAGAGGATCTGCCAGCCGCGGAGGCGGAGGCGCCAGGCCAGGTCCACGTCCTCCTTGTACGCGAGGAAGGACTCGTCCAGGATTTCGGAGCGAACGGCGGCGTCTTGGAGGGCCTCCTGGCGGTGGAGTACGGCCGCGCCGCAGGGTGCGAAGACCGCGCTGTTCGTGTACCGGTCGTCATCCGTCTCCCCCTGGCCTCGGTCCCGGAAGTGCCGGTTTGCCGCGGCCACGATGCCCGCTCCGTCCAGGGTCTTTCCGTCCGGGCGTAGGAGCTTGCCCCCGGCCGAGGCGGCACCGGGATCCTGGTCGAGGGCCTGGATGAGGTGCTCCAGGTGGTCCGGAGCAAGGACCACGTCGGGGGTCAGGAAGAAGACGTACCGGGCGCCCTCGGCCAGGGCCGCGCCGCGGTTTTGGGCCGCGGCATAGCCCTCGTTCCGGGCGTTTCGGTGGAGTTCCACGCTGGGGAAGTGGGCCGCCACCTCGTCCGCGGTGCCGTCCCTGGAGGCGTTGTCGATGACTCGGATTGCGGCGGGGGGTATGGTCTGGGCCAGCACCGATCCCAGGCAGGCCCGGACGTGGGAACGGGCGTTCCAGGTGACAAGCGTGACGACGACGGGCGAAATGGCCATGATCCAGATTTCCTCCACGGCCCCTTTAAATACAAAAAAAGCGCCGGGATCAACCGGCGCTCTCGCTGTTTCTACGGAGGAACTACTTGCCGTCCTCGTACTTGATGCCCGCCTTGCCCGCGGCCTTCTTGACCTCGTCCACCACGGCGCGGTCAAAGCCATCGTCTCCCACGCGGGCTTTTCGGGCCCGCTCTTTGAGCTTCTTGTCGACGGCGGCGCTCCGCCGGGCCTCCAGCGACTCGAGCTCGGCCAGGAGTTTCTTGCGCTCTCCCATCAGGGCCTGGAGCTTCTTGACGCGGGCCGGGCCGGCGAGCTTCTTCAACTCGGCCGGGAGCCGGGACTCGGGCACGGCGTCCACCTTGATTCTGCCGGCGATGATGTCGTCGATGAGGTCTCCCTTCCGGTCCTTCGACTTCGTGAGGCGGTGCGCCAGATAGACCCTTGCCCCGGCCGCCTTCCCGGGTGCGCCCGGCCTCCCGCCGCCCAGCTTTCTGCGCAGCGCCTCGAGCCGGTCATCGTACTCGGTCTTGACCACGGCGGCGGCTCGGGCGGGATCGATCCGGATCTCCCGGTACGATCCGTCGGCCAGGCGGGCAATCTCCTGCCACACGGCCTCGGTGCCGGTGATGGCGCCGATGCGGAGGGTGTTCACCATGATGCCCTTGCCGATGGCCTGGCTCGCCGATTTTCGGTAGTCGAAGCCGTCGTCGTAGTCCATGTGGGGCGGCGCGTCGCCCACCAGGAAGATGATCTTAACCGCGCCCTTGGCCTCGGTCCAGGCCAGGGTGTGGACCGCATCGTGGAGCGCCTTGTTCACGTGCTCGCGCGTGTCACCACCGCCCTCGGCCTTGAATCCCATGAGATTCCTGAACACCTGGTCGAGGTCTGAGGTGAGGGCGAAGGTCCGGGTCACGTAGGCGTCGCGGCGGTCGCGGTAGGCCACCAGTCCGATCCTGAGCCGGGGTCTCGGCTTGCCCCGCAAGATCTCGTTGGCCATGGCCCAGATCTTCTCCTTGGCCGTCTGGATCAGGGCCGACATGCTGCCCGTGGTGTCCAGGACGAAGACCACGTCCATTTCGGGGCCTTGCCTGGCCTCCTGGGCCACGACAGGGGAACCGGCCAGGACCAGGGCAAGCATCGCGACTGGTATGGATTTTCTCGGATTCATGAATCACCTCCGTCACGGTTGGTTTTCCCGAAGCGAGGCGATTCGACGCCGGGGGTCGGGCAGGAGTTTCAGAAAAATCTGGCGTCTATTTCTCTTCTACCCAGACAATGGCGATGCCGCGGACCAGGGTGCGATACCGGCCGCCGACGTGCACCGGGTAACTCGCGCCCCAGCCCCGCGGGCCGAAGTAAGGCCCGTGGTTCCAGACCACGTCCCCCGCCTCCGGTACCGGATCCATGCGAACGGCCTTCACGGCCGGGGCACCCACGGAGCGGGCCTTCTCCAGGAGGAGGGTTCTGAGCTCGTCCGCCTCCTCGAGCGAACCTCCCATCACCATCAGCTCCCCGATTTCCTGGTGGGGCCGGTCTGGCTCCCCCCGGAAGAGCTCCACTCCGGCATCGGTCTCCAGCGCAGGCAGGGGCTCCGGGCCGTAGCGGAAGAAACCAGACTCGGGACTGGCGCATCCCGCCACGGCCAGACAAGCGGCGAGGACCACAAGAACTCTCATGATTGATCCATTCCTGATTGCGGTTGAAATCATGTATGGTAAGTATAACGACCGGAGGGGAGGCCGTCGCGTCCCATCGGCTTTCCGGTTCAGCGGACCCAGGCCAACCCCGTTCTTGACTTGCGGGGAGCAGCCGTTACGGTAGTACAGTCATGAGCTGCCTCAAATTCATTCTATCGCTGGTGTTACTGACGTGCACAGCGCTCGGAGTCAGCTGCGGGAGCGATCCCGAAGCCGTGGCATCCCCCGAGGCGATCGCCCCTCAGGCGCCCGGAAAGATCTCGGCCGGCGCTCCGGCCCGGACCGCATTGCCCACCCGGGGCGTGGGCGCCCCCGCCCGGGACCTGGAGGCGCTCTTCCAGCAGGAAGAGAAGAGGCGTAGAGCACAGGCAGAGTGGCTGGAAAGCCTTCGCAAGGCTTCCGAGAAGAACAAGAAGCAAGGCGAGGTCAAGTAAAAGGAGTCGCTCTGGTGTCCTCCCCCCTGGATCGGCGCCCCGTTCACATGGCCATGGTCTCGGCCCTGCTGCTCCTGTTCGGAGTCCTGGGGTGCATCAGCATGTCGGGCAAGTCCGTCACCACCGACGAGGTGCCCCACATTGCCGCGGGTTATTCCTACTGGAAGACGGGGGAGTACCACATCAATCCGGAGCACCCTCCCCTGGCCAAGCTCCTGGCCGGATTTCCGCTCCTCTTCCTGGATCCCGTGCTCGACACCCGCCATCCCACCTGGATGGCGGCCAAGAGAAAAGAAAACATGGGAATCGACTTCGGTTTCCACTTTCACTTCGATCCCAGGGCGGAAGGGGGGAACCTCGAGGACCACCGCACCCTTCTCTTCTGGGCCCGGGTGCCTATCGTGATGATGGGTATGGTGCTCTGCCTCTACCTCTATCTCCTCGCCCGGCTGCTCTACGGCAACGCCGCGGGCCTGGTCACCCTGACTCTGGCCGCCTTCTGCCCCACGATTCTGGCCCACACCCGGCTGGTCACCACCGACGTGACCCTGACCGCCTTCTGGGTCGCCTCCCTCTACCACATGATCCGGTTCTTCCGGCAGCCCGGCTGGCTCCACCTCGTGGCTTGCGGCCTCACCACAGGTCTGGCCATGGGCGCCAAGTTCAGCGGCATCTTTGTCCTGGGCCTAAACGGCCTGGTGTGCACCCTCTCCCTGTTCCTGCCGGGCGGTCCCTGGAGCGCGGGCCGCGGCAAGGAGGCCTTCGAGATCGGCTCCCGGTTCCTCTGGTACGTGACCCACATGGCGGTCTACGTGGCGGTTGCCGGTCTGGTGGTGGCGGTCCTCTACGCCTTCCACGAGTTCCCGCGCTACATCGAGGGATTCGACAAGGTGTGGACGAACCACGACCCCCGGTACAAAGCCTTCTTCCTGGGCGCGCCCCACGCGGGCATCATCCCGCACTACTACCTGGTGGCGATGCTGGTGAAGATGCCATTGGGCACCCTGGTCTTGGCCGGTCTGGGTGCACTCTGGCTGAAGCGCGAAGGAAGCAGGCTGCATGTGGCCGAACGTCTGTTCCTCCTGCTCCCGGCTCTCGTCGTCTTCGTGATCTCCACCCTGTCCGGGAAATACCTCGGCGTGCGCTACGTGCTGCCCAGCCTTCCCCTGGTCCTGGTCCTGGCCGGTCGGACCGCGAAAATCTCCTGGGTCGGCCGGGCGTGGGGCAAGTGGGTGCCGGCGGCCGGGATTCTGGCCGTGGTCCTCTCGAGCCTCCGGACGTTTCCCGACTACATCCCCTACTTCAACGAGGTGGTGGGGGGGTATCGCGGCGGGGCCGCGCTCCTGGACGACAGCAACATCGACTGGGGCCAGGACTGGGTGGAGGTGGCCGAGTTCCAGAAGGAGCACGGCATCGAGGAGCTGCGCTACTGGCCGTGGAACCGCATCGATCCCAGGAGGCCGTACGGCATCCGGGGTCGCGACATCCAGGAGGAGGAGTTCTACCTGCCACAGACCGGCTGGTACGCCGTGGGTGTGCACCCCCTGAACCGGGATGTCCTTCTGAACTACGACCGGCCCATCAACTTCGACTGGCGGACCCGGTACGAGCCCGTGGCCATCCTCGGCGGCGCCACCTGGATCTTCCGGTTCTGGATCGAGGAGCCGGGCCGCCCGGCGCCGCCCGGCTTCGAGGGCACGGTTCTCACCCGGGAGAAGCGGTTCCAGAACGCCCTGGAGTCCTTCGAACGATTCCACAAGGCGGCTCCGGATTCCTCCGGCATCGACCTGCAGTGGGCCGAGATCTACTATCAAATGGGCAACCGGGCCGAGGCGAGGGGGAAGCTCATGGACTGCCGGCGCAAGGCGGGCCTGGGCGTCGAGAAGGCCCGGGCCCGGGTGTCGAGGTTCGACATCCGGCGCTTGCACGAGCTCCCGGTCCTGGAAATACTGTCCTTCCAGAAATTCCGGACTGAATTCAACCAGGTCAAGCTGGCCGCGGATCTGGCCTATGGCAACTTCGAGCCGGGCATCGCCGTGGCCTGCGCGGAGTGCGCGCAGTGGATCCTCGACGTTCTGAAGAGACTGCCCGCGCCGACCCGCCGCTACTGGTTGTGGCGGGAATTCCTCGTCGACGATTACCGGGCGGTTCAGGTCCGGATCTTTGCCCACGCCAGCCGGTTCGCCCTCGAGGGCGATCCCCGGGACGCCGAGGCCGTGACCCAGCAGGTCCAGATCCTGAACCACCTGGCCCGGCAGGGCAACCTCCGGAGTATCCCCGATGCCCGGCTGGTCCTGGAACAGGAAAAAGCGCGCCTCGCCCAGTGGAAGGCACAGAAAACTCCGCCCGGAAACCAGTAGCGTGGAATCATGAGACAGGGTACGCCATGACGGATTCAAGCGACCGGACCCCGCACTTCATCCTGGGCACGGCCGGCCACATCGACCACGGAAAGACCACCCTCATCAAGGCCCTCACCGGCATCGACACCGACTGGCTGCCCGAGGAAAAGGCCCGCGGCATGACCATCGACATCGGCATTGCCGACATCGACCTGGGCGGCCGCACCGTGGGCGTGGTGGACGTGCCGGGCCACGAGCGGTTCGTGCGCACCATGGTGGCCGGGGCGTCGGGCATCGACCTGGCCCTGCTGGTGGTGGCCGCCGACGACGGGGTCATGCCCCAGACCGAAGAGCACCTGGAAATTCTCGACCTCCTGGGCGTGGACGTGGCCGTGGTGGCACTGAACAAGGTGGACCTGGTGAGTCCCGAGCACGTGGCCGAGGTGAAGGAGGAGATCGAGTTGCTGCTCCTGGACACCCCCCTGGAGGGGGCACCGGTGGTGGAGGTGAGCGGTGTTACCGGCCAGGGCCTTCCGGAGCTCAAGGCGGTCCTGGAGGCCGCCGTGCCCGAAATCCCGCACCGCCGCCGGTCCTCCTTCCTGCGCGTGCCCGTGGACCGCATCTTCTCCATTCCCGGCCGCGGCACCGTCATCACGGGTTCCATGCTGGGCGGCGAGATCCACGTGGGCGACTCGGTGGAACTGCTGCCCGGGGGGCGGAGGCTCCGGGTCCGGGGTCTCCAGACCCACAACCGCACGGCCGAGGACCTGGTGGCAGGCCAGCGCACGGCCGTGAACCTGGTGGGCCTCAAGAAAGAGGAGGTCCACCGCGGCATGGAAGTGGCGGAACCGGGATACCTCACGCCCTCCACCTACCTGGATGTCCGGGTCCGTTGTCTGCCGGGCCGGTCCAAGGGCATTCCCACTTTCACGCGGGTGCGGCTGGCCCTGGGCACCAGCGACGTCCTGGGCCGTCTGGTGATGCTCGAGGGCAAGCACCTCGTTGCAGGGGACTCCGCCCTGTGCCAGCTCCGGCTCCACGAACCGGTGGTGGCGGAATACGGCCAGCGGTTTATCCTGCGCGACGAGACCGCGGTCCGGACCCTCGGCGGCGGCACGGTGCTGCGGCCCGCGGCCCGGCGCATCGTGGTGAGCCGGGCCGACAAGGAGTGCATTGCACTCAGCCGACTGGAATCCGGCGACGACCGGACCCGCATCGACCAGGTCCTGGCCGACGTGGGCATCGAAAAGGTTGTCGACACCCGGATCGCGGCGCGCGCGGGCGTGGCCGTGGAGGCGGTGCGAGAGAGCCTCGAGATCCTGGAGGAGACCGGTGACCTGATCCGCATCCAGGGTCTCGAAGACCCCGTCCACAAGAGCGCCCTGGAAACCCTGGGAGACCGGATCTGCAGGTTCCTGAAGCGCTTCCACGACCAGAATCCCTTTCTCGTGGGCCTCGGTCGTAACGTCCTGCAGCGCACCTTCCTGCGCTCCACCCCGGAAACCGTTCTCCAGGCGGCCGTGAACGCCCTGGAGGTCCGGGGCACGGTGGTGGTGAAGCTGGACAAACTTGCTCTGGCCGCCTTCAAGGTCCAGGTGAGCGAGGGCCGGGTGAAGCTCTGGGAGCGCATCCTCCGGGAGCTCCTGGATGGCGGTTTCACGCCGCCGTCCGAGGCAAAGCTGGTGGAGATCATCGGGTCCCGGCCCACGGCCATCAACGAGATCCTGCAGCAGGCCGAGGCCAACGGGGCGGTGGTGCAGGTCACCGAGGGCATCTTCTTCCCCGTCGAGACCGTGGAGGCCCTGAAGGAGAAGATGCGGGAGGTCCACGCCCGTTCCGGCCCCTTCTCCCTGGCGACCATCCGGGAGTACGTGGGCTCCACCCGGCGCTACATGGTGCCGCTGTGCGAGCACCTGGACGCCGTCGGATTCACCCGCCGGGAAGGAGATCTCCGCCGGCCGGTGGAAGAGTAGGAAACCGACTCAGTTCTGCGGCTTCACGATCCACTTCGCCGGTTTTGCGTCCTTCAGGAAGTGGTTGAACCACTCCAGGACCCGGCGGTCGTAGTCCTTCTTGTTGTGTTCCTTCCTGAGACCGTGGGCCTCGTTCTTGTACTGGAGGAACACGGCCTGCTTGCCCAGGCGCCGCATGGCCAGCATGTACTCGATGCCCTGGTACCACGGCACGGCGCCGTCGTTGTCGCCGAACAGGATCAGCACCGGGGTCTTCACCTTCTCCAGGTGGAACACCGGAGAGTTCTCCACGTAGCGCTCGGGATACTCCCACAGCGACCCGCCGATGCGGCTCTGGGAACGCTCGTACTGGAACTGGCGCGGCTTGCCCGTCTGCCACCGGATGCCGTTGTAGGCGCTGGTCATGTTCACCACCGGCGCTCCGGCCACGGCGGCGGCGAACCGGCGGGTCCGGGTGATGATGTAGGCCGTCTCGTAGCCGCCCCAGCTGTGGCCGATGAGGCCGACGCGGTCGGAATCGGCGATGCCCATGTCCACCACCTTTTCCACCCCCGGCAAGACGCACTTCACCGACGACGGTCCCGGGTGTCCGATGTCATAGATGATGTCCGGCTGGAATACCGCATAGCCCTCCGCCGCCCACATGGTCGAGCTGTAGACGAGCTTCGGGGCCCTGAACCGGTGCAGGTTGTGGCTCAGCTTCTCGTAGATGTAGACGATCATGGGGTAACGCTTCCCCGACGTGTACCCGCACGGCAGGGTCAGGATGCCCTGGAGGGGCTTGCCGTCCAGGTTCCGCCACTCCACCAGCACGTTCTTCGGCAGGTCGATCTCCGAGAGCCAGGGATTGGCCCGGGTGACCCGGCGCATGTCGCGGAACTCCCGGTCGCTGATCCAGAGGTCGGGATACTGGTCGAAGTCCTGGACCGTGAAATGGAAGAGGTCGCCCTTCTCGGCCCTGCGCGGCCGGCTGAGGGTCCTGTCCATCTCCACGAGCTTCCGCAGCTTGCCCGAGGCCAGGTTCAGGACGTGATAGGACGAGGACTTCGTCTGGTTGTTGAAGGCCTCGAGGTAGAGGCGCTCTCCCTTCTCGAAGTAGAGTTCCGTATCGGTCTTGCCCGCCTCGCTCCAAAGCGCCACCGGCCGGAACCGGATGTCGTCCCGCCGGCCGATCTTGGTGAGGTTCACGACCGGGGTCTTGCCCTCCAGGGACACCTTCCACACGTCGTGTTCGTCCTGGATGAGCACGTGGGCCTTGTCCGGCATGAGCACGCCGCCGCCGTGGCCCCTCTCTCCCAGTTTCAAGCCCATGCCCTTTGTCAGGTTTCTCGGCTTCGGGTCGGCTGCACGCATTGCGTGCCAGTCGCCGTCGGTGAACCAGATCAGGTACTTTCCGTCCGAAGTCCACCGGAGCCGGGCCGAGAACTTCTCGAAGAGCTTCTTTTTCTTCAGGGTCTTCACGGAGGTCAGGTAGACGTCGGAGTAGTTGCGATCCCAGGAGGTGTAGGCCCCGTAGGGCTCGGCGTCGTATCCCAGCAGCCAGGACTCGTCCGGAGACAGGCTCATGGATACCTTGCCGTCGGAGAGTTTCCGGTAGGCGCCGGTCTTCAGGTCCATCTCGAAAAGTGTCCGGGAGGGCCGGGCCCGGCGCTTGGACGCCTCGGTGGGCACCTTCTTGTCCTTCCAGTGCCAGATGACCACATCGGGTTTGGGTGGGGCGGCCCCGGCAGCGGGGGGGTCGGCGGGGGGGGGCTCGGCGGAGGCGAGGCGGCGCGTCTCTCTCGCGGGCCGGGGTCGCGGTCCTTGCGGCGAGGAACCGGGCGGCCGCGGGGTGGAGACCGTGGAGGTCGAGCGCCTCGGCTCCATGGTGTAGACGAAGAGGCGCTTTCCGTCCTTGGCGAGGCGAACCCCTCCGCCACTGAACCGCCGGCCCATGCGGCTCATGAACCGGGCCGGGATCGTGCGGCCCCGCATGAATCGGGACATCCTGGAAGAAGCACCGGCCAGGGTCTGGTTCTCCGGGAATCCCTTGCCCACACCCGGCCCGGCCAGCGGCCGGAGCTTTTTCGATTTCAGCGACCAGGACCAGAGCCGGGAGGGTCGGGCCGGAGGGGTCTTTTTCTTCTCCCCGTCCTCCACGGTCTTTGACCCTGGGGTCTTGCCCTTCTCCTTTTCCCCCGACTTCTCCTTCTTCTTTGATCCGGGCCGGGCCTTGGGTTTCGGTTTGGTTTTGGGTTTTGCTTTTGCCTTGGTCTTGGGCTTCGCCTTGGCCTTCGACTTTGCCAGGTCGCGGTTGGAATAGAACCAGAGCGCGTTTCGTTCCTTCTTCCAGGCGAGGCCGCTCAAGGAATCCTTCCCTTCCACGATCTTCTTGTCCCTGGAGGGATTCATGCCCTTGCGGTCGTGTACCAGGATGGCGTTCTTACCGGCGTCGTCTGATTTGACGTAGAAGAGGTAGCGCCCGTCCTCGGACAGGGTGTACTCCCGGATCGCCTTCAGCGCGTACTTCTTCTTTCCGCCCAGGGCTTCCAGGGTGAGGTCCAGGGTGCGGGACGGCCTGGAACCGGATTCCGGAGCCGGCGTGGAAGCCCCGCCACCGCTCTTTTTGAGCCGTTCCATCATGCGTTTCCAACGCTCGGACCGCGGGCGCTTCTCCGTTTTCTTCTTGCTCTTGTCCGGCGTGGCCTGGCGCTGGGTGTAGAGGAGCCACCCGGAGTCCTTCATGAACCTGAATCCGGTGACGCCGGTGATCTCCTTTTTCTTCGCGAGGGGATTTGTGGAATAGAGGAGGAGGGTACCGGTCCGGCCGGCCCGCCGCATGCCCCTGGACGTGCTCGAGGCCGAGGACCGGAGCAGGGTTCCCAGCCACTTGCCGTCCGGGCTGAACGCGGTGCCGCTCACGGACTTGAAACGTTTGGCATCGTCCAGCTTCCACGGCCGCTTCTCAACGGTCTGTGCCGGCAGGACGACGCCGACCTGGAACGCCAGGATCAGGGACAACACGGGGAGGATGGATCTGAGGCAGCGCATGGACTACGGCTCCCAAAATGGAACGGGTGAGGGTTCAATCTCCAGGCCCTCATTTTACAGGAGGGCGCCGGAAAATCCCACTGCCGGAGGAGCCCATACGGAATCCTGCCCCGGAAAGGGAGCTTATGGACACGCGGGAGAAGAATCTCTGGCCGGCTACCCTTCCGCCAACTTCTGCTTCACGCTCTCCACCTTGTCCTCCATGGACTGCACGCGGTCGGTGCGGGTACCGACCCGGATCTGGGTGGAGATGCGCGGGGCCCCCATGTCGTGGAGCACCTCGTGACAGCGCTTGACGGCGGCGAAGACAGCGTCCCATTCGCCTTCCACGTTGGTGCCGTACGCGTGCAGGTGGATCTTGAGCCCGGCCTCCTTCAGGACGCGTTCGCACGCCGCCACGTACTTCGACACCGACAGGCCCACGCCGATGGGCACCACGCAGAGATCCAGGATGACGTTCATGGCTTGCCTCCATTTTAGTCGCCATCCAATGTATAGTTGATGTCCGGATAAAACCGGTTTGATGGCTCCGAACCGTAGCAGGATATCCTGCTCCCCGCGGCAGTTTCATGGTGGCAATATGAGCGCAAACGCGCTCATTTTCGGCTCATGAAGTGTTTCACGAACGGTTCTTGAGCGCGTTAGCGCTCAAAAAGTGCGGATGAAATCCGGGCCGGGTGTCCAGCCCCGAACCACCCGCCGAGCGGATGGCGGATTCTCCTACTTGGTCAGTCCCTTCGGGGCAGGAACATTCTTGTAGCCCTTGGCGGGATGATAGTGATCCACGAAGATCCAGTACTCCTGGCCGTCCAAGTCGGTCAGGATGTAGAGGTCGAGGATACTGCCGTGCGGGCCGGAACCCATGCTGCCGGCGCGCCGGTAACTGAGGGGGCGACCCCGGGCGTCCCGAAGCCCGTTCAGGTAGGCCCTGGCCGCGGCCGGGCCCGGGCCCACGCAGACAGGATTGTTCCGGTCATACCCGAAGGTGGCGTTCCCGGACGCCGGGCTGCCCGGGCTGGCGCCGGGATGCGGGCCTCCCACCACCTTCTTTGCCGGAGCCGATTTCTGGTAGACCTCGGCGTCGCCCGAGACCGTGTAGGGAACCTGATTGTCGGACGGGTCCGGGTGCGTGCCCCGGGCGAACATCTTGCCCTTGAAGTGGAGCATCAGCGGCACGCCGACGGCCGGGGGCAGGTCGATGCGCACGTCGGCCTGGTAGTCCACGACCAGGTTTTCCAGCTGGATTTGGGTCTGCACCTTGCCGCGGATCTTGGCCACCTCCAGCCCCGAATCCGGGTCCCGGGCAACGTCGTCGACCTGGAGGTCCAGGCGGCCGCCTCGCGCCTCCATGAACCAGAGGCGCCGCGTCACTTCGTCGTCCTGATAGGTCCAGCGCTGTCCCTTGTTGAGCCTGCCCTCGGGCCAGATCTCCGGGGAGAGAGGGGCGCCGATGAAATCGGCGACCTCCTCGGCGGCGCGGGTGCCGGACCGGGCGTCCGTGACCTGGCTGCCGCCCGGAGTGAACACGATGCGATAGGTGCTGCCCCGGGCACACGTATGCGTCTCCTTCACCTCGCCGGTCTGCGGGTCTCGCTCCTTCATCACGGCCAGATTCACCTGACGCGTCACCTCCGCGGCCCGGTTCCGGGCGACCTTGTTCACCTCCTCGATGAACCTGGCCTGCCACAGGGTGCGGAACGGGAGGCTCTGGTTTCCCTGGCTCCGCACCACGTCGACGAGGGTGGTCCGGCTGACCTTGAATCGCTGTCCGGGCGCCATGGCCGCCTGGCCGGCCCCGGATTCCTTGCCGCCGATGGACCGGTCCGGAGCTTCTTCCCCGCCGCCGCCGATGGACCGGTCCGGCGGAGCGGACACGGGCGCGGTTCGGAAGGAAATCACCGTGACGGCCAGGGGCTTGCCGTCCCTCGCGGTCTGGAAGCCCTTCTTCCGGGCGGAGTTCAGCTGCACGGCGTAGAGAGTGTCGGGCTCGAGTTTTTTCACCTTGAGCTCGAAGATTCGCGGGCTCTTCCAGGGTGCGGTGTTGGCGCCTGATACCGGGGGCGGAAACTTGCCCTTCCCGGGTAGCCACATCGTCCACGAGTTCATCTTCATGTCCTGGTCGAAGTGAAAGCGGATCACCCCGAGGTCGATGCGGACGTTCCTGGCGCCGCTGGCCGGTTCGCTCTTCACGAGCTTCTGCGCGTGGCCAAGGGCGGAAGTTGCGAGGAAAAGCGTGATGGCGAGCAAGATCCTGTCGTGGTGCTTGAAGATCATGGGCCTGTTCTCCTGATTGGATTGAATATCGAATCCCGTGCACGCGATTATGCCAGGGAGATGCGAGCTACGCAATGCGGGGATCTAAGGAGGATTTCAGAAAGGGATTCAAGGCGCATGAAGATGCTCGCCTCCATTTGAACCTGCATGCTTCCCTTCCTCGATAATTTTCCGTAAACTGATCCATGTCTTGACCGGTTCGCGGGTTTTCAGCTTGTGGATGAACAGGCTGCCAAGGTGATGCCATGACTCCAGATCGATCTTCTGCTCCGGTGATCTTTCCCTTGCCGCGAAGGACGGTCGCGTGACCTCCCGCATTGCCATCGTGGGCATGGCGTGCTGTTTTCCGGACGCAGCCTCGCCGGAAGCGCTCTGGGAGAACGTGATGGCGCAGCGCCGGGCGTTCAGGCGCATACCCCCGGAGCGCATGCGGGCGGAGGACTTCCTGGCCAGTGATCCTGAAGCCCCGGACCGGACCTATACCATGGAAGCGGCCCTCATCGAGGGGTATTCCTTCGACCGGGAGCGCTTTCGCGTGGCAGGCCTTGCCTTCCGATCCGCGGACCTGGTCCACTGGCTCGCCCTAGACGTCGCCTCCCGGGCACTCGAGGACGCCGGATTCCCGGACGGCCGAGGACTTCCCCGGCAATCCACCGGCGTGCTGCTGGGCAACACCCTCACCGGAGAGTTTTCCCGGGCCAATCTCATGCGCCTGCGCTGGCCGTACGTGCGGCGGGTGGTGGACGCCGCCCTTGCAGACGCCGGCTGGTCGGCGGAGAAGCGCGGCGTCTTTCTGGCCGATCTCGAAGGACGGTACAAGACACCGTTTCCTCCTGTCAATGAAGAGACCCTCGCCGGGGGTCTGTCGAATACAATCGCTGGCCGCATCTGCAACCACTTCGACTTCCAGGGCGGGGGATACACCTTGGACGGTGCCTGTAGCTCCTCCCTGCTCGCTGTGGCCCACGCCTGCTCGGCCCTCTCCACGTCCGAGCTGGACATCGCCCTGGCCGGGGGTGTGGATCTGAGCCTGGATCCCTTCGAGATCGTGGGATTCGCCAAGACCGAGGCGCTGGCCCAAGAGGCAATGCGGGTCTACGACGCGAGGGCCTCGGGTTTCTGGCCCGGAGAGGGTTGTGGATTCGTGGTGCTGATGCGTCATGAGGATGCAGTGGCGCAGGGTGTAAGTCCGGTTGCGGTCCTCCGCGGCTGGGGCATCTCCTCGGATGGAAGCGGGGGGCTCACCCGGCCGAGACCCGAGGGGCAGTTGCTGGCGCTCAAGCGGGCCTACGGCCGGGCCGGCTTCGGAATCGAGACCGTGGGCTTTTTCGAGGGACACGGCACCGGAACGACCGAGGGCGACACAGTGGAACTCAGGACACTGTCCACTGCGATCCGGGAAACGAGCGTGCAGGTCCCTCCTGTTGCCATCGGATCGGTGAAAGCCAACATCGGACACACGAAGGCGGCAGCCGGGGTGGCCGGCCTCATCAAGGCCACGCTGGCGCTGAAGGCCCAGGTCCTACCGCCTGCCACGGGCTGCGAGGAGCCCCATCCGGAGCTCACGTCTCCCGATCCCGTTCTGCGCGTCCTGAAGGAAGGGGAATGCTGGCCGCAGGACCGCCCCCTTCGCGCCGGGGTGAGTGGAATGGGATTCGGGGGGATCAACGTCCACCTCGCGCTCGAACGAGTGACCGCCGAACGCCGGCAAAACCTCGATGCCAGGACCTCTACTCTCCTTGGCTCGGCGCAGGATGCCGAGCTTTTTGTGCTGAGTGCCGGGGACATTCCGGCCCTGAAACGACAGGTGGAGCACGCATTGACTCTCGCTCCGAGGCTCTCGCGCTCGGAGGTCACCGACCTGGCGGCCTGCCTGGCATCGAGACTCGAGGCCCGGAGGGTGCGGGCCGCCGTCGTGGCCTCGGAACCTGCGGAGCTGGCCTCCCGGCTGGAAACATTGCGGGACTGGATATCCAGGGGCGTGACCGCACGCCTGGACACAAGCCTCGGTGTGTTCCTCGGCGAGGGCGACAGCCGGCCCTGCGTCGTCTACCTCTTTCCTGGGCAGGGGTCTCCCTCCCACGTCTCCGGCGGCGCATTCCGGCGCCGGTTCGGGTCCGTCCGTGAGATCTACGGCCGGGCTCGATTGCCTGCATCCGGGGACGGGGTGGACACCTCCGTGGCGCAACCGGCCATCGTCACTGCCTCGCTGGCCGGCCTGAGGGTGCTGGAGAGGCTCGGAATCACGGCCAGCACCGCCGTCGGACACAGCCTTGGAGAACTCACGGCCTATCACTGGGCGGGCGCGATGGACGAGGAAACATGCCTTCGCATTGCCGTGGCCCGGGGGAGGATCATGGCCGAGACGGCCCGGGCCGGAGGGGCCATGGCTGTCCTCCAGGCCGGTGCTCCGGAGGTCGAGGCGTTGATCGGAGAAGAGGAGGTCGTGATCGCCGGGCTGAACGGACCCAGACGGACGGTCATCTCCGGTGAGGCTGCCGGTGTGGATGCGGTGATCACTCGCGCCCGGAACCGGGGGCATGCAGCCACGCGCCTGCCCGTCTCCCACGCGTTCCACTCTCGCCTCGTGGCAACGGCCGAGAAGCCCCTGGCCGAGCATTGTATTCAGGAGGCGTTCCGGCCGCTGGAGCGTACCGTGGTCTCCACCGTGACGGGGACTCCACTGGCGGCAGGGGAGAACCTGCCGTACTTACTTTGCCGCCAGGTGACCTCGCCCGTTCGGTTTGCCGAGGCCCTGACCCGAGCGGCCGGGAGGGCGGACTTTTTCATCGAAGTCGGACCCGGAGAGGTCCTGAGCCACCTCGCCTCGGGCCAGGTGGATGCGCCGGTCGTATCTCTGGATGCCGGGGGGTACTCGCTTCGCGGCCTCCTGGTGGCCGCGGGAGCGGTGTATTGTCTCGGCGCCCCGGTCCTCACGGAGGCCCTGTTCTCCGACCGATTCTCGCGGCCCTTCGATCTCGAGTGGCGGCCGAGGTTCTTCGAGAATCCCTGCGAGCGGGCCCCGGTTTCCGACGTCAAGGAACTCCGGATACCTCCGGAGCCGGGGGCGATTCCGGCCGGGCCGGTGCCCACGGTGGAGACGGACGCGCTCGGGCTGTTCCGGCAGCTGGTTGCCGATCGAGCCGAGCTCCCGCTCTCCGCCGTGAAGGAGGGCAGCCGCCTGCTCGAAGACCTTCACCTCAATTCGATCACGGTGGGGAGGCTGGTGAGCGAGGCCGCTCACCGTCTCGGTCTTCCGCCTCCCATGGCTTTGACGGAGTATTCCAGTGCCACGGTCATCCAGGTGGCCCGGGCGCTGGAGAGCCTCGCGGACACGCAAGTGTCGCCTCGGAGCGAGAGACCGGATCTCGAGCCGCCGGGCGTGGACACCTGGATCCGGACCTTCAAGGTCGACCTCGTAGAGCGCCCCTTGCCGCGTCGCACCCCGGGGGCGAACCGGACCTCCTGGCGGGTGATGGCTCCCGCCGACCACCCTCTTGCGGTCCGTCTTCAGCAGGAGGTGAAGCACTGGGCCGATGGCGGATGCGTCCTCTGCCTGCCTCCGGAACTGAACCCGAGCCACCTGGACCTGCTCCTGGACGGCGCGCGCGCGGTACCCGGGCCGGAGGGAATCGGACGCTTTGTGGTCGTCCAGCAGGACGGAGGCGTAGCGCCCTTCGCCCGGACCCTTCACCAGGAGGCACCGGAGGTGACCACCGTGGTCGTGAACGTGCCGCTTCACCATCCGAGGGCGACAGAGTGGGTGAAGGCCGAGGTGGAGGCCGCCGCGGGGGGATACACCGAAGCACACTATGACGGGGACGGCCGGCGCCGGGTGCCGGTGCTGCGCTTGCTGCCTCCCGGCGACC
This sequence comes from uncultured Planctomycetota bacterium, assembly GCA_964485695.1. Lineage (GTDB taxonomy): Bacteria > Planctomycetota > JAFGQW01 > JAFGQW01 > JAFGQW01 > CAZAKZ01. Next base: position 7,094 of record CAZAKZ010000088.1, on the reverse strand, counting down.
GGACGGTCGGGCTACCCCTCGGGCACGAGGATGTCCTGCTCGTGACCGGAGGTGGAAAGGGCATTGCCGCGGAGTGCGCCCTGGCCCTGGCACAGGTGACCGGGGTGCGGCTGGTGCTGCTGGGCCGGTCCGATCCGGAATCGGACCCGGAACTGGCCTCCAACCTGGACCGCATGGCGAAGCTTGGGCTCCGCTTCCACCACGTGGCGGCGGACGTCACCGATACGGACGCGGTGAGAGAGGCTGTCACGAGAGGGGAAAAGGCCCTGGGGCGGATCACCGGCATTCTTCACGGCGCCGGCATCAACGTGCCGAAGTCCATCCGGTCGCTCGACCGGAGTGATTTCATCCGGACCCGGGCTCCCAAGGTGCAGGGGGCGCAGAACGTCCTGGCGGCGGTGGACGTGGAGCGACTGAAGCTCTTCCTCGCCTTCGGCTCCATCATCGCCCGGATCGGGCTTCCGGGGGAGGCGGACTATGCAGTAGCCAACGACGAGCTGAGACGATTGACAGAACGTTTGCAGGCAGCGCATCCATCCTGCCGGTGCCTCTGTGTGGAGTGGTCGGTCTGGTCCGGGGTGGGCATGGGTGAACGCCTGGGCCGGGTGGACGTACTCGCCCGGGAAGGGATCACGCCCATTACTCCGGATGAAGGGATATCCATCCTCCGAGACCTTCTCGCCCATCCGTTTCCGGGCGCTTCCGTGGTGGTGACCGGACGCTTCGGGCGGCCGCGGACGCTCCAGGTGGAGGCCCCGGACCTCCCGCTGTGGCGTTTTCTCGAAGAGACCCGGGTTCATTATCCGGGTGTGGAACTCGTGGTGGACGCCGTGGTGTCCGGCGATACGGATCCCTACCTGGAGGACCACGTGTTCCAGGGAGAGCGGATCTTGCCCGCCGTCCTGGGTCTCGAGGCCATGGCGCAGGCCGCCATGGCCCTGAATAACACCACCTCGCCCCCTGAATTCGAGACCGTCCGGTTCGATCACCCCGTGGCCATCCGGGCGGGGAAATCGGTCACCCTGCGGGCGGCCGCCTTTGCAGAGAGCGACGGGCGCGTCCGGGTCGTGCTCCGGAGCGGAGAGACCGACTTCCAGGTGGATCTCGTCCGCGCCACGTGCCGCTTCAGAACCGAACCCGACCGGGGGTGCGGGCAGAAGGCGCCGGTGGAGGCGGAAGAACTCCCGGACGTCCCCATGGCTCCGGACCGCGACCTCTATGGAAAGCTCTTCTTCCAGGGCCGGAGGTTCCAGTGTCTTCGGGGCTACCGTCGCCTGAAGGCCAGGGCGTGTGTCGCGGAGGTGGTACCCGACGGCAAGGTCCAATGGTTCGGCCGGTATGTGCCGGACGCCCTCGTTCTCGGGGATCCGGGGGCGCGGGACGCCGCCATCCACGCCATCCAGGCCTGTATCCCGGGCGCCGCCCTCCTGCCCGTCGGGGTGGACCGTCTGGTGCCCGGGGTCAGCACGGATCCAGGCTCCTGGACCGTGCGGGCCCGGGAGCGATCCGCCGGGGAGGACACCCTCACGTATGACGTGGAGGTGGTCGGATCGGACGGTCGAGTGCGGGAGAGGTGGGAAGGGCTCCGCCTCCGGAAAATGGGGAGTGCCGTGCCTGGGGACCCGTGGGTGGCGCCGTTGCTGGGCCCGTACATCGAGCGCCGGCTGGAAGACCTGATCACGGGCTCCACGGTGGCCGTGGTGGTAGACCGGTGCGGAAAGGGGGAGCGAAATGAGCGCACCGAGATCGCGGTCCAGCGCGTAGTGGAGAAACCGGTACCGGTGCTGCGGCGGCCGGACGGAAAGCCGGAGGTCGCGAACGGCCCGGAGGTCTCGGCCTCGGTGGCCGGGGATGTGACCCTGGCGGTGGCGGGCCCCGGACCCGTGGGGTGCGACGTGGAGCCGGTGGTGGACCGAACCGACCTGGACTGGCAGGCTCTTCTCGGTGTTGAGCGCCACGCCCTTGCCGGGATCATAGCCCGGGAAGCGGGGGAGGCGGCGGCCGCGGCTTCCACCCGGGTGTGGGCGGCGAGCGAATGTCTGAAGAAGGCCGGTGCGCGCATCGACGCGCCGCTGGTGCTGGTCTCCTCGTCTTCCGACGGGTGGGTTGTGCTCAAGGCCGGCCGGCTCAGGACAGCCACGCTCGTGGTTCGGGTGCAGGGGATCGAGGCCCCTCTCGTTTTTGCAGTGCTTGCGAGGTGTGATGATGAAGTTCTATGACTACCGGCACGTGGTCTCCTTCGAGGAGACGAACGTCGTTGGCAACGTCTACTACGTCAACCATCTGCGCTGGCAGGGCCGTTGCCGCGAGCTCTTCCTCCGGGAACACGTACCGGAAATCCTCACGGATCTCGAGCGCGATCTCTGCCTGGTCACCACCCACTGTTCCTGCGAATACCTGGCCGAGCTTTCGCCCTTTGACGAGATCGTGGTCCGGATGCGCCTGGGCGGTCTGAAGCAGAACCGGATGACCCTGCTCTTCGAATACCTGCGTATCTCGGGCGGCGGGGAAGAGGTCGTCGCGCGGGGAGAACAGCGGGTGGCCTGCATGCAGCGCGTAGAGGAGGGGATGGTCCCGGCGCCCGTCCCGGAGCCGCTTCGCGAAGCGCTGCGGCCCTACGCGGAATCCTGATCCTACGCAGCGGAGAACAAAGGTAGGGAGGCCGAAATGGTCGAACGCGCATTGAACTGGATTCCGACCCTGTCCATTTCCAGGCCACGCACGGTCATTGCCGTGATGATCCTGGTGGTCGCAGCGGCGATTCCCGGCCTGCTCCGGCTCCGATTGCGGACCGACGGCCATGCCCTCGTGCCCCGGCAGGACCGTGCCGTTCTGTTCGACGAGGAGGTGCGGCGCCACTTCTCCCTCCGCGATCCCATCGTGGTGATGGTGGAGACATCCCACCCGGACGGCATCTTCAATCACGAAACGTTGAAGCGCATCCTGGACATGAGCAAGGCGGTCCAGCGCCTGCAGGGGATCGGGCCCCACGACGTGGTGAGCCTGGCTACCGAGAACGGTTTTCGCTGCCACCCCGGCACCTTCGACCACCGGCCCTTCATCGATCCCCTTCCCGGGACCGCGATCGAGATGGAGAATCTCAGGGGGGATCTGAAGCTGATCGGCATTCTGTACGGGACGCTCGTATCCGCGGACGCCGCGGCATCCGCCATCCTGGTCGGAGTGCCGGAGGAAAGCGACCGGACGGCCCTGTGCCGAAAAGTCCGTGCAACGGTGGAGCCCTTTCAGACCCGCACCGACCGCGTCCACGTCGTGGGCGCTCCGGTGGCCGAGGCGCTCCTGGGGACCCACATCATCGAGGACCTCCTCTACCTGGTACCGCTGGCGGTGGCGATGATCGCGCTGGTGGTGCTGGCGGGGTGCCGGAGATTCTGGGGCGTTTTTCTCGCATTGACGGAGATCGCAGCGGTCCTGATCTGGACCTTCGGTTTCATGGGATGGGTGGGCAGCCCGGTCTACCTGACCATCGCGGTGCTGCCGATCATCCTGACCACCATCGGACTGGCGGACGAGATCCACATCTTCTGGCACTTCCAGCGGGTCCTTGCCGGGGGGAAGGCGGAGCCGCACCCGGCCGGGGTGACCCGCACGATGCAGGCGATGACACGTCCCGTGGTTCTGACCTCGGTGACCACCGCCGTCGGATTCCTGTCGTTTCTGACCTCCTCCATCGATCCGGTGCGCGCCTTCGGTATCTTTGCGGCGACAGGCATCCTCTTCTGCATGGTGTGGTCCCTGACGGTGATTCCGGCGGCGCTCAAGCTTCTCGGCCCGGACAGGTTGCGGCGAACCCAGGCCGCTGAGGCCCGTGGAAACGCCGGGTGGGTCAGGTGGATGGCCCCGGTGATCCGCCGGCGGGGGCTCACGCTCTCGGTGCTGCTCCTTCTCGCCCTCGCGGCGGGCGCGGGGGGGTGGCGGCTCCGGGTCCAGGACAGCTGGATCGAGGGTTTTTCCCGGGGAAGCGCGTTTCGCCTGTCCACGGATCGGGTGAACGCGAAGTTCCACGGCGCGCACCTGTTGCTCGCACACCTGGCCTTCGACCCACCGGGCCGGCCCCTGCCGCGGGTGGAAGGCCGCGAGGGGCCGCTCCTGGATCCGGCCCTGCTCAAAGCCGTCGGGGACTTCGAGGAATTCGCGCGCGGCCTCCCCGGGGTGGGGGGGGCCCTCGGCCTGCACAGCTATACCGTGTCCATCGCGGCCATGTACGGCACTCCGCTCGAGAAGGCGAGGGCGCTCCAGCCCGGCGTCGAAGCGGTGAACTTCCTCTACACCCGGTTCGAAGAGGTGCGGGGCCTGCACCGCCGGCGAGAGGTCGTGGACGATGCGCTTTGCCGGACCGTGGTGACGATCTTCCTCAAGAACGCCAACTACCAGGATACGGACTCCCTCATGCGGTCGCTCCGCGCATACGAGCGCGATCACCTCGCGCCCCTCGGGGCACGCCTCGACTTCGCCGGCGACGTGGCCGTGAGCCAGGCCATGATCCCGGCCATCGTGCGGACGCAGATCGCCTCGGTCCTCCTGGCCCTGGTCGGAGCGCTCCTGGTGGTGAGCCTCCTCTATCGATCCGTGGTGACCGGGCTGTGCTGCCTGCTGCCCGCCTCCATCGGCGTGCTCTGGGTGTTCGGGGCCATGGGCTGGACCGGAATGCCCCTGGGCGTGGCGACCTCGATGTTCTGTGCGATCACACTGGGCATCGGAGTGGACTACGCCATCCACTTCGTCGAGCGAGTGCGAAGAGCGCGCGGAGCCGGAGCGGATCAACCCGTTTTGCGAGCCCTGAAGGAGGCGGGACCCGCCATCGTGGCCGATACCCTGGCCATTGCACTGGGATTCGGGATCCTGGCCTTTTCCCAGGTGCAGGCCAACGGCCGGCTGGGTCTCCTCGTGGCCACCGCCCTGATATCGGCCTGCGTGCTGACCCTGGTCGGGCTCGGCGCTCTGCTGGGCAAGAAGGGCCCGGATCCTGAGGGCAGGGCCTGACAGGATCAGGTTTCAAACTCCGCGCCGAAACGGGTCTGGACCCTGCACCGCCACACCTCGAAGGCCGGCTCGGAGCCGTCGGGAGGAAGGTCTGCTAGGGCTGCGTCAGAGACGCCGGCGGCTTCCTCGGAGGGGAGGCCACAGAGCACTTCACAGGCAAGGTCGGTGTGGGGTGTGGGATTGCCGCCCTTGAGCCGCGCCTTGGCCGCGAACGCAACCCCCTGGGCCAGGTGGGGCCGGCAGGATCCCGCGGCTTCCCGGAGGGACTCGAGCGCCGGTCGCGGGAGGCTTCCGGCGTACGCGCACGCCAGCCCCACGCCGCTCCAGAGGTCGGCATGCCTTGCGGGCGGAAAGGTGTGGATCGTCTCCGCAATGCGGGTGACGTCCGCTCCCTCCACGAACCAGAGGCTCCGGCCGAGGCCCTGGTCAAAGGCCCGAAGGGCATAGCCGGACAGGCGCCCGGGCTCGGCGCGCTCTCCCACGTAGCGCGCCCAGTGGAAATAGCCCTCGTGAAATCCGTACCCGTCCACCGCCAGCCAGCCCAGCAGCGGATCCAGGCGCTTGAGCGCAGGCTCCACGGGCCGGCGGAGCCTGGCGAGGGCCCAGCCCGCGCCCACGTGCACCATGTACGCGTGCGGTGCGCCGGGCCCCCCGAGAAACGCCGCCCAGCGGTTCCGGTTCCAGGGCGTGAGGTGATCCAGGAGGGCCAGCGCCATGGCCGCCCCCTCGAAGGCGAATCCGCGGAACTCGAGGGCGACGGTTTCCAGCGCCCGTCCCAGTGCGACGGAACGCGTGTCCCGCAGTGCGGCATGGTACCCCTGCAGGAACAGGTGACCGATATGTTCCAGCCGCTGCTGCAGGGCCGGATCGGTCCCCCGGAATCCGCGGCGGGCGAAGGTGACGTTTGCGGGCGAGATGCCGAACAGGACGCGTCGCAGACAGCCGGCCGGGGGGATCATGTTCCTTCTCCCTGTCTGTCGTTCTCTCGCCACAGCCACGTCCCGATCCTGCGCGCCGCCTCGAAGCTCCCCCAGGCCAGGGCGCCCAGGAGCGATGCGTCTCCGCGGTGGTGCTCGCGAAACGCGTGGATGACGCCTTCGTCCACCCGGTGGGGGGCAAGGGCGGTGAGGAGGGCGAGGCGACCGGCGGGCCTCAGGCCTCGATCCAGGGAACGGACCGCTTCGTCCGCCCACTCGAGGGAGAGGCCGGGTTCGTCTCCGTTCCAGTCCCGTAAGGAGGCCCGGACAACCTCCCGCACCGATCCGGGCAGGACGGCCCTGGCCGATTCCTCGACCGCCCGGGCCAGCCTGGAGAAGGCGCCGGCAACGGCCGGGGCGGGCGCAGCCCAGGCAAGGTCCTCGGGGAGGGGCGCCTCCGGCAGGAGCACGAGGCTCTCCCCGGGCGGGTGCGATTGTCGGGCGGCTCGGGACAGGCCCAGGCCCCCCAGGCGGCAGAGGAGGCCCCGGAGCCAGGTCCGGCTCGAAGGGAGCGGTGTTTCATCCAGAAGAATCCTCACCATGCGGTTTATGTAGTGGAAGCAGAGGGCGGTCCCGATCACCTGGGGGGACTCCCCGGGCGAGAACGGCGGCGAACGGAGGATGGCCTCGCCGGGGGAGCGGGAGGCCCGGGCCCATCGGGCGTACGACCGGGTCTCGGCATCGGGAAGGGCGTCGATTGCCCCGGTTCTCATGGCCCGGGCCGCCTCGTGGGCCCTGGAGGCGTGAAGCATCATGGTGTGGGCATCCACGCAGTAGGGGCAGTCGTTCACCCCGGAAACGGTGGCGGCCACGATCTCCTTCAGATCCCGCCGCAGCCCGCCCGCGACCAGGGTTTCCCGGAGCGCCATCCAGGCGGCGGCGAGAAGGTCCGGTAGGGGGGAATGGAGGGTCACCGGTTCCGGCAGCACACCAAAGTCATGCCGGACCTGGTCATAGACCTGTCGCACCAGACCGCCGGCCGAGGTGGCGGGAACGGGCCGAATGTATTTGATCACGGCCTTGAATCCTGTCGTCTCATCGGGGCGGAGCTACCCCCTGGTCATTTTAAGGGGAAACCCCCAGCTCTGCTGGGGGACTCGTGAAGTTTGACAG
>CAZAKZ010000087.1:0-24183 GCA_964485695.1 uncultured Planctomycetota bacterium | reverse complement strand
GGGTGATCCATCGACTCAGCTTACCACCGGTCCGGTTAAATGGATACCCCAGAAGAAGTAATATGATTCCCGTCCTGTCCACCAGATGTCGGACCGGATTTCTACTCACCCGACTACCTGGTTTCCCTGCGAGCCACTCCATCTCCTTCATACACCGGTTGTACCTCGCACCTCACAGAGCTGTTCTCTTGGGAGATAATTGGAATCGGGAGGTGGCCACTCGGAGCCTCAAGGTTCCTGGAGAATGCAGTTCCAGGCCGCCAAGTCAAGGTAAGCGTCAGCGAGTAGGACAATCCCGGCAGTTCCATGGCCGGGTGGGCCTGACCTCATACTCGGGAACGCCGAGCGGGATCGCCTAACCGGGTAGTGTCCATATACGTACCTATCATGTGTTTGGAGCAAATGAATGCTTGATCTTTCAGATTTCAAGATACTCGTTGTCGACGACGAGCCAGACATTCTCGATTTTATCAGCACGGTACTGGAGGACAACGGCGCAACAGTGGTAAAAGCTCGCGATGGTGTCGAAGCGCTGGAGGTCGCTCGGAGAGAAATGCCCGATCTGATGACACTCGATATCCAGATGCCGGGTATGGATGGGTGTCAGGTCTTTGAAGAGATACGCCAGGACCCGGAACTCAGGGACATTCCGGTATGCATAATCACGGGAAAACCAGAACTGCGGCGGTTGATCTACCAGCGAACAGTGCCACCTCCCGAAGGATATCTTGACAAGCCCATCGATGAAAAAAGACTTCTGAAAAACATCAGAAAAGTCCTGTTATTTCATCGCCGGAAAAGTTAACAGAATGTGGGTGACGTGGTCCACCGAGTTTCCGGAGGACTGCAGGACCCTGGTGCCCGTGATGATTTTTTGTGCATGTTATCCGAAATGTCCGTACTGATAGCACGGCTACATTCAAAGCCAAATCCGTGGGGATTTTCGTTTTTTATCAGGAGAAGGACCCTGGAATGGAGACCGAGGAAAAGAAGAAACTGGTTCTCGATTCAGCCGTTGATGTGAATGGCAAGATGAAGTTGCCCTGTACGAAGGCATTCCAGATCAGCAGAGAAAACGGCATTTCCCTGGAGGAGATCGGGGAGATCTGCGACGAAGAGAAGGTGAAAATCGTCCACTGCCAGCTGGGGTGCTTCAAGTAGTTGGCATACAGGCTCAGGGCATGGAATCCCGCTGACGCCTGAAATCGACGCAGGAGATGGCCGCCGCAGCCCTGCTGGCGCTACGGGGCCGAATCGACGTCGATCTGGATCACATCCTCCGCCGGATCCGGGGCGAACAGGGCATCGATCTTCTTCTGATAATTCTTCAGCACTGCCTTGTGCACGAGTTTCCCGGAAGGCGTGACCTCGCCATTGCCTCTCGAGGGGCCGCGATCGGCCAGGACGGCCCGCTTCACCCGATGGTGCTTCACCTCGATGAGTGGATTGATGCGTCCGATTTCCCTCTTGAAGAGGTCGAGGATTTTCGGATCGGTGACCAGGCCTGCGGACTCGATGCCCTGGCTGGCCGCCCAGGCCTGCAGGTTCTCGAAGTCCGGATAGACCAGGACGCCGACGTAGTCCTTGCCGCTTCCGAAAACGACTGCAGACCGGATGTAGGGTGACTCGGTGACCAGGGAGGTTTCAATGCCCAGGGGATGCACCTTGTCGCCGGTGGTGAGCTTGAAGGTGCCGTCCTTGCGCCCGAGGAGATGAAGCCCGTCGCGGGTGTACTCACCGAGATCCCCGGTGCGGAACCAACCATCCCTGCCGACGACGTGGGCCGTGTCCTCCTGAGAGTCGAAGTAGCCCTCCATTACGTTGGGCCCCTTGACCAGGATCTCCTGATCGGCGTCGATGCGAATCGAGACACCGGGCAGGGGCTTGCCCACGTAGCCGCTCCGCCATCCCGTGTCCGTGGTGGTGACGGTGACGCAGGGCGAGGTCTCGGTCTGGCCCCAGCCCTCCACCACGGGAATGCCGTGGGCGCGGTACGCCGTCTCCACGGGAGCGGGCAGAAGAGCGCCGGCGGAGAAGACGAATCGCAGCCGGCCGCCGAACAGGATCTCCTCCGCTTCCCGCCGCTGTAGGCTCTGGGCCACCAGAATGTCATGAACCCGGGGAACGGCGAAGAAAATCGTGGGATCGTAGGCCTTCCAGTTCTGGATCAGACGGTCCGTACTCTTTCCCCGGGAGTCGTCGATGCAAAGCTCGGCGCCGTTATACAAGGTCATGAACCGCTCGAAGAGGCCGCCGAAGCCGTGGTGCCACGGCAGGTAATTCAGGAAGACGTCGTTCTCGCCCACGTCCCAGACCTGGGAGATGGCCTTCTGCTGGGAGAGAAGGTGCCGGTGGCAGAGCATGACTCCCTTGGAAGCGCCCGTGGTGCCCGAGGTGTAGAGGATGACACACAGGTCGTCGGCGTGAACGGCATCGATGTGGCTCGTCAGGCGCTGATCCGACACCCCGCCTTCCTCTGTGATGGAGTCGAAATCCAGGGCGCCTCCATCGCGGGTAGCATCATCGAAGTCCATGCAGAAGATCTTCTCGATCCAGGCATGCCTTTCCTTCTGGATCTTCTCGAGCTGTTGCGGGGTCGACACCACCACGAACCGCGGCCGCGCGCTGTCGAGGATATAGGCCACCTGGTTCGGCCGGGAGCCCGCGAAGACCGGCACCGACACCGCGCCAATGGCCATGACGGCCAGCTCGACCATGAACATCTCGGGGCGGTTCTCGGAGATCACCACCACACGGTCTCCGTGGTTGATCCCCTGGTCGAGGAGGTGGCGGGCGATGTGGAACGTGGTGCCGGTGAAGTCGCTCCAGGTGATGGACCGAACGTCCTCCCCCTCCCGCCAGCGAATGAATGCCTTGTCGGTCCACTTTCCGGCCCGGTCCTTGAGAAGTGCCCCCATGGAAGGTTCGTGGTCTCCCAGGGGTACGGGATGCGAGTGTTCCTCGCCCATTCTCTGGATGCCGATACGCTTGTCCAGGCCCCACGCCGTTGTCTGGCAGTAGGCCAGGCAGGAGTCGCTCAGCAATTCCTTGGTCATCTCGAACCGCTCGTCCGGAGGCTTGTTCCGGAAGGCGGGGTCCGCGGGGTCCAGGCCCATGCGTTGATTCACCAGGCTCGAGGCCACGAAATAGACCATGTTCGAGGCCAGTTCCTTGATGTGCGAGCACCCGAGGTGCCCCCCCACCCGACGCTGGATCTCGTTGATGACGCCACGTTCGATGCGGAGACCCACCAGGCTGTCCGCGAGCGAATCCACCTCCCGGCACACCGGAAATGGCACCTGGATCATTTCCAGGCGGCTTCGCGTGATCTGTTCGTCGGGCAGGTAGATTTCCAGCTCGAGCTTGACCAGGTGCTCGTTGTCGAGCATGGATCCGACCAGGACCAGCTTGTCCGAGCCGGCCTCGAAGAGCTCAATGGTAAAGTTGCGCTGTGCAGTCAGTTTCATGTTTCTGGTTCCCGTATTGCCTCCATCGGGGCCACAGTCCCGATAGTGAATCGCGTTGGCCATCGACTCCTGTGCCTGGTGCCTGAGGTTGATGAAGAGCTCCTTTTCCTTCCGGAGTCCTGCGTTGCCGGCGTACCGCGCCAGTGGCGTAAGCAACCACTCCTCGTTGGAGAAGAGCTGGATGCTCACGAAGCCCGCGGTCAGAGCATCCCGAAAGGTCTTCAGGGAACTGGTGACGTGGCCGGCGTGGGCGAGGATCGTGGCGCGGTGGCCGGCCCACACGTCATCGTATTTCGCTTCCGGTGGATAGGCCTCCACGGCCTGGCCCACGTCGAACACGGCGCGCGTGATCTCCTCGACGAAATCCGCCTTGGTGGGGTCCTTGCACAGATCGCCCATCCTGAGGTCGATGAGCTCGCCGCTGGATTTCACCGTGTGAATCAGGCCCCCCACGTTCAGGACGATGGAGATCATGGCCTTGTCGAACTCGATGCGCGTGCCGGGGACGCCGCGGGCGTGCTTGAAGGGATAGTCGTGGGTGGTGAGGACCGTATCGATGCGCTCCCGCTCGAAATCGCCGCCCCCGGCAAAGACCAGGGTGCCCTTGCGCTCGAGGAGATACACGGTGTCCGCACCGCTGCCGCGACGCCCCCCGGCCTGGAGCGAGACGCCCCGTACCACTCGATCGAGGACAGCCACCTTCATCGTATCGGTGAAGCCGGACAGCCGGCGCATGAGCACGGACTCGAGGATCTGCTCGCGGTAGGTCCCCACCGTCTGCTCCGCCAGGATGCCGTTGGGCAGGATCAGGCAGATGGGCACCTCCCGGCGGATGGCCTCTACGTCCTCGAGCCGCCCGCGTTCGGCCAGACTCTCGAGGAACCGCGTCAGCTCGCCGGTGAACATGCACAGCTGGTCGGGATTGCAGCACACCATCAGAACTTCTGGAACGCGGCCGAGGGCGTCGGCCTCCAGGACGTTGGCGAAGATGCGGTCCTTGAGGGGGATGGTGCGGAACTTGCAGCTGTCGTCGAGGTTCAGGGAGCCGATCTTCATGAGGGGCTGCGTGATTCCGTCGGCTCCCGTGCCGATGAAGCAGTCGGCGCTGGCGTGGATGAAGAACGCAACGCCGAGCGCCCCGGGTGGATGAACGCCGAGCTCACCTTCGTTCAGCATGGATCATACTACTCCGAAACGGGCTCCGGAACCGGTCGCCATCACTCGTGTTTCCAGGTCGGTTCCCGCTTTTCCATGAACGCAGCGATACCCTCGTGGGCGTCGCTCAGCTTCATCAGGTCATCCAGGTAGAGTTTTTCCACGCGGTCCAGATGGTCGAGGATCCGCTCCCGGTCCACGAGGACCGTGGCCCGCTTGGCCATGCGGACCACCGGTCTGGAGAGCTTGCGGATCCGGTCCAGATACTCCTCGACACAGGCCTCGAACTCGCTGGCGGGCCAGACCTGGTTCACAAGGCCGATGCGGTGCGCCTCTGCGGCGTCGATGACCATACCCAGAGCGTTGAGCTCCACGGCCTTCTTGATACCGACCTGCAGCGGGAACAAGCACGCCGCCACCGGCGCCAGCACTCCCACCGACACCTCGGGCTGGCCGAACTTGGCCTGGTCCGAGGCCAGGACGATGTCGCAGAAGGTGGCCACCTCGCAGCCGCCTCCAAGAGCTGCCTTCCCCACGGCGGCTATGGTGAGGGCGTCGGTGGAGGCCAGCTTCCGGAAGATGCCGTGAAACTGCCGGATCATCTCCACCATCTTGTTGCCGACATGGTCGCTCACGTCCACCCCGGCCGAGAAGGCCTTGCCCTCGGCCCGGATCACGACGGCCGCCAGGTTCTCCTTCTCGATGACCGTTTCCAGTGCGGAGTTGAGCTCCGTCATCATGGGAATGTGGAGTATGTTCACGGGCGGCCGGTTCATCGTGATCATGGCGATACCGTCCGTCACGCCCACCTCGAGGAACTCGTAGCTGTCCATTGTTCTAGCTCTCCCGCTTGATGATCAGCGCCATGCTCACGCCGCCGCCGCCGCAGATGCTGGCGATGCCCAGCTCTCCGCCGGTGCGCTTCAGGGCGTGATACAAGGTCACCACGATGCGGGCGCCGCTGATGCCGGTGGGATGGCCCAGGGCGATGGCGCCGCCGTGGACGTTTAACTTGCTGCGGTCCCACTCGAGCACCTTCTCGTTGGCCAGCACCTGGACGGCAAACGCCTCGTTCACCTCGAGGAGGTCCATCTGGTCCAGCGTCATGCCGGCCCGGTCCAGGGCCTCGGGGATGGCCACGCCCGGCCCCTCGCCCATGGTCTCGTTCGCCACCGCCACTGTGGAGAAGGCCACGAGGGAGAAGAGGGGCGTCGCCCCCAGCGCCTTTGCCTGGGCCCGCGAGGTGAGCACCAGGGCCGTGGCCCCGTCGGACATGCCGCACGCGTTGCCCGGTGTGACACTGCCGTCCTTCCTGAACGCCGGTTTCAGCTTGGCCAGCTTCTCCACGGAGGAGTCCCCACGGATGGTCTCGTCCTTCTCGAAGAGGATGGCGGGCTCTTTACGCTTTGCCGGTATCTCCACCGGTACGATCTCCTCGTCGAACCAGCCGCTGGCCTGGGCGTGAGCCGCCTTCTTGTGGCTCTCCACAGCATACTCGTCCTGCGCATCGCGCGAGATCCCGTACTTGTCCACGAGGTTCTCCGCGGTCTGGCCCATGCCCATGTCGCACGCCGGATCGATGCTGTCGGACCAGCCATCCAGCAGGGTGCGGGGCCCCATCTTGAAGCCGCTCCAGCGGCAGTCCTTCAGCAGGTAGGGAATGGTGCTCATGCTGTCCATGCCGCCCACGACCGCGGTCTTGTAGTCGCCCAGCCGGATTGCCTGTGCCGCCATGGTGATGCACCGCATCCCGGAGGGACAGGCCATGTTGATGGTCTGGACGGGTACCTGGACGGGTAGGCCGGACCGGACCACGGCCGTCCGTGCGGGATTCGGTCCGTTGCCGGCCTGGCGACAGCTCCCGTAGCACACGTCGTCGATGGCGTCGCCCGGCACGCCAGCCCGTTTCACGGCTTCACGGATCGCGATGGCTCCGAGATCGAACACCGCCATGTCCTTGATGGTTCCGCCGAAACGTCCCATGGGCGTGCGCAATGCGCTGATTGCAACAATGTCGTTCAGTTCCACGATTCTCTCCTGAGATGGTTATTATATGGTCGGGACCATACTAGATGTACTGGCCCCCGTCCACCTGGATCACCTGGCCCGTGATGTGCCTTGCACCCTCACTGCAGAGGAATGACACCACGTCCGCAACCTCCTCCGGCTGTCCCAGCCGCCCCAGGACGATCTCATTCAGCGCCATGTCCAGTACCTTCTGCGGGGCGTTCTTCATCATGTCCGTCTCGATGAGTCCCGGCGCCAGTGCATTGACGTTTACGTTGGAGCGGCCCAGCTCGCGGGCGAGCGCCTTGGTGAATCCGATGATGCCGGCCTTCGAGGCCGAGTAGTTGGTCTGACCGAATTTCCCCCGCATGCCGTTGATGGAGGTGACGTTGACGATCTTGCCCGACTTTTGCTCCTTGAAGATCTCCACCGCGGCCCGCACGTAGTTGAAGTACCCTTTGAGGTTGATGTTGAGCACCGTATCCCACTGCTCCTCCGTCATCTTCCAGATGACACCGTCCCAGTTGATGCCCGCATTACAGACCAGGATGTCGAGGCCTCCGAACTTCTCCCGCACCTCGATGACCATGTGCCGGGCGTCCTCGAAGTTTGACACATCCGCCTTCACGGCCAGGCCCTTCTGACCCAGAGCCTCCACATCCGCCACCACCTGGTTGGCCTCGGTGTCGTGCTTCCGGAAATTGAGCGCTACGCTGGCACCCTCCCTGGCCAGTCCGCGGGCGATGGATGCGCCGATCCCCAGGCTGCCGCCCGTCACGATTGCCTTCTTGCCTTCAAGTATCATGGTTCACGCTTTCCTGGAAAAAATGAACGTTCAGCCGCGAGTATCAGCCAGTGGATAAACTGGCGCGAGGCCAGAATCGAGGATCTTTCGCCCCGGTTCGTCCTCGGCGGATGAGTCGATACAATGGAAAGTATCGATGAAGCCGACATGGACGGACCTGGGCGAAAAAGACCGATTGAGGTCCGCGAGAGTTTATCCACTGGCTGATTTGCCCCCGGAAACCGAACGAGCGTATGTTCACCTGGAGGGGCGGTGTAGTACCGCAAATGACATTCAGCTGCAGAATGTATCTCATGCAGACCAGCAGCGATTCTGGCATTTTTGTCCAGGCGGTCAAGCGTCTTCTCGGATCTATCTCCTTGACAATGCACGGTTTCTTAAACAATAGTTCTCGAGTGGACGGTCGCAATGGATTGTCATTTTTTGTTCGTTTCAACGGTTATTGTTTAACGAGCGTCCGGGCTTGACCCGGGTTCCGTGGCAGGCACTCGAAACTCTGAAATACAAGTCACTTACGACGAGAAACTCGACCACGTCCCGGCATGTCTCCACCCTGTGGCTCTGCGGCACGTTGAACCGGCTCTACCGCGGGTACGACCTCAGAAAAGAGAGGCCCCCACGGAGGGGACGGGGTATCCAACATGAACGCACAGGGAGATTGAGGGACGTGTGGCCGAGAAGCGTGAACATGACATTCATGGTACTACTGTGAGCCAGAGAAATGTACATACCGGATATTGAACTGCATGAAGCCGGCACCTTGAAACAGGCTGCCTCCCTGATGGCCCAGCACGGCCCGGATGCCCGCTGGCTCGCGGGGGGCACGGATGTTCTCGTCGATCTCAAGACGGGCCGGGTCTCCACGAGTCACCTCATTTCCCTGAACCGGATCGAATGCTTGCACGGCATCTCGGAAACCGACGAGGGGCTCCGCATTGGAGCGCTCACCACCATCACGGAGCTGGGTCGTTCGTCGCTGGTAAGCGAGAAGTATTCCCCGATTCTCGATGCCGCCCTGCAGATGGCCGCCCAGCAGGTGCGCAACATGGCCACGGCCGGTGGGAACATCACCAGTGCGGTGCCGTGTGCGGACCTCCCCCCCATCCTGAAGGCTCTGGGCGCATCCGTCACGCTGTGGTCCATGGAGGGAGAGCGCCGGGTGCCGCTGGATACCTTCTTCACGGGGCCGCGCCAGACCCTCAGGCGCAGCGACGAGGTTCTGACGGCCATCCACATCCCGGAGATGCCGCAGGGATTCGGTGCCGCGTACGCCCGGTTCGCACAGCGCAACGGCAACGCAATCGCCGTGGCCGGCGTGGCCGCCTCCCTGCTCCTGGACGGAGACGGCACTGGAGGCGGCACTGTGCAGAAGGCCCGCGTGGTCCTGAATGCCGTTGCGCCGACTCCCAAGCACGTCCCGGAAGCAGAGGCGGCGCTGGCGGGAAAAAAGCCGGATGCGGAATCCGTTCAAGCCGCGGCCGGGGCCGCCAGGGCCGCAGCCGAACCCATTACCGACGTTCGGGGCACGGCCGAATTCCGTCGTGATCTGGTGGAAGCGCTGACCCGGCGGGCGCTGTGGAGCGCTTACAAACGAGCAAAGGAGTCCACGGCATGACCGTCGTCCGCACCCTCACCGTGAACGGCAACGAATACACTGTTGCCGTGGATCCGAGCGATACGCTGCTGGACGTGCTTAGGGACAAGCTGCAGCTGACCGGGACGAAGAAGGGATGCAACGTGGGCGATTGCGGGGCCTGCACCGTGCTCGTGGACGGGAAGCCCGTGAACAGTTGCCTGGTGCTGGCCGCCGGGATGGAGGGCAGAGCCGTCACCACCGTTGAGGGCCTCGCGGAGAAGGGGGAACTCTCCCCGCTCCAGAAGTCCTTCGTGCACGAGGGCGCCATCCAGTGCGGGTTCTGCACGCCGGGCATGGTCACAACGGCGACTGCGCTCCTGGAGAACAACCCCGATCCCTCCGACGAGGAGATCAAGGAGGCGCTTGCGGGCAACATGTGCCGGTGTACCGGCTACTCGGGAATCCTGCGAGCGGTGAAAAGGTGTGGGCATCACGAGAACCACGACGGCTGCACCTGCAATAACGAGACGCCGGAAAAGTCGAAACACGAGACGGTGGGCGTGTCCATCCCGCGCGTGGACGCCGCGGACAAGGTGACGGGTCGGGCGCTCTACACCGAGGACATCGCGCTCAAGAACATGGTCCACGGCAAGATCCTCGGCTCGCCCATAGCCCACGGCCGCATCAAGCGGATCGACGTATCGAAGGCCGTTTCACTGCCGGGCGTGCTGGCGGTGATCACCGGGGCGGACGTGCCGGACACGATGTACGGCGTGTCCCCTCCGCGCTACGACGAATACGTGCTGGCCAGGGAAAAGGTCCGCCACGTGGGCGACGAGGTGGCTGCGGTGGCGGCCGTGGACGAGAAGACGGCGGAGCGAGCGCTCTCGCTCATCACTGTGGAATACGAGGAGCTCCCCGCGGTCTTTGATCCGCACGCGGCCGTGGCGGACGGGGCGCCGCAGCTCCACGACCGCTACGAGAACAACATCAACACCGTGGTGGATAACAGGTTCGGCGACACGGAACGGGGCTTCCGGGAGTCGCACCACGTCCGCGAGGAGACCTTCGTCGGAAACAGCGTCTACCAGTGTCCCATGGAGCCGCACGCCTCCATCGCCACCTGGGACCACGACGGCACCCTGGTGCTCTACACCTCCACCCAGGTGCCGCACTACGTGCAATACATGATGGCGCACGTGCTGCACATTCCCCTGGGCAAGGTGCGGGTGATCAGGCCGGCGGTGGGAGGCGGCTTCGGCGGCAAGGCCGAGACCTCGCCTCTGGATCTATGCTCGGCCATCCTCAGCAGGAAGATCGGCCGGCCGGTGAAGATGGTCTACGCCCGGGCGGAGATGTTCCACCACGGCCGCGGCCGCCACAAGCAGCACATGAAGTTCAAGCTGGGCGTGGACCGGGACGGCAAGATCAAGGCGTTCACGAGCGAGATCCACCTGGACGGCGGTGCCTACACCTCCTTCGGCGTGGCCACGGCCTACTACGCCGGCAGCCTGATGCCCTCCCTCTACCACATCCCTAACTACGACTACAAGGGCTACCGGGTGATGACGAACAAGCCCGCCTGCGGTGCCATGCGAGGCCACGGCGTGCCGCAGCCCCGGTTCGCGTTCGAGTGCCTGCTGAACATGGTGGCCGATGATCTGGGCCTCGATCCCATCGAAATCCGCCGCCGAAACGCCATGACCCCGAACACTCTCACCGTGAACGACATGGACATCGGGAGCTGCGAATTTCTCGCCACGCTGGAGTCCGCCTGCTCGAGGAGCGGCTGGGACGAGAAGTACGGAAAGCTCCCGCCGGGAAAGGGCATCGGGGTGGGGTGCGGCGGATTCGTGTCGGGTGCGGGCTACTGCATCTACCGGGGGCAGGTCCAGCTCTCGCACGAGAAGCCGCGGGAACCCTTTCAGAAGAAGTCCGTCTTTCCGCACGCCAACGCCGTGTTGAAGATCTCCGAGGACGGCATGGCTGCGGTGCTGATGATCGGCGCGGCCGAGATCGGCCAAGGCAGCGACACGGTGCTCACCCAGATGTGCGCCGAGGCCCTGGGCATTCCGGCCTCGCGGCTGCGCATCCGGAGCGAGGACAGCGACATCTCGCCGCTGGACCTGGGGGCGTATTCCTCGCGGGTGACGCTCATGGCCGGCCACGCGGTCTCAAGGGCGGGAGCAGCCGTGGTGGACAGGATGCGGCCGGTTGCGGCAAGGATGCTCGATTGTTCAGATTCCGAGGTGGAGGCCCGCAGCGCCCGGATGTTCGTGAAGGGGGATGAGTCGCGGAGCGTACCCTGGGAGGAGGTGGCCCGGAGGTACTTCAACGACAACGGCCCGCTGGTGGGCACCGGCTGCTACAAGCCTCCCGACGGACTCGGCGGTGATCACAAGGGCGCCACGGTCGGCACCAGCCCGGCCTACTCCTTCGGCACCTCGGTGTGCGAGATCACCGTGGATCTGGACACGGGCAAGGTGGACATCGAGCAGTTCACGGACTACCACGACTGCGGCACCCCCATCAATCCGCGTGCCGTGCACGGCCAGGTGGAGGGGGCCATCGTCATGGGTGCGAGCGAGACACTCCTGGAGGACGTGCAATACGACGAGCGGGGGCGCATCCTGAACCCGGATCTGCACGGATACGCCATGATGACCATCAAGGACGCCCCGGAGATCTTCAGCGGCATCGTGGATTCGTACGAGCCCAGGGGGCCCTACGGCGCCAAGGAGATCGGCGAGGGGAGCACCCTGCCGGTGCTGGGCGCCGTGGCCCACGCCATCGCCAGCGCCACCGGGGTATGGGTGAAGGACCTGCCCATCACCCCGGAGAAGATCCTGAACGCGCTGAAGAACAGGGAGGCGGCCACCGGGGAGAAGCGCTACCGGGACTGCTGCGGGGAGCAAGGGGCATAGGCAAGGGGCATTTCCACGGAGTGGGCACCGGCCTGTCGGGACAGAGAGAAGGTGATCCAATGAAGAACACACCTGCTGTGATTTCCATGGGCGGAAAATCCGACTCGGGAAAGACCACCCTCATTCTCAAGCTCCTGCCCGAGCTGAAGAAAAGGGGCTACCGGGTCGCCGTGGCAAAACACTGCTTGCACGGCTTTGACCTCGACGTCGAGGGAAAGGACTCCTGGAGATTCACGCAGGCCGGAGGAGAAGGAACGCTTCTGTCCTCAAAGGACCGCGTGGGCCTCATCAGACCCAGAATGTCGGAATTGAGCATCAAGGACACAGTGCGGAGTTATTTTGCAGATTTTGATTTTGTCCTGGTGGAGGGTTATAATTACGATCCTTCTGTCAAGAAGATGCTGCTCGTCCGCCGCGGAATCGGCGAGCTGGATCCGCCCCTGAAAGAAACAGAGGAGATCGTCGCGTACGTGAGCGACATGCCTCTCGATACGGACCTGCCGGTTTACGGCCCGGATGACGTGTCGGGAATCGTCTCTTTCCTGGAGAAGTTGAGGAACCGGAAGGACAATCGATGAGGAAGGAACACGTTCTGGCGATTCTGTTTTTTGCCTGCCTCTGGGGTGCGGCGGAAGTCGTCCTGGGGGGATTCCTGAAAAGCGCCCATGTCCCTCATTACTCGGCTCCCCTCACGGTCGTCGCCTTCATGATCCTGACGGTTGCCAAGCACTACCTCCCGCAAAGGGGTTCAGCGACGGCCATCGCCTCCATCGCCATGCTCTTCAAGTTCCTGAATGTCCAGTTTTTCGTCTGTCACTTCCTGGCGGTGCTCCTGCTGGGCCTGTCCTACGATCTGTGTTCCAGCCTGTTCAAGATCAAGAACAGGGCTGTTTTCGGCCTGACCGCCACCTATACCGGGTACATCCTCTTCGCCCTGTTGATCACCTACGTGTTCAGTTATCAATCCTGGAGCCTCGAGAGAGTCATTCGCTACGTTGGAATCAGCGGCACCATAGCAGCCGCGATCAACCTTGTAGCCGTGCCGGCTTGCCACCACCTTGGAGGTATTCTCAAGAGCAAGACGGTGAATCCCTTCGCGTTCAAATCGGGTCTGGCGACCGGCGGCGTAACCGTGATCACCGTTGCACTCTGGTTCCTGGGAATCGCCAGGGTCATATAGTCCAGCGCAGAAATCCAGGACACGGCTAATAAAAATGGGACTCGATAGAGGAAACATGTCCAAGAACGGGAAGCGACGGTCAACAGATAAGCTACCCACACCCCCCGCCGTGGCCGTGGCGCACAGCGATCCTGTCAATTTCCTCGATTGTGATGAGAACGGAGCCAGCTCTTCCACCAAGCCCATGGTGATCGAGTCGGCCTGGCCGCTCATTGTCAACGGCCAGCACTGGCTGACGGTTCTCTGCACCCCCGACAAGCTGGACTTCTTCGTGCTGGGCTTTCTCTACAACGAGGGGCTCATCGCCGGCCCCGACGAAGTGGCCGACCTGCAGATCAGCCAGGGCGCCGACAGGGTGATCCGGGTCGAGATGCGAGACCGAGAGCTTCGCCTGCCCCGGCGTCGCACCCTGACCAGCGGTTGCGGGGGTGGAATCACCTTCGTGGACCTGGCCGCGGCCCGGGAACCGGTCCGCTCGTCATTCCAGGTCACGGCCGGGAAAATCTCGGCCCTGATGGGCCAGTTGATGGAAACCGTCGACGCCGACCATCTCCGCATCGGCGGATTTCACACCAGTGGATTGAGCGACGGCCATCAGTTGCGGGTCATCACCACGGACATCGGCCGCCACAACACCCTCGACAAGATCGCCGGCGAGTGCCTGTCCCGGGGGATTTCCATGACCGAGGCTGTTCTGCTGACCACCGGCCGCGTGTCCATCGAGATGCTGGGCAAGGCGGCGCGAATGCAAACGCCGGTGGTCGCCTCCTTCAACTCCCCCACCCACCTGGCGGTCGAGCTGGCTCAGGAATGGGGGATCACGCTCATCGGGTATGCACGTGGACCCAGGATGCACATTTACACCGACTGGAAGCGGATCCTCTCGCCGGAAAACCAGGATTCGTGAGCGATCGGCCCATCCGGAACCGTTCTCCGGATCGATGTACACCTAAATTCAGAGCACGTGGTCTCCTGTATAAATCCAGAGAAAAAAGGCTGAATTCAGGCTGTTTTCCCCTGCTTGACAGGGACGCCTTTTGAAAATATGATTTCGAACGAACGTTCGAACGTATTTCTACCTTGCCCGGAAACAGGCGATCCGAGAAAGGGCGCGCCATCGAGCTCTACAAGGAACTGAGCAGCGGCAAGACCGCCCGCTTCGACGAGAAACGTCTCCATCTGTTGACGTGTGCAGCCCGGACTTTTGCCGAGCTGGGGTACAAGAAGGCTTCCATCCGGCAGGTGGCCAAGGCCACGGGATTCAGTCTTTCCGGGCTTTACCACTATGTGAGCTGTAAAGAAGAGCTTCTCTTCTTCATCCAGTATCACACCTTCGGCGTGCTGGCCGAGGAGCTGGAGGCCATACTGAACAGGCCTGCCGTGCCGGAGAGCCATCTCGAGGCGATGGTTCATGGCTATGTACGCTACCTGGTTGAACACCTGCCCGAGCTGAAGGTGTGTACAACCGAGCTGGGTTCCCTGGAGGGGGACTACTACCAGCAGGTTTTGAGGCGCAGGCAGCGGTATTTCGAGTTGACGCGGCAGATCTTGCACAGGCTCAGAGATCAGGATCAGGGAGCCAGGGTGGAACCCAACCTTGCGACACTCTACCTGTTTGGAATGCTGAACTGGATCGTGATGTGGTTCGATCCGAAGCGAAACGATCCATCTGAACTTTCCGAGAGTCTGGTGGAGCTCTTTCTGGGCGGGTATCGAAAACCTCCAGAGTCCGGCGGAAGTTGATGAAACAAGAAAATAAACAGGAGGATAAATGAGGTACGCAGAGACAGGATTCAATCTGGAAGTTGATCTGACCAGAGGCAACATCGAGAGGGTTGCAACCGACCCGAGATTGACGGAACTGTACCTGGGGGGTCTGGGTACCAACGCCAAGATATTGTGGGACAGGGTCCCACCTGAAGCGGAACCCTTTTCTCCCGAGAATCTGCTCATATTCAGCACCGGACTCCTGGTCGGCACACCCGCCGTCGGGTGCAATCGCACCATTGTCTCCACCTTCTCTCCCCAGACATTGTTGATGGCATATTCAATCATGGGCGGGTTCTGGGCGCCGGAGTTGAAGTACGCGGGCTACGACAAGGTGATCATCCGCGGCAAGTCCCCCGATCTGGTCTATCTGTGGATCAACAACGACAAGGTTGAAATACGTGATGCCTCTCACCTGAAGGGGAAAGGCTCCATTGAAACCGGAGAGCTCATTCGACAGGAGTTGAAAGAGCCGAAGGCCCAGGTGGCTTCCATCGGCCTGGCCGGCGAGAACCGGGTCTATTTCGCTTCCATCGAGCAGGGCAGGTCCAGCGCCAGCCGGGGCGGAATCGGTGCTGTCATGGGAGACAAGGGCTTGAAGGCGATCGCCGTCCGCGGGACCAAGGACGTCAACATTGCCCGACCGGCCGAGTTCTTCGAACTCTGCAACGAAGTCATGAAATACATTGAAAACCGGAGAGACAAGCCGATTTCGGGGGTCATGCCCATTCTGGCCGGACTCGGGTCGCCGCAGGAGATGGCGATCCACGATGAGAAGTGGCACACCGAAAACTTCGCCTGGGGTAATTCCCGCCACCGCAGAAAAGGCTTCTGGACGGAGGAAGTTGCCAAGAAGTGGACGGAGACCATGGAAAACATGCGGACGCGGCTGATCAGTTGCCACAACTGCCCGATGAAATGCGCGGCCACGATCACCGTCCCCGGCCTTCCGACCTACATGATGAAGTGTTTCTCGAAACTCACCTATACCATGGCGGCCATGTCCGATCTGGAATTCGGCCTGAGTATCGCTCAGAGCGCCACGGAGTACGGAGTGGACGGGTTCTCGGCCCCGCAAGTCATGGCCTTCGCCCTCGAACTTTACGAAGCCGGCATCTTGACCGACCAGGACTTTCCAGGAATGCCGGCCGACAACGAGGGGCGGTTCTACTGGCTGCTGGACAGGATTGTCCGGCGGGAAGGAATCGGCGATATCCTGGCCAACGGCACCCACTGGGCGGCCGAACAGATCGGCAATGGTGCCGAAGAATATGCCCATAACAATATCAAGAAACACGAGCAGCTTCCCCTCAAGCTTGGAATGCTGAATCCCATATATTTCCTCATGTATTCCACCGGCGAGAAGATCAACATCACCCAGATCGAAGGAAATTTCCCCCAGGCGCCTTTTGTCACGAGAGAGGAAAGAGAAGAGTTCGTGAAGGACTGGGTCCATGTGCCCGATGAGAGGTTCAAACAGTGGTTCCTGGACTGGGAGCTGCGCGGCGAGCAATCGATCCCGCATTATCCACACGCTGAAGCAACTTGCGAAATCGTGAACTGGCAAGAGATGATGCACTACATCGATGACTCCATCGGGATGTGCGCCGGCCTGTCGTCGTTTCCCCTGAAGCCGCCCTATCACATACACAACTATCCGACCTTCATCTCATCGGCGACCGGCATCGACATGGATGAAGAGGGACTGAAGCAGATTGCCAAAAGGAACCGGAACCTGGTCAGAGCCGTCAACATACGAAGAGGCATGAGGAGAAAAGACGAGAAGCCTCCCGAGGATCACTGGAAGAGGAGGTTTCCCGAGCTCGAAACAAAGCTCCTGGATGAGTACTACAAATTCAAGGGGTGGAACGAGCAGGGCATTCCAACTCGAGAGGCCCTGAACGAACTATCCCTGGATTACGTGAGCGAAGACTTCATTAAGAGGGGGATCTTGGCGGATGGTGAAGATGCCCCTTCCATGGAGACTTCAAATGAAGAAGAGAAGAACTAGCGCGGATGGAGTGAACCGTGGCCGTTGAAAAAAAGAAGAAGATAATCAAATCAATCAAAATTGATGTTGATAAATGCAATGGTTGCCGGGCATGTGAGATGATATGCTCCGCCTTTCACGCCATGCCAAAGTATAGCAGCAATAACCCGGAGAGGGCTCGCATCCGGGTGATCCATGATCCACTGAGAGACATCTATGTTCCCGTTTACGCGGGTGAATATGCCGCCGCCGAGTGTGCAGGCAGGGACAAGTACACCATAGACGGGAAGGAATACGACGAGTGTTCATTCTGCAGGGCTTCCTGCCCATCCAGAGACGTTTTCAAGGAACCCGATTCCGGTCTCCCCCTGAAGTGCGATATGTGTGAGTCCGATCCCCCACTATCAGAACCCATGTGTGTTCAGTGGTGCCTGGCCGATGCCCTGATATACGAGGAGAGGGAAGAGGAAGTCGAAGAAGAAGAGGCGCAGGAAGAGATCGAGATCGGACTGGAATCCATGGCGAACAAATATGGATGGCAGAAGCTGATGGACACAGTCATCCGGATGTCGGGGAAGGGGTAATAGTGGAAACATTACCCCCCCTGAAAGAAGTCATAGACGAGGTCAAGGCGGCCGGCGGCGGTGTCTATAAATTGTGCTATCAATGCGGAAAATGCGATGTCGTCTGCCCGTGGAACAGGGTCAGGGACTTCAGTATTCGAAAGATCATCCGGGAAGCTTCCTTTGGATTGCCGGAGATAGAAGGCACGGACATCTGGCGTTGCACGACCTGCGGGACCTGCCCCCAGGAATGCCCCAGGGGCGTGGATCAGATTGAACTCGGCGTGTCCTTGCGTAGGATTGCCTCGGAATACGGGGTCTTTCCTGCAGCCGTTCGTGCGGTGCGCACCGCAGGAGGAAGCCTCAGTACGGACGGAAATCCCCTGAACGAGGACCGAAAGAACCGGGCTGACTGGGCGGAAGGCCTGTCCGTGAAGCCGTTCACCGAAGGAATGGACGTTCTGTTTTTCGTCGGATGCTACTACAGCTACGACCCGAGACTCAGGAAGGTCGCTGTCGCCACTGCCAACATCTTAGATAAGGCCGGGGTAGATTTCGGGATACTGGGAACCAAGGAGAATTGTTGCGGCGAAAGCATTCGCAAGGCGGGCGGTGAAGAAGTATTCAAAACCCTGGCCAGGGAAAACATCAAGGCCTTCATCGACAACGGGGTGAAGAAGATACTCGTCTCGTCCCCCCATTGCTTTGAGACTTTCAAGAACGAGTATCCGGAATTCAAGGTGAACTTCGAGGTCGTGCACATCACCCAGTATTTATCCGAGCTCATCAACGAGGGGAGAATCGAGCTGACGGGTGAGTACGGGAAGAAAGTCACTTTTCACGACCCGTGCTACCTCGGGCGACATAACGATATCTACGACGAACCCAGAGAAGTCCTGATGAAGATACCCGGTCTGGAGCTCGTTGAAATGGCCGATTGCCGCAAGGACAGCCTCTGCTGCGGCGGAGGCGGCGGCGGAGTCTGGATGGAGACGCCCAAGGACGAGAGGTTCTCCAACCTCAGGCTGGAGCAGGCCAGGGATACCGGAGCCGAGGTCCTTGCCACATCCTGTCCGTATTGCATCACCAACTTCGAGGAAAGCAGGTTGACCCTGGAATACGACGAAGTCCTGGAGGTCAAGGATGTCGTGGAGATCATCCAGGCAGCGATGGAATCGAAGAAACCGGATTAGGGGCGGAGAGCATTGGAAAAAGAAACAGAAAAAGGGCCTCTGGTGGATGGCCTCGCTGACAGCAACTTCGGAGACGTGATGGTTGTCGGTGGAGGGATCAGCGGCATTCAAGCCGCCCTCGATCTCGCCACCTCGGGGTACAAGGTCTATCTCGTCGAGAGATCACCGACCATCGGCGGCAAGATGGCCCAGCTCGACAAGACCTTTCCCACCAATGACTGCTCCATGTGCATTGAATCGCCCAAGTTCATAGAATGCGACAGGCATCCAAATATAGAGATATTGACCTACACCGAAGTCGATGGTGTCGAAGGGGAAGCAGGAGACTTCAAGGTCACCCTGACCAAGAAGCCCAGATACATCATCGAGGAAAGATGCACGGGATGTACGACCTGTGTGGAGTACTGCCCGGTCCAGGTACCCGATCCCTTCAATCAAGACCTGTCAGGCAACAAGGCCGTTCACATCTATTTCTCTCAGGCCGTTCCCCTCGTCCCGTACATAGATGACAGGTGCCTCTACCTCGAGGACAAGAAGTGTTCCATCTGTGTCGGAGTCTGCAAGAACGATGCAATAGACCTCCATCAAAAGGCCGAGAAGAAAGAAATCAAGGTCGGGGCAATCGTCCTGTCTCCGGGATATGAGGTATTCAATCCCGAGTTGAGGGGCGACTACGGCTACGGCAAGATGGACAACGTGGTTACCAGTCTCGACTTCGAACGACTCCTGTGTGCCACCGGGCCGCACGAAGGCGAGATACTACGCCCTTCCGACAAGAAACACCCTCACAAGATAGCCTGGATCCACTGCGTCGGTTCCAGACAGGTGAACGATGGAGGAAAGAGTTACTGTTCCTCTGTATGCTGCACGTATATCCAGAAACAGGTGATCCTGGCAAAAGACCATGACGCCGATATGCAGGCCACCATATTTCACAATGATATCCGGTCCTACGGCAAGGATTTCGAACGCTTCTACCAGAGGGCAAAGAGCCTTTCCGGTGTCGAGTTCGTCAGAAGCTACGTGTCGGTTGGCAGAGAGATCCCCGAAACCAAGAATGTCACGATCCGGTACTCCACGCCCGATGAGGGGGTCAAGGAGGAAGAGTTCGACCTGGTGGTCCTGGGCATCGGATTGAATCCTCCTCCCGACGTGAAAGGCCTCGCAGACAAGTTCGGCATCGAGCTCACCGCTCACGAATTCTGCAAGACCACCCCCACCAATCCCATCGAGACCTCTCGCCCGGGAGTCTACATCAGCGGAGCCTTCCAGGGTCCAATGGATATTCCCGAATCGGTCGTGGCGGCCAGCGGGGCGAATGCCCTCACGGGCGAGCTCCTGAGCTCCCGGCGGGGCAAGCTGTCAAAGGAGCGCGTCTATCCGCCGGAAAGGGATGTCTCGAAGGAGGAGGTCAAGGTCGGAGTCTTCGCGTGTCACTGCGGCGCCAATATCGGTCGCGTTGTCGATATTCCGTCCCTGGTCGATTTCTCCGGAACCCTGGACAATGTCGTTCACGCGGAAGAAGGCCTCTTTGTTTGCTCCACCGACGCGGCCGAGCAAATCGCAAAAACGATCCGTGAAAAAGGGATCAATCGCGTGGTTGTTGCGGCCTGCACGCCGAGGACACACGAACCACTGTTCAGGGACACCCTGCGGGAAGGCGGCATCAATCAATATTTCTTCGACATGGCCAATATCAGGGAACACTGCTCCTGGGTCCACTCCAAGCAGAAGGAAGAGGCCACCGACAAAGCCAAGGAAATAGTCTGCATGTCGGTTGCCAGAGCGGCCACCCTGGAGCCCTTGCAGGAATTCGAGCTGCCCGTCAACAAGGCGGGATTGGTCGTCGGAGGCGGTCTTGCCGGGATGACCTGTGCCCTGAGCCTGGCCAACCAGGGATTCGAGGTACACCTGGTGGAAAAGAACCCGGACCTGGGCGGGATGGCTCGGAGAATCCATTCCACTCTGGAAGGTCTGGACGTTCAGGATTATCTGCGTGACCTCGTCCGGAAGGTCTATCAGCACCCCCTCATTCACGTGTCCCATGATGCCACCATCACTGATGTTTCGGGGTATGTCGGGAACTTCGTGACAACGGTGGAATCCGAAGGAAGGACCGAGCATATCCACCACGGGGCCGCTATCCTCGCCACGGGTGCCGACGAATATCAACCCGATGAATACCTTTATAGAAAAGACGACAGGGTACTTACCTCGGTGGAGCTGGGTGAGCAAATCGCCCGGGGAGATCAAAGGCTGTCTGACTCCCGGAGTCTGGTGATGATCCAGTGTGTGGGTTGCAGACAGGAAGACAGGAATTATTGCAGCCGGATATGTTGCAGCCATTCCGTGAAGAACGCCCTGGAACTGAAAGACATGAATCCGGAGATGGATATCTACATCCTCTTCAGGGACATGAGGACCTATGGATTCATGGAGGATCATTATCACGAGGCTGCGGACAGGGACGTGAATTTCATTCGATATGAACCGGAGGAGAGGCCCCGGGTGGAGGCTACCACAGACGAGGAAGGCAAGCCCGTCGTGCGGGTCACCGTGCCGGATCCCATTCTGGGGCAGAGACTCGAACTGGACGCCGATTTGCTCGTCCTGGCTGCCGCCGTCATTCCCTCGGCAGGAAGTCAGGAGGTAGCCCGGTTGTTCAAGGTCCCCCTGAGCCCGGACGGTTTTTTCCAGGAAGCCCACGTGAAACTGAGACCCGTCGACTTTGCTGCGGACGGCATCTTCCTGTGCGGGACTGCGCATTATCCCAAGCACATATCGGAGACGATCGCCCAGGCCTATGGCGCTGCCGGCAGGGCCGTCACTCTTCTCTCACAGGATACGGTCACGGCATCGGGATCCGTATGCGAGGTGGATGAGAGCAAGTGTATTGCGTGCGGGGCGTGTATCTCGGCCTGCACGTATGATGCCATAGAGTTTCAAGACACAAAACTGGGAAAAAAGGCGGATGTCAACGCCGTCCTCTGCAAGGGAGACGGCCTCTGTAACGCAGTATGTCCGACAAACGCCATTCTCCTGAAGCACTACACCGATGAAGAGATATTTTTCCAGATCGACGCTGCGGTTCCACAGACTGATTGACTAGGTGTGAAAGAATGAGTTCAGAATTCGAGTTCAAGCCGAAGATCATCGGCTTTGTATGCAACTGGTGAGCATACGGTGCTGCTGACCTAGCTGGAGTTTCCAGGCTACAATACACGACCGAAACCAAGCTGATCCGCGTGATGTGCACGGGCAGAGTCGATCTGTCGTTCGTGCTCCGGGCCCTGTTGAATGGAACGGACGGGGTGTTCATCGGCGGCTGCCATCTCGGGGAATGCCATTACATCACTGACGGTAACCACAGTGCATTGAACATGGTGCATCTGTGCAGGAAGATCCTGGTGCACATATGGGTGAATCCCGAAAGGCTGAGGATCGAATGGATGTCCGCCGGCGAGGGAATCCGCTTCGCCGCGGTCATGAACGACTTCGGAAACAAGGTGAAGGAGCTGGGGCCGCTCGGCAGCGGCGAAGGAATAGATCAAAGCGAATTGAAGTCCAGGCTCTCAGAGGTCATCAAGCTGGTCCCCTACATCAAGCTGGTGATGAAGGACAAGCTGGCGCAGCATCTCGAGAACGAGGAAGACTACAACGACCTTTACACGAGCGATGAGATTGACAGCTTGTTCCGAGACGTGGTCTCCTACTACATCGATCCGGACAGGTGCAAGGCCTGTATGATCTGCCTCAGAAGGTGCCCCACCGAGGCCATCGACGGCGGCAAGAAACAGGTCCACGTCATAGACCAGGAAAAATGCATCAAATGCGGAACCTGTCTTGAAGTCTGCCCCCCGCGCTTTGAAGCCGTGACGAAACGTTCCGGCGAGGCTATCCCGCTTTCCGTCCCCGAAGAAAAAACGTGAGGCGTCTGGTCAGACAATCATCACGAACGGATTGGCGATGACCGCGAAGCCGACCGGCGCCGAGGAGTCGAGGACGATGGTCATCACGTGCACGGGAAGGCCGAGATAGGGCAAAAAGCTCACGTCGAGCATACCCCTGGCTTCGCCGTTCAGGTCAAGGGTGCCGGGCCCGGGATGGAAGAGCTGCGGCAGCTGGTTGGCCACGGTCAGAGCAGTGAGGGCGTCCGGATTGAGAGCGATGCGGCGCCCGTCGTTCAGTAACATGCCGGGGCGAACACCGCTGAAGCCCATCGCCGCCACGTAGGACTTGCCGGGATAATTGGGGAAGCTGAAGTTGAGGGTGTACTTGCCCGGCGCCGTTCGCACCGACTGGATGTTGCGCCCCTTGTTGAAGTCGATGCAGCGCGGAGTGACGCTGACGGCGTTCAAGTACATCGTGGTGACGGAGAATGTGTTCAGATCTGTGTAGTAGAGGACGCCTCGATAGGGGTGCACGAGACGCGGCCTGGCCGCACTGGCACGATCAGCGCCGAGTACAGTGAACATGTAAAGGTCATTCATCGAAGTGGCGACCAGGGTCGTCATGCCGTTCTTGGCGACCTGGATCAGGGCGGCCTGGTTGGCGTCCTGGCCGCCCACGTAGAAGTCCCCGGTCACGATGTCCTGCGTGAACTCGAATCGAGGCCCGTAAATAGTGGACACGGTTGCAACGATCGTGGTGAAGGTGCCGTCCGGAGCGACCGAGACCATCGAATGAAGGGATGGAGACCGGCCTGCATAGAGCTGCATGACGTAGTGGCCGTTGTCGACATCACGCAGCAGACCACCGGTAGGAAAAGCGTTGAGCCCCATCTTCAGCGTGGTGGTGATGGTGGAGACCGTGCTGCCGCTGACCTTGAAGAGGCCCCAGCCGGAGACAGAATCCCTTCCGGTGAACAGGTAGTCGCCGTTGTGGTCGATGGTCACGTTGCAGTCCGAGCCGTATCCGAATGCCATCACGGTCGAGACCTTGCTGTTCGACGGGTTCAGCCTCAGAAGATCACCGACGGAGAACAGGACGTGCTTGTTGTCGAGGTCCATCCTCACGCCGTGCGCTTTGGCTGGATTGTTGAAGAGTGTGGTGATCGAGCCCTTGTCGGTCATGAGCTGGATGCTGGTTCCAGAGAGCAGGTAGCCGTCGGAGAAATACTGGGCGGCGGCCGCCGGGACGAGGGCGAGTATGGCCACAGCGGCGATAGTGATGGCGAAATACTTCATCGTTTTGGGTTCTCCTTCGATGCGGGAAACGAGTCTTGGGTGGAGTGCAAGCAGTCCCTCTGATACTCCCCATGCGCCGCCAATCAACTCCGGCGCCGAGGACAGTCCACTCCTTGTTACATAGAATGTAGTCGCTCGCCAATAAGTTTCAAATCTCCGCGTCCCGGAAATTCATCGCCTCCCGGTCGATGCCTGTCCCTCCCGAAAGGGTCCCGTACCGAAAAAAGGACTTCCTCATATTGAACTGCGAACAGCTCTTTGATAATTTGGCGCGAAAATGGCTGATGGGAGCACCAACATGTCAGACGAGGCAGCAGAGCAATGCCGTTAAGCTCCAGGAGGCTGCGGACTGAAGCGCGTCCTGCTCGTT
>CAZAKZ010000086.1:0-24264 GCA_964485695.1 uncultured Planctomycetota bacterium | reverse complement strand
GTTCCTTACCTATTTCCTTTTTCCGGAGCCTTCTCCGGCTTCGGGTTAAACGAACGATCGAGTCATTTCATGTTGCTTTCGTAATCCAAATGCATCAACAGATCGGTTCGGCCTCGCAGGGCCGCAACCGACTCAAGACCTAGACGATACAGAAGGTCGACGACCATCTCTCGCCAGGCGTTGTACAGATTCACCAACCGTTGCGTGGCCCATTCAATCGAGATCATGGGCATCAGCCCTGGGTCGGTAGTCGTGATTCCCCGAGCGCATCCGCGGCCGCTTTCGCAGTTTCCACAACGGATACAGCTCACGGCCGCCAATTCGCCAGTGCCTACAACCACGCCGTCGGCCCCCAACGCAATGGCCTTGACCATGTCCGCCGGTGTGCGAACGCCGCCACTGGCGATCACGGTGATGTCGTCGCGAATGCCCTCGTCCACCAGAAACTGGTGGACACGATTGATCGCGTATTCAATCGGCATGGCGATATTCTTCTTCGCGATGTTCGGAGCCGCGCCCGTGCCGCCATAGCTGCCATCCAGATGAACGATGTGTGCACCGGCGTAGTACGAACCGACCGCAACCATGTCCACATCGACTGGCGTGGAAACCTTGGCGGATAATAGGGCTCGCGGGTTGACGTGCTCGATCCAGTCCAAGTGTTTCTTGTGGTCTTCCACCGAGTAGATGCTGTGGAACGGAAACGGCGAGAAGAGCGAGGTGCCCACGACGGCCTCGCGCATTTTCGCGACCGGTGGCGTGTTCTTATCGCCCAATAGGTGCCCGCCCAAGCCAGGCTTTGCCCCCTGGGCATACTTGAATTCAACGACCGGAGCACGCTGAATCGTCTCCTCGCGCACGCCGAACAGGCCCGTGGCGACTTGCGTGATCACGTGGTCTTTGTATGGCACGAGACGTTCCAGATAGCCGCCTTCGCCCGTGCAGGTGAGCGTGTTCCACGCTTTGGCCGTCCGGGCCCTGGCCAGCAGTACGTTCGTACTGGTGGAACCGAACGACATGCCGCCGCCGTACCAGGGGACGTCGATCTTCAGCGGCGGTCGTGAGTCGTTGCGACGGTTCAGCAGTACTTCAGTCGATATGTCCTCGCGTCGGAGGCCCTTTGGTGTAGCGTCGGGGAAGCGGAGCCGCAAACGATCGAAACCGCCACCCGACGCGCCGATCTCGCTCTCTAAATAGGATGCCGGTGCATGTCCGGTCTCGGCCATTTGCCACGTGCTGGCCAACAGATCTGCTGTCCAGCGGTAGTCGCCCAGGGTGCTGAAAGCCGGGTTCTCGCTCAGCGTCAACGCTTGCTGAGGGCATGCGTCTATGCAGTAGTTCTCCGTGTTCGCACAGTCAGGGCCAATGCAGCGGTAGTCAAACGGGCGAACCATCGAGCGATAGCCGTCCGGCCGCACGTGAACACCGTATTGGCAAGTCTCGACGCACTTGCCGCAATTGCGACAGCTTGATGACCGGTGGATATTGAATTTACCAATCTCGTTTCGGTATCGCGGTGGAGCATAACGAATTTCACGCGAGACCTGGGCGTGCTCGGGGCGCGACGTGAAATCTTCGGCCGATTGCGGCTTCGTTGGAGAAATCGTGGATTGGGCGATACTCACTGTGTCTTTTCCCCAGCCGATTGATTTCTTCGTTTAACCGCTGCGGCCAACGGCCCGCGCGTTCGCGTCTCGTTGCGGCATCCAACACTTCGCGCCGCCCGCCGAAAACGCATCTCAACGTCGCAACGGACGCGCGGCCCGTTGGGCACTGCGGTTAAACGACTTGGTCTCCGTTTTGCGTTTCAATCCGTTTGCCGAACAAGCGTCCGAACGTGTCCTCTTCGAGATCCTCGAAAAACATGCTGCGGCCCGTCTCGCCTCGCAGTCGTCGTACCTCGCGAATGCCCATGGCGCCCAGCATCTCGAGTACCTGCTGATGCCACGCGCCCATTAGATTCGTCACACGTCGCATGGCGTACCGAGATTCGATTTGATCCATCGCGATGGGACACGGCTGATCCTGCTCGCACTCGCCACAGAGGCGGCACTCCATCGCCAACCCAAGTGGAATGTCGACGGCCACTAAATCGGCTCCGCAAATGATCGCTTTGACGATGTGCTCAGCCAAGGCGATCCCGCCGGATGCCACCAGCGTGACCAAGTCCCGCGTCCCTTCCTTAACCAGTGCGGTGTGGACCTCGCGGAGCACTTCGCGAGCGTGGCGCGGTTTCGACGACGCGTCTTCGTGCCCGCAGGCATCGAACACCAGATGAATCACCTCGGCGCCTTCGCGAGTCAACTCGATTACGCGATCCTTCACGCCGAGCTGTGCCTTGATCCGGATTGCCACGATGCGATCGGCGTTCTGTTCCTTCAACTGTGCCCGAACGTCCAAAACATCTTCGCAGTCCGGCACCAAAATCATCGGTGCTGACAGCAGCGCCCCGTCGGCCTCCTCGCCGTTTTCCAGCAGAGGTACGACGTTGTGCTGGTCAACTGCGAGTCCGGGAGTAAGGTCGCCTGTGCCAACCACGGAATACAGGCTGATACTCGACGCGGCCTTAGCAACCGCCGAGGCAATATCGCCCCGTCGCCAGCGATCCGGTAACGCCTCGAAGATCACGGGCAGCGGACTCTCGATCAACGGTGGTGGCGAAACGCTCAATTGGCCATCGTCGAAAGTCAGATGTGACAACTTGCGTCCGATGTCGACACTGGTGCTGATGTACTCGCGGCCGTGGATCCCGTCGCGTGTCGGCCGGACGATTTCCGACATGTCCGTCCACATGCCGTCGAAGCCCGATCCGCTGAACCGTCCACCGTAACCGGCTCCTGAGACTGGAATGCGTCCGGTTTCCGCCTGAAACCACGTCGAGAGAATGATATCCGGCGAGAAAAAAGCATCGCCAAGCCGTGCGTACTCCGGATTGACCACACGTGTAAGGATGCCCTTCGTGCAATCTTGAATACAGTTCAGGCATCCTTTGCACTGGTAGATGTAGTCCAAATAGCCGGCTTCGTCGTGCAGCGTGTCAGCCTCGTCGCGCCACAGTCCGTACACACAACCTCGCTTCACACAGTTATGGCAGCTCGAGCAGTCTTCATGCCAATCGACGATCCCCAATTTGCCGACCGGTCGGACACGAGGCGGAGCCGGCTCGGTGTGGATGTGGTACTTGACAGGCATGACTACTCGATTCCCAATCCGGATTTCTCGAGGATCTCAAGAGCGGCGTCATGGTCCCCGTCAGCGCCGATCTGGAAACCACGCAGGCCACTGATGCCGGACAGTTGGTGAACGGTTTCAACCGCGATCTCGATACCAGCCGCGCGCTGGGCGTCCGCGTCACCGGCCGATGCGATACGCTCGATCACGGCTTGGGGGATCACTGGATCGGGGCGTTTGGCGGCGCGTGCTCTTGCACCCTCGGCACTCAGCAACGGTGCAACGCCGGCCAGGATCGCTACTTTCTCATGGAGGCCGCGTCCCCTGACTTCCTCCCACCAGGCGTTGAACCGGTGGACGTCAAATACTGGGTCAGTAATCAGAAAGCGTGCTCCGGCGGCGACCTTCTTCGCCAGTCGTACCATCTGTAGTTCGATCGGATCCGCGAACGGCGATGCCACGCCTCCCAAACACGCCGGTCCGCATCCGTCGATTCCTTCTTCACCAACAATGCGTGCGTCCGATGCCAGCCCGGTGTACGTCTGAAGCAACTGAATGCAATCTACATCGAACACATTCTTTGCCGCTCGCGCGCGACTGAGGATCTGGTGCGTCCCTGTCGTGCACAACACATTATGAACTCCCAAGGCCTGAGCGCCGAGATAATCAGACACGAGGGCAATTCGATTTCGGTCCCGTGTGACGACGTGCAGGACTGGCTCGATGTCGGCTGCCTTGACCTGTATGGCTGCGGCCAGCGGCGACATGCACACACGGTCGCGGTTGTCGCTGACTCCCAAGGCGTGAACCTTTCCAACGTATCGCTTTGCAGCATCGCGAACCGGTGTTGGATCGGCGCCCTGCGGTGGAGAAAACTCGGCCAAGAGAATCTGTCCGCCCGACTCAATTCGCTTTTCGAGTTCCGTCTTTTCGTTGGTCATGGTGTGCGCTCTCGAGTCTTACTTGCTAGCCACTTCAAGGTCGGCTTCCGAATCGAGCGGACTTGGCCCCAGGGCACAGATGCGGTCGGCAGCGTCGCGCAACATGCGATCGAACGATTCGTAGGGCTCTTCAGATGACCAGTGCACGATTTCGAGTCGCTCGGGCTCGAACCCAATCTCGGTAAGCAGTCGGCGTATCGTGGCTACTCGAATCTCGGCCCGGTAATTGCCCTGTGACAGTTGACATTCGCCCTTCGGGCAAGCCACTACGCAAACGCCGCGCACCCCTCCTTCGAGTGAATGAAGGAGGTATTGGCCATCCATCTTTCCGCTGCACGGGACGAGGCGCAGGACAACGTGAGCGCCGCTCTGTTCCCACTGACGCCGTAGCGATCCCGCTTCGGGAACGCAGTTGCTACAGACGTAAGCGACCACATCCGGACGCACCGGTTCGGCCATCGGTTCCCCCACGCGTTCAATAAGCGCTGAGTGTTCTGTCCTGTTAGTACAGCCACCAGAAAGCAAATCTTAGCGGAAGGAACAAATAGAGAAACCCCTAAATAGATAAGAATCCCAGATATTACGCCTTCTTATGATTAGCTCAGCTTATTTCTCGGGGCGTAAGTCGCTCGCGGTGCGCCCCGTTGCCAAGAGAGCACGATGGTTCGAGTTATGGGGCCGGGCGGCCCCGGCTCAAATCTATCGCCATGCCGACAGCGCGGATCCCATGGTGACGCCCGGTGCCGGAAGTGTGCTGTGGCCCGTGAGATATTGGTCGATGGCTCTGGCTGCACCGCGCCCTTCGTTAATGGCCCATACGACGAGCGATTGACCGCGTCGACAGTCGCCTGCGGCAAACACACCATCCACGCTTGTAGCGAAACAGCCGTGCTCCGCTTTGTAGTTACTGCGATCGTCGCACTGAAGTCCCAGCATGTCGGATATCGTGCTTTCCGGACCAAGGAAGCCCATCGACAAGAACACCAAATCCGCATCCCATTCTCTCTGGCTCCCCGGAACTTCGCTGAACGGCGAGTTGGCCGACGGCTTCGACCAGTCGATCTTGATCGTCTGCACGGCTGCCACATTGCCCTTGCCATCGTCCACGAACTTCGTGGTCAAGATCGAGAATTCGCGCGGATCGTCGCCAAGCACATCGCGGCATTCGGCGTGCGAGTAGTCCACTCGGAAGATGCGAGGCCATTGCGGCCAGGGGTTGTTCGCAGCCCGGCCGGCAGGCGGTCTGTCCAGTAGCTCGAAGTTCACCACGCTCCGGCACCCGTGACGCAACGATGTGCCAATACAGTCGGCGCCCGTGTCGCCGCCCCCGATCACGATTACGTCCTTGCCCTTGGCGGAGATGTACGCGTCATCTTCGAGATCTGCGTCAAGCAGGCTCTTCGTATTGCGAGCCAGGAAGTCCATTGCGAAGTAGACACCACCCAGTTCGCGACCCGGAATCGGCAGTTCACGAGGTCGTGTCGCGCCAGTCGCGAGCAGCAGCGCGTCGTAATCCTCTCGCAGTGCGTCTGGAACGACGTACTGAATCTCCTGTCCGCGTTCCTCCATGATCCCCGTCATATGCCCGCTCGGGAAATCTTCCTTCTTGCCTACATGGGCTCGCGTGACGAACTTGACCCCTTCCTGGCTAAGCAAGTCAATGCGTCGTTGGACGACCGCCTTATCTAATTTCATATTCGGGATGCCGTACATCAACAGCCCGCCGATGCGGTCCGCGCGTTCGTAGACGGTCACCTCGTGCCCGACCTTATTCAACTGTGCAGCCGCGGCTAGACCGGCCGGCCCGGAGCCGACGATGGCGATTTTCTTCCCCGTTCGCACCTCCGGCGGCTTCGGTTTGACCCAACCTTCGGCAAAACCGCGGTCGATGATCGCGCACTCGATGTTCTTGATTGTCACCGGCGGATCAACGATACCCAGAACGCAAGCACCTTCGCATGGCGCAGGGCAGGCTCGCCCGGTGAACTCGGGGAAGTTATTCGTTTTGTGAAGGCGGTCCAGCGCTTCGCGCCAACGTCCCCGATAAACCAGATCGTTCCATTCGGGTATGAGGTTGTCGATCGGACAGCCGGTACCGGACATGCAGAACGGCACACCACAGTCCATGCACCGCGCACCCTGCGTGCGCAGTTCCCCCTCACGAAAGTCCGTGTGGATCTCCTTGAAATCACCGACTCGTTCAGACGGCAAGCGATAGGGTATGTGTTCTCGCTCGTATTCGATGAAACCTGTTGGTTTTCCCATTGTCTATCTCATATCGGCTGAGTGGCCTTTTCGGCGTGGACCGGTGCCTCTTCCTCTTCATCGTGGAACATACGATCCCTGAGCGCCCGCTTGTAGTCGACGGGCATCACTTTGACGAACTCGTCGCGTACGATTCTGTCCCAGTCGGCCAATACGTTTTCGGCGACAGGCGATCCGGTGTATTTCCAATGCAGATCGACCATGTCCAACAATTGGCCTATCTCTCGTTCCGTTTCAACTCTCTCGAGCTCCACCATGCCCAGGTTGCAGTTCAGGCGGAAGTCGGCCCTATCACGAGCCCACACGTAAGCGATGCCGCCCGACATTCCTGCGGCAAAATTGCGCCCGGTGGGGCCCAGGATGATGGCACGGCCGCCCGTCATGTACTCGCAGCCGTGATCACCTACGCCTTCGATAGCCGCCCAAGCGCCGCTGTTTCGAACGCAGAATCGCTCGGCAGCTTGGCCGCGAATGAACGCCCGACCTCCCGTTGCGCCGTACAACGCCACATTCCCGACGATGATGTTATCTTCCGCCGCAAACGTACTGGACTTGTGTGGATAAACGATCAATTGGCCGCCTGACAGGCCCTTACCCACGTAGTCGTTCGCATCACCCTCCAATTCCAGCGTGACGCCCTTGGCCAGGAAGGCCCCGAAGCTCTGGCCGGCGGATCCGTTGAACTTGAAACGGATTGAGTCATCCGGCAGGCCTTTGTCGCCGCAACGCTTGACCAGTTCGTGACTTAGGATCGTGCCCACCGTCCGATTGACGTTGGTGATCTCCAATTCCTCGCGGACTCTCTCGCCTCGTTCCAATGCGGGAGCTGCCAGACGTAGCAGATGCGTGTTGTCCAACGCCTTTTCCAGCCCATGATCCTGCTGGATCGTGCAACGAACTCCCTCGTCCCCGTCCGGCCTTTCCACTTGTGTGAGGATCGGCGTCAGATCCAGTCCGTCGGCCTTCCAATGGCGAATTGCGTCTTCGGTCTCAAGGCAATCGACGCGGCCAATCATCTCGTCCATCTTGCGGAAGCCCAATTCGGCCATGACGCGCCTTGCCTCCTCGGCCACCATGAACAAGTAGGTCACCACATGCTCGGGCTTGCCGCTAAACTTCTTGCGCAATTCCGGGTCCTGCGTGGCAACGCCGACAGGGCAAGTGTTCAAGTGGCATTTGCGCATCATGACGCAGCCCATCGTGATCAACGGGGCGGTGGAAAAGCCCATCTCCTCGGCACCCAGCAGCGCGGCGATCACCACGTCGCGTCCCGTCTTCAGGCCACCGTCCGTCTGCAGCACGACGCGGCTGCGCAGATCATTCAGCACCAGGGTCTGATGCGTCTCGGCAATACCCAATTCCCAAGGCAAGCCGGCATGTTTGATGCTCGTCAGCGGCGAGGCACCCGTGCCGCCTTCGGCTCCTGAAATGAGAATGTGGTCGGCGTGGGCCTTTGCCACGCCGGCGGCCACGGTTCCAACGCCTACCTCGGACACCAGTTTCACGCTGACGCGAGCCTCAGGGTTTGCGTTCTTCAGATCGTGGATCAACTGGGCCAGATCTTCGATCGAGTAGATGTCGTGGTGCGGCGGCGGGCTGATCAGACCGACGCCGGGCGTCGAGTATCGGATCCTGGCGATCGTTTCGTCGACCTTGCGGCCCGGCAATTCGCCGCCCTCACCGGGTTTGGCCCCTTGGGCAATCTTGATCTGCAACTCGTCGGCGTTTGCCAAGTACCAAGCGGTAACACCGAATCGGCCGGATGCGACCTGCTTGATCGCGGATCGCTTGGAATCGCCGTTCGACAGCGGCTCGAAGCGAGCCGGATCTTCGCCGCCCTCGCCCGTGTTACTCTTGCCTCCCATTCGGTTCATGGCGATCGCCAAAGTCTCATGAGCCTCCGCAGAAATCGAACCGAAGCTCATCGCGCCGGTGCAAAAACGTTTGACGATTTCCGTGGCCGGCTCGACTTCGTCCAGCGGAACGGGACATCCTGCAGCGCCATCCTTGAATCGTAATAGACCGCGAAGCGTGCATCGAGTGCGCTCGTGTTTGTTCATGTACTCGGCGAATCGCCAATAGGCATCCTTGTCATCCGCGCGTGCCGCCACCTGCAGATTAGAGATCGCCACCGGGTCCCACGTGTGCCGCTCGCCTTCGGCCCGCCAATGGAATTCGCCGAGATTCGGCAATGCGGCGATGCGGTCTTCCGCTTGCTGCGGGTATCCCAAGGCGTGTCGCCGTAGCGACTCCTCGGCCAGCGTCTGAAGGCTCACGCC
Source organism: uncultured Planctomycetota bacterium (assembly GCA_964485695.1). Classification (GTDB taxonomy): domain Bacteria; phylum Planctomycetota; class JAFGQW01; order JAFGQW01; family JAFGQW01; genus CAZAKZ01. Next base: position 15,608 of record CAZAKZ010000086.1, on the reverse strand, counting down.
TTGAATACGGCTGGCCGTACCGACAAACGAACGTTCAATGACCTCGTCGTTCAGGCCGAGCGCCTCGAAGATCTGGGCACCCTTGTACGACTGCAGGGTCGAGATGCCCATTTTGCCCATGATTTTCAGCATGCCCTTCGACACGCCCTTCCGATACGCGGCTACGACTGCCTCGTCGTCGGCAAAGTCCTCCGAGCCCAAGAGACCGTCGCAGCGGGCTTGCCACAGGGCCTCGAATGCCAAGTACGGGTTGATCGCATCGGCACCATAACCCACCAGCAAACAATGATGATGGACCTCACGAGCCTCGCCTGTCTCCAGTACGATCCCGATTCGCGTTCGTTTTGCCTGGCGGACCAGGTGATGATGCACGGCACCGCAAGCCAACAGCGAACTGACGGGCACTCGATCGGCCGAGATGTCTCGGTCGGATAGCACCACCAAGCTGAATCCCTCGTCAATGGCAGCCTCGGCCTGTGCACAGATCCGTTCCAATGCCGCTGCCAGCCCGTCGGTTCCTTCGCTCTGCGGGAACGTTATGTCAATCGTCTTCGTACGCCAGCCGCGGTGATCCATGTGCTTGATCGCGGCCAGTTCCTCGTTTGTAAGGATCGGATGCGGCACGAGCAGACGATGGCAATGAAAGGCGGTCGACTCCACCAGATTCTGTTCCGGACCGATGTAACACTCCAGTGACATGATGATCTCTTCTCGGATCGAGTCGATCGCCGGGTTTGTCACTTGGGCGAAGAGTTGCCTGAAATAGTCGTACGGCATGCGAGGCTTGTCGCTCAAACAAGCCAAGGCCGAATCGTTGCCCATCGAGCCGACCGGGTCCCGCTTCTGCTGGATCAGCGGCAACAACATAAACTGCATCGTTTCGGTGGTGTAGCCGAAAGCCTGCATGCGCTCGAGCAGGGTGTCGGGATGGAAACCGTGTGGTTCGCCTTTGCGTGCCAAGTCCTTCAGTTGGATGCGTGCCGCGTTAAGCCAATGCGCATAAGGACGCCGATTGGAGATTTCGTTCTTCAATTCCTTGTCCGGAATCAAACGCCCTTTCTCGAAGTCGACCAGAAACATACGACCAGGCTGGAGACGCCCCTTGTATTTCACGTTCGCGGGTTCGACGGGCAGCACGCCGACCTCGCTGGCCATGATCACTCGGTCGTCATGTGTGATGTAGTAGCGACTGGGACGAAGACCGTTCCGATCCAGCAGGGCTCCGATGTAGTGTCCATCGGTGAACGCAATCGACGCCGGGCCGTCCCACGGTTCCATCAAGGCAGAATGATACTCGTAAAACGCACGCTTGTTCTCGGCCATCGTGTCGTGCTTTTGCCACGCTTCGGGCACCATCATCATGGCCGCTTCCTGCAGCGTGCGGCCTGTCATCAGCAGGAATTCCAGGACATTGTCGAAGTTGCCAGAATCCGAACATTCGGGCTCGACAACCGGAAACACCTTATCAAGATCGTCGCCGAACAGGTCGCTCTCGACGACGCCTTCGCGGGCATGCATCCAATTGATATTGCCGCGCAGCGTGTTGATTTCGCCATTATGGGACATGAAGCGACACGGCTGTGCGCGATCCCAACTGGGGAACGTGTTGGTCGAGAACCTCGAATGCACCATCGCCAAGTGCGTGGTGTAGTCTTCGTCCGCCAAATCCGGATAGAACTTCATCAACTGACAGGGCGTTAGCATTCCCTTGTAGATGATGACTTTCGTCGACAAGCTGCAGACGTAGAACATCAACGCCTGTGTCAGCCCGTTATCGGTGCGCAAGAGCCGGCTGGCTCGTTTGCGGATGATGTACAACTGACGTTCGAACGCTTCGCCCTCGACCCCGTCGCCAGCCGCGACAAACACCTGCTCGATGACCGGCATGGCGGCAACGGCGGTGGGACCAAGGTCGGCTTGGTTGGGCTGAACCGGCACGCGACGCCAACCGACCAATCGCTGCCCTTGCTCGGCGACGATCTGCTCGACCGCCTGCTTGCATTTGTCTCGCTCTGTGTCAATCGTCGGCAGAAAGACCACGCCTGCACCGAAACGACCAGGTTGCGGGAGTTCCGTATGCAGCCCTGCTTTCGCCACCTTGGTTAAGAATTCGTGTGGCAAGGCCGTAAGAACTCCTGCCCCGTCACCCGTGTTCACCTCGCATCCGCGCGCGCCGCGATGATCCATGCGGCGCAACACATGATCTGCGTCCAGCACGATCTGATGACTTCGCTGGCCCTTGATGTGAGCCACGAATCCGATGCCACAGCTATCCTTTTCGTGGGCCGGATCGTACAAGCCCTGTCTTTCCGGGAAGCCGTGCTGATGTTGCGTACTCATATCTCAACAACTCTTGGGTCGATAAAAGAGCCCGAGCAGCGAATCCGTCGATCGTTCAACGTTTCGCGCGCTCCGTGCCATCGGTTGACGCGATCGTTGGGCTATCAACGTCGTCTGGGGCTTTCCCAGACTTGCCATTTGCGTACGGATCGACCGTTTCACGCGTTGCTCTCGAACAACCATCGCTGTCGTCGGCAGAGGGCGTGTCTTGGAGCAACTGGACGAAGCGCCGAGCGGTCTTGCCGAGTTCCACACCGCGACGATGGATGATGCCGAGGGGGCGCACCAAATCGAGGCCCTCCACCGGAATGCTCACAAATGTGCCGGTTTGAAGTTCGCCTCGCACCGTCGGCTCCGGCAAAAGGCTGACGCCCGCGTTCACTTCGATCGCCCGTTTGATCGTGTCGATGTTGTCGAAGGCCATTTCGACGCGGACTTCCACCCCGCGTTCGGCAAGCTCGCGGTCGAGCTTGCGGCGGACCCTCAAATCGCGATCGAAACCGATGATCCCTAGCCCGTTCAGGTCCTGCAGGTCAATCGACTTGGTTTGTGCAAGCCAGTGGCCGGGAGAGCAAACGAGTATCATCCGCTCTTCGCACCAATTGATCGCTCTAACCGTACGCGTCGATTGCGCGTAGCTGATCAGGCCGACGTCCACGCGGTCCTCGGCCACCAATTCGTAAACGCGGTCGGGATGGCGATGCTCGATGTTAACCGTCGCCTTGGGATGCCGGCGTGTGAACTTGTCGACCAAGTCCCTCCCGTAGCTTAGACCTACGGAGTAGATCGCGGCCACACTGACGCGGCCTTCGACCTCCTGGTGCAACGACCGCACTTCCTCCTGCAACGCATAGTACTTCTGGACCAGCTTTCGACAGCCTTCGTAGTAGACTTCGCCTTCGGCAGTGAGCACAAATGGGCGCTTCGAGCGGTCGATCAGCTTGACGCCGAGCCTCTTCTCCAGATGATGCACAATCTGGCTGGCACCGGACTGCGAAATGCCGTTGTCGGTTGCCGCACGCGAGAAGCTGCGGCGAGCGACCACGTCGCAGAAGACCTTGAGGGATTTCACGTGCATCGGCCGGGCGATCCAATGTATTAGGATGCGTTATTCGTTTGTTTCTTTGAATTACTAATTGTTATACTAGGGTATCGACGCCGATAGTTCCGGTCAACCGTCCGATTGGCGATTCTGCTTGATTCCTACCACCCAGGCCGAAAATGCCAAGTGCGCATATGCTATAAAACGTTACCAGAGAAGATCTTAGCGACGAAACCGATGCATTGGGCGACCCCAATGAGAAACGCGAAATATCGAGGAACTCTCGCCGCGATCTTGGCGCTATATGTTCCCTGTATGGCCTACGGGCAACACAATCCGCATGGTGTGATTCCGGTCGCTTCTCTTGACGAACCGTATCTCATACTGATCCGCGACCCGGTGGTGCACCGTGCCCTCGACCTGACTGACGAGCAGGCGCTGGCCGTCAGTACTTTGGCCGATGAGTTGGACTCTTTGTTGTGGCGGACGCGCAACCAACCGCCGCAGAAAGCTGCAGAAGAGGTAGGAAAGCTCACAAAAACGGCGGAACAACGGATGGCCGACATCCTATCGTTCGCGCAACGCAAACGATTGGAGCAGATTCGGTTTCGCGTGGCCGGCATGGAAATCCTGCTCGGTGAGGAGGTGGGCGAGAAACTGAGCTTGTCGGCGGACCAAGACAGAAAGATCGAAAAGGTGATTCGACAGGCGGAGAGAGCGGCTGACCAATTGCGCGCCGAAGCTCAAAAGAGCGAGCAGGGCGAAGAGATCTTATTGAAGGCCGCAAGGATTGCCTTCGAGCAGGATCGCCGAATCGCGGCAATTCTCTCGCGCGACCAACGTGCCCGCTTGCGGGCGATGCTTGGATCGCCCATCGAGGTCTGGCGACTCGGCCGCGTGAAGTTCAAAGTGCCGACGCTGTGTGAGAGTGACGGATGGGTGAACTCCGAGCCGCTGACGTTCGACGAACTAAGAGGTACGGTCGTGGCTGTGCACTTCTGGGCGTACGGGAACTTGGCTTGCGTCCACGACTATCCGGTGCATCGAGACTGGCAGACGAAGTTCGGCGAGAAGGGCCTTACGATCATCGGTGTCCACACGCCGCAGACCAAGGAAGAACGCGATAGTGGACGCGTTCGCGAGAAGGCCGGCGAGCTGGGATTGGCGTTTCCAGTTCTGATTGACAGCGCTCGTGAGAACTGGAACGCGTGGGGCAACTCCGTCTGGCCAAGCGTATACTTGGTCGACAAACAAGGTTACGTTCGCTATTGGTGGGCGGGGGAGTTGAGCGCAAACGATGGCCAAGGCGAGAAACTGATGCGGCTGCGAATTGAAGAATTGCTGGCGGAAGAGTAAGCTGGCAACGTGTGGTAGGATGGTGGACTATATCTTTTCGCACGGGAGTATTGGACCATGATGCGAGCAACATTGACTGCGACTGCTGCTATTCTGTTGATTTGTTTTACCGTCGGCCTTTGCGTTGCCGAAGAGGACGGCTGGATTCAACTGATGGACGGCAAGACGTTCGAAGGCTGGAAGGCCAGCGAGAATGCCGATTCGTGGAAAGTCGAAGACGGCAAGTTCGTCTGCTTTGGCCCCCGCAGCCATTTGTTCTACGTGGGGGAACACGCACCATTCGTGAATTTCGAATTCAAGGCCGAAGTGAAGACAACGCCCGGAAGCAACTCGGGCATCTACTTTCATACGAAGTTTCAGCCCGATGGCTGGCCGAAGCAGGGATTCGAGTCGCAAGTGAATAATACGCACCGTGACCCTAAGAAAACCGGCGGCCTGTACGGGGTCGTTGACGTATTCGAGGCTCCGGCGAAAGACGACGAGTGGTTCGAGCAACACATCATCGTCAAAGGTAAGAAAGTCATCGTGAAGATCGACGGCAAGACCGTCGTCGACTACACCGAGCCAGCGGATACGGAGCCAGGTGCCGACTTCACGCGTGCATTGGACAAAGGCACATTCGCTCTGCAGGCGCACGACCCCAAGAGCAAGGTGTTTTACAGGAACATCCGCGTAAAGAAACTGCCGTGAGGGTGGGGGACGGGGAAGGGTGTCGGGTGTCAGGTGTCGGGAAAGATGGGAGGAGGGTGTCGGGTGTCAGGGTAGAGGACACCCGAGCCCCGAACACTGACACCTGAACGCTGACACCCGAACGCTGACACCCGAACACTGACACCTGAACACTGACACCTGAACACTGACACCTGAACACTGACACCTGAACACCGACACCTGACAACCTTCCCTTTCCCATGAACACGATCCGGACCTTCATTGCGGTTGACGTTGGCGATGCCGTTCGTCGGCGGGCGGCGGATCTGGTCGAACGGCTGCGCGTCGGTGGAGGTGATGTGAAGTGGGTCGATCCCCATAACATGCACCTGACGTTGAAGTTCCTTGGCGACGTTCCCGATCCGCAGACGGCCGATATTTGTCGGGCGGCGGCTGAAGTGGCTGGCCAGAGTCCACCGTTCGAGATCGGTTTGCGCGGCGCTGGAGCCTTTCCGCATGCCGGTCGGCCGCGGACTGTATGGATGGGAGTGGACCGCGGCGCCGACCCGCTGGCGTCGCTGCACACGGCGATTGAGAAGGCTTTGGCGAAGCTAGGATTCCGCAAGGAAGCTCGGCGTTTTCACCCGCACTTGACGCTTGGTCGGGTGCGGCAAGGCGGATCGGCGCAACGTGATCTGGGGCGATTGATCAACGACAACGGACAGTTTGACGGCGGCGTGTCGAACATCAACGAGGTGCTTGTTTTCGCCAGTTTCCTGGACAAGGACGGGCCAACGTACAATGTGCTGGGTCGGGCGCGGCTCGGGTGCTAACGAACGACGCGGCCGTGGGCGAACGGGCAAAAGACTGGGAGTCTGACAAATGAGACGAATCTTCTGCTTTGTAGTGTTTTCGTGCGCAGCGGCCTTGGTCGCGCTTCCACAGACGGCCTGTGCGGCGGATCCCGATTTGCCCGAGCGGGCGAAGGCGGCACTTGACAACGCGAACCGGTTCTTCCGCGAGCAGGTTTCGACCAGCGGCGGCTACCTCTGGCGTTACAGCGCCGACCTGTCGAAACGCGAGGGCGAAGGGCGTGCGAGCGAGTCGATGGTGTGGGTCCAGCCGCCTGGCACACCGTCGGTGGGCATGTCATTCCTGGAAGCCTACGAGTTGACTGGTGATGAATACTGCCTGGAGTTGGCCCGTGACGCCGGCCTTTGCCTGGTGCAAGGCCAGCTTCGCAGCGGCGGCTGGGATTATCGGATCGAATTCGATCCCGCGCGACGCCAGCGGTACGCTTACCGCGTGGACCCGCCGAGGGAAAAGGCAAGGAACACCTCGACGCTGGACGACAATGCCACGCAAGCCGCCTTGCGTCTGTTGATGCGATTGGATGAGGTGCTCAAGTTCAAGGACCAGAAGATTCACGAAACCGCTGAATTCGGGCTATCCTCGTTGCTGGCGGCCCAGTATCCCAACGGCGGCTGGCCGCAGCGGTTTGACCGGCCTCCTGATGCGAGCTTGTATCCAGTGAAGAAGGCCAGCTATCCGCCATCGTGGTCGCGTGAGCATCCTCGCCCGAGCTACTCCGGCTACTATACGTTCAACGATAACACGATCGCGGACACGATCGACGTGATGTTTATGGCCGCAGAAGTCTACGGAGACGAAAAGTATTCACGGGCGGCGGAAAAGGCCGGCGATTTTATCCTGCTGGCCCAGATGCCTGAGCCACAACCCGGCTGGGCTCAGCAGTACGATCCACAAATGCACCCGGCGTGGGCGCGGAGGTTTGAACCGCCGTCGATCACGGGTGGGGAATCGGCGGGGATCTTGCGGACGTTGATGATGATGTATCGCCAGACGGGGAACAGAAGATTCATCGAGCCGATCCCGCGCGCGATTGAGTATTACCGACGATCGAAACTGCCCAAGGGTGGGCTGGCGAGGTTTTACGAACTGAAGACCAACCGGCCGTTGTATTTCACTCGGGACTACGAACTGACCTACGACGACAGCGACATGCCCACTCATTACGCGTTCAAGATGGGCGACTGGGTCGAGGGCGTTGCCCGGCAGTACAAGCGGTTGATCGAGACTCCGGCAGAAGACCTGAAGCCGTCGCGTGCGCCATATCGTCCCAGACTGTCCGATTCACTGGAGGATAGGACCCGCGAGGTCATCGGAGCCCTGGATGACCGGGGCGCTTGGGTCGAAGAGGGCGGGATGAAGTACCATGGTGACGACGACGACACTCGACAAATCATCGACTGCCGAACGTTTATCGCCAACCTTCGGGTGCTGAGCACGTATCTGGCAGCGGTTGATTCTGGACGCAAGGGATAAAACGAGATTGCTCGGCGTCCGTTACAGCTTGGGCACTGGTCGTCTTACGGGGCGGGCTGGGGCGGCTCCGCCAGCGACGCCGCGACCGACACCGGCCCCCCCACCTCCGCGTCCTCCGGCGCCGACGGCACGGCGAGGTGTCAGGTCGGTATAGTCTTCAATCAACTGCCAGCCAAAAGGCCGGTCCAACTCGTATTTTGCCAAGAGCGCCCAGGGCGTGTCGGGATGTTCGTCGACTACCCGCTGCAAATAGTCCTTGGCCTGGGTGGCGAAAGTCGAACTCTGACCGTCGAGCGTGATATCATTCGTCGGTACCAGTCTCCATGTGTTGTTCCTGGGATCTTCGAACGGTTTGCCGCGTCCCACTTCGTCGAGCAACGCATTGTAGATCTGCGCCCGTAACATGGAGGCAAGCGTCTGGCCCATGGCCAAGTCGTAACCGGCTTGCCAACGAGGCGCCGTTTCTTTCTCGCGGTCGGCTTCGCCCATTCTCAGCGTTCCGTGGATGTCCGACAGGAGAGGCCCCAGTTTGGCCACGTTGTTCTTGGCCTTGGTTATCGATTGAGCGAGGGCCGCATCGCTTCGCTTCACGAACCGGACATCGGGCTCCAACTCTGGCCCCAGCCATGACTTTTTTGCGGCGGTCACCAGCGCCGCACGAGCCTTGTTGGCCGCTGCTTGGCGCATGTATTCGTCGGGCGAAACGTAGGCCGGCTTATAATGCCGCATCACCTGTGGGTCAAAGAAGTATTTCAAGTGAGACGAGAAGACGTCAATCTCGTGTTCCGACACCTCGCGATAGACGTTGCGGTTTGGGTGCACTGCGAAAAAGATGCCGCCGGTTTCATAGCACAGCCGCGTAAGGGCAAACGGCCCGAAGCCCGAGTCGATCGGGTCGATGTCTTCCTGAGTCGAGCAAAAATGGGCCTTGACCCGTTCGGGCATCAACGATTCGGGCCCCTGGTTGACGCGGCCCCACCCCGGTGTCTGGTCGTATTGCGGGTCGGGGTCCACATATTTCATGAGCGTTTCTTCACGACCGAACGGCGCGGGCACACCGACGACATAAGCCGGCGTGCCGTAACGCTGACAAATGTCGATGGTGGTCTCCATGCCGGCCAAGTCGTCGCCTCGCTCGTCAGTGAACGCGATCAGCATGACATTACGCTCAGGCTTATCAGTGACCGGGTCCCGCATCCGATAGTGCTTGTAGCGGTCGGCTGCCATGAAGACCGCCGAGAAGACTTTCTCCGTGCCCGACTCGTCCAGTACGATTCCGTCCACTGCGCTTTTGATTTCGGCCAGGTTGTCCGTTTCCTTTTCCGTCAGCAGCGTTATGTTCTGTCCAAACGCGATGACCGACGTCAGCAGCGGCTTGTCCTCGTGTTTGGCGAAAGCCGGGTTCCCCGAGGCTTCGATTACGCCCAGTTCCTCATAGATGCGATCGAATCGATTGTTGATGGCCTGACGTTGGCGAGCCAGGCTGCCGGACTGGTCAAACATCCACACGACAAGCGTCTTTCGCTCGTCGAGCGATCGTAGAATCTCTTCGGTCAGCCGGTCGATGGCACCGGAAGCGCCCGTTACGCCTTGGCCCGTCGCGCCACGTACGGTCATGTTCTTGCTGAAGTTTAGTCCCGTGGCGATCTGAATCTCGTTATTGACTTCGATATTGCCGATTTCGGTCGGCTCGAGATCGATAGGGCTGGGAACGTCGGAGACATCGGAAACCACCGCCGCCAGCGACATGGCCATTTCGAAGTCGCCGACGCTGTTGGCACCGATGTTTTCCGTGGGGCGATCGTTGACAGCGAAATCCTCGTGTACCTTCAGTTCCTCCTCGAGCACCTCGTCTATGGGAGCGGAAACGGTGAGCGTCACTTGATGGTCTCTGAGAACCAGCGGGATTAGCCCCAGGGCGAGAAGCAGAAAGCAATGGAAAATTAGGCTGGCAATAAACGCGCCTGAGTCGCCATCGAACGGCGTCTCTTCTTCCCCGGTTTGCATTTGCCACCATGTCCGCATGTTCTCCACTACGCTCACGGCTGGACCTCCCGTTTGAATCGTGCTCGCGGTTTTCAGCTAAACACTTAGGACACCCGCGTTTCTCGCGCAACTCGTGTACAATACCCGTCTTAAGAGTTCGGCTCCATGCGTTATTCTATTCCCGTTAACGATTGGGGTACACAAAAGTACTCCGGATTCGTACTCTTGACGAGTCAAGCAGACGTAGGCCGGAACATTGAACCACCCGTTCGGACTGTTCCAGCTCCTGGTAAGTGGCTAGTCAACGCCAGAAAACCGTGTGCGTTGGCCGCCCCAGATTACTTACTATATTTAGCCGAATCACGATAGGGTCGGCGTCCTTTCGTTGACGTGCCACCGGAGCCGATCTACGATTTAAGACGGAAGGGGCGAAACCAGCAAATCGCGCAAGGATTGGGACAATGTTGAAAAACAGTGCAACGAGGTGTTTCCGATTCGACAGAGTCGGTGTCAGTTTCTTTCGCAGCATTGCGATTGCTTTGTTCGTTTTCTTGATCTGTGCACCGACCTGGGCTCAGCCGGTCAGGCCGCCGGCAAAGAAGGTCCCGGCAGCCGACGAAAAGAAAAAGGAGAAGAAGCCGCCGGCCCCGAAACGGGTGTGGCTTGATACGAAGGACGGATGGAAGATCCATTGCACGTACTACGGGCCGAAGGAGGGCGTTCGCAAGGGAAAGGAGACCGTGCCGCTCATCATGATCCACGGTTGGGAAGGCCAGGGAAGCGAGTACAGCTATCTGGCATCTGGGCTACAGACCCTTGGGCACGCCACGATCGTGCCTGATCTGCGCGGCCACGGACGCAGTACCGGCCGCAAGCTTCCCAACGGCAATATCCAAATCACGAAATTCGACGACAGGAAGTTCACGCCGCTGGAACGACAGAACATGATCCTGGATATCGAAGCCTGCAAGAAGTTCCTGATGGGCAAGAACGACGCCGAGGAAGTCAACATCGAAATGTTGTGCGTCGTTGGTGCTGAATTGGGCTCGATCATCGCCCTGAATTGGGCGGCCATGGATTGGAGTTGGCCACAGACGCCTTACGTCAAGCAAGGACAGGACGTCAAGGCGCTGGTACTGCTATCGCCAAGACAGACGATAGAGCGATTGAACGCTACCGATGCGTTGAATCATGCGGCCATCCGCCAGAGGCTGTCGCTCATGATCGCCGTAGGCAAGAACAACCGAAAGGCCTTCATCGAAGCCAGTCGCATACACGGCCGTATCGAAAAGATCCGTCCCGAGCCACCTGAGGATCAGTTGGAGCGCCTGCGAAAGAAGGATCTTTTTCTTTCGCAGGCGGACACGACCCTGCAGGGAACAAAGCTGTTGGGCAAAGCCCTTCCGGTGAATGGCTACATCGTAGAATTCATCAAACTGCGTCTGCTGAACAAGCGCGAGGATTTCCCCTGGTCTAACCGCAAGGGTCCCATTGCCGAAAACTAAGATACTCCGCGCATGCGTACACCGCTGGTATTTCACCTGCTTGCCGCTTCAGCCGTCGCCGCGGAGCCTTCCGGCGCACCGGAGCCCAGACTCCTGAAGGCGCACACCGCGGGCGTGTATTCGGTTGCCTATTCCCCTGACGGGGACATGCTTGTCTCGGGCAGTGCGGACAAAACGATCAAGGTATGGCAATTGGTCGAGCGGCCTCTTCCGCCCGCGGAACAGCGACGTAGACGTCGGTTGCTCGAGGACTTGGACAACGACCTGTTCGATGTGCGACAGCAAGCGTTTCAGCAGCTTGATACGCTTGGACACGAGGTCGAAGATGACTTGGGCCGCCTGTTGAAAGAGACAAAGTCCGCCGAGGTGCGTCTGCGCGTACGGCGACTGTTGGCACAACTTCGCGTGCCGCCCGGCGTGGGCCATCAGGGGGACATCCGATCCGTGGCGTTTTCTCCCGACGGTAACACGATCGCGTCCGCCAGTCGCGACAACCACGTGCGTCTTTGGAATGCAGGTTCCGGCCGTACGAACAGAATGATCAAGGCACACGGAGACGGGGCCTGGGCCGTGGCGTTCTCGCCAGACGGTGGCTTGCTGGCGTCCGGCGGTGGCGATCATCTGATAAGACTCTGGGACTCGTCGTGGGGCGAGGTACTCGGGTGCCTGGAAGGCCACGGAAGCACGGTACACCGAGTCGCATTTTCGCCGGACGGAAAGACCTTGGCTTCGGCCGGTGGCTTCGATCGAACCGCGAGGCTTTGGGATATCCCTACGCGGCAGTCAAAAGCCGTCCTGGAAGGCCACACAGACGCCGTGCTGTGCGTGGCGTTTAGCCCGGACGGGAAAGTGGTCGCATCGGCCGGTTATGACGGCACAGTCAACCTTTGGCGGTCGTCCGACGGTAAACACACGGGCGCAATCCACACGGATCGCGGCGTGTTGCGTTCTGTCGCTTTTTCGCCTACCGCCGCCCTGCTGGCGGCCGGCGGCGACGACCGTGTGGTCAGACTGTGGAATTCAGATACAGGCGAATTGGAGGTGGTCCTCAGCGCACACGGCGACGCCATTCACTCGATCGCCTTCTCTCCCGACGGCACGATGCTCGCAACCGCCGGCCGCGATGGCATCGTCAGAATCGTGCGATTGCCGGCTTCACAGAACGATTGAGACCACTACTGACGATTTGCCGCCAGACGGCGCACGAACTCCTCGTGTTTTGCCGACAAAAGCCCTTCCTGCAAGACCGCCATCATTCGAGAATGGTCTCTGGCCAACAGAGCATCGCCGTCAATCCACAAGCCAGGAAAAACGCCAATGCGGTAGATTCCGTCGTCGCCGGGCTCCAATTCCCGGTCATTCCGCAAATCAAACCAACGCAGCTCTCTCTCGCGGAGGCAGAGGACCAAGTACTCGCACACGCCATACCGCGTGTAATCGTCTCGTTTCGCGTGCAGGTCGATCGAGCGGCTGCTTTGGGCAATCTCCGCGATCAACTCGGGAGCGCCCAGGACATAGTCATCTTCGGTAGTTTTGGATTGCCCGCCGTATTCGGGCAGAATTCGGAGAAACAGATCTGGCTGGGGCTCGCCTTCGTCGCCCAACAGGATGGTGGTATTGTCGCCGCTCTCGATCCCAGGTGTGTTGCCCTCGTAAACGAAAAACAGTGTTCCCAAAGGCAAATGGTTCGTGCCATGTGTGAGCTTGAGTGGTGAAGCCACATAGACGATCCCTCCAATCAACTCGGCTTGGAAGTCCTCGGGCGTTTGTTCGTAGAGGCGATGGAATTCTTCGCGAGTCATACGATCGCCGGTTTGCAGTTCAAATGCCGTCGACATCCTGACGGAACTCATGACCACATTTGCCTTTCGATAGAGACCCCTGCTCCCGTGCAGGTCCCCGAAGTGTTAGATTCTCGCTGGGCGTGACGTCGATCGCTACTCAACTAGTCAGAATACGAAAACGAACGGAAAAAAGCAAACAACCATAGTCTGTCCATGAAAACGCTGATCCGAAATGCCACGGTTGTTTTGCCGTCGCAGACGCTGCAAACTTCCGTCCTGGTCGAGAATACGAAGATCGCCGACATCGGTCCGGCGATTCAGGCCACGGCCGACGCGGTCGTCGACGCGGCGGGTTTGCACTTGCTGCCCGGCGTGATCGACGACCAGGTTCATTTCCGCGAGCCAGGCCTCACTCACAAAGAAGATTTGGCGCACGCCACGCGAGCCTGTGCCAAAGGCGGTGTGACCACTTTTCTGGAGGTGCCGAACACCAGGCCAAGCACGACCACGTTGCGGCTGTTGGAAGGGAAACTCGCCCTCGCGTCCGAGAAATGCCTTGTGAACTACGGCTTCTACATCGGGGCAACGCCGCTGAATTGGGAGGAACTGAAGAACGCCCAACGCACGCCCGGAATCAAGATCTTTATCGGCTCCAGCACGGGTGATCTGTTGGTGGACCAGCAAGGCGACTTGGAGCGGATCTTTGCCGAAACGACGCTGCCGATCTGCGCACATTGCGAAGACGAGGCGACGATTCTCGCGAACCAGAAGCGGTATGCCGGGACACGCGACGTGCGGGACCATTCGCGCATCCGTGATCATCAGGCTGCGATCGTGGCAACGCGACGGTCAATCGACCTGGCTGTGCGACACAATCACCGTTTCCATGTCTTCCATATTTCTACCGGCGCCGAGGCCGAATTGCTGGTCGACCATCACGGTTTGATTACCGGCGAGGTTTGTCCCCATCATTTGATGTTCAACGTCGACGATTACCAGAGGCTTGGATCACGGATCCAGATGAACCCTTCGGTCAAAACCAGGGCGGACAACGAACAACTCTGGCAGGCGCTGCTGGACGCTCGCATCCAAATGATCGCCACAGACCACGCGCCACACACACTGGAGGAGAAAGGACAATCGTACCCGGATTCTCCGTCAGGCTTGCCCGCGGTCGAAAACTCCTTGGCGTTGATGTTGGACCAGGTGAATCGCGGACGTTGCAGCATCCAACAAGTGGTGCACTGGATGTGCGAAGCGCCGGCTCGCGTCTGGGACATTCTCGATAAAGGGCAAATCGAGGTAGGCTACGACGCCGACTTGGTCCTGGTCGACATGAACAAAAGGGCGACGGTACTGGACGAAAACCAACAGTCCAAATGCCGCTGGAGCCCATGGCATGGGACCGAGTTGCAGGGCTGGACGGTGCGCACCTGGATCATGGGGCACGAGGTGTTTCGAGACGGCGACTACGACGAATCCCGTCGCGGCGCCGAAGCCGTCTTCGATCACTCCCGCGGAGGGTACTGGAACACCGCCCGTCCTTTGACGGGAGCGTAGGTCGGGAGCTAGAATGAGTTATGCCTTCGCAGTGCATGAACGGAGCGTGAGGGTCTCGTTGGCGGCTGAGAGACCGTTCATTGACGTTCGGCCACTAGCGCGTTGTGTTCGCCCTATCTTGCGTGACGTTAATGAGCGACGCTTCGGGGAGCGGTGACATGGAGATCCTGACGATGGGCAGAGTGGTAGTCTCGGCACGCATCGAGAATCTGGCGGATCTGGTACGCGCCAACGCCCGAGACATTGCAGGCGACGACGTGCGTCGCATCGAAGTCGACGACGCCTTGGTCGACACCGGTGCAACGATGCTCTCCTTGCCGCGGAAACACATTCAAACGCTGGGGCTCGGGCGGCATCGTACGCGGACCGCAAGAACGACGGCGGGAACGGTGTCGTTCGGAGTCTACGAACCGGTTCGGTTGACCGTCGAGGATCGAGACTGCGTTGTCGAAGTCTGCGAAATTCCGGACGATTGTCCCACGCTGATCGGCCAGATTCCTTTGGAGGCGCTTGATTTCGTGGTTGATCCAAGCGGTCAGAAGTTGATTGGCAACCCGGACCATGGCGGGCAACACATGATTGATTTGTTCTGACGTGCGACTGTCAAGCTTGCCCCCACGGTACACGGATCCGTCTGTGCTCTGAGCAAAGAAGACCACCGTGCTGCTGAAACTCCTTATCGTGTTCATCACTGTGCCGTTTGCAGAGCTCGCGTTGCTGCTCTACATGGCGGACCTGACCGGTTGGAAGTTCACTCTTGCACTGGTCATTGTCACCGGTGTGGTCGGCTCGCTGTTGGCTAGGTCCCAAGGCTGGCGCACGTACAGCCAGATTCAATCGGAGTTGGGGGCCGGTCGTTTGCCCGCCCAATCCATGTTGGACGCCGTGTTGATCTTCGTGGCCGGGGCGCTGCTATTGACGCCGGGCGTGTTGACGGACATCTTTGGCCTGTCTCTGCCGATACCTCCGTGCCGGGCTTTCTATCGAAAGCGACTGGTCAACTCGAACCGGAATAAGTTCAGTAACCAAGCGAAGCGT
>CAZAKZ010000085.1:0-24956 GCA_964485695.1 uncultured Planctomycetota bacterium | reverse complement strand
CCTGAGGCGGGAATTCTAATTGTCGCTGACCGGAATTCTAATTGTCGCTGATCAGGCGGCCGATCATCTCGTCGTCGATCTTCCTTCGCGCGTCGAGAAAACGTTTGCGGATGAACGGAATCCAGTACTTCGTATCGATAGGAGCAAGGGGATAGTGTCCAGCCGCGCGATACAGCGGCCGCGACGTATCCAGGAACATTCCTTGGATGAGGTGCTTTCGGCTCCCGAGGAAGAGGTAACACACGTCGTCATGGTGCTGGATGGCGCTCCTCAGCTTGCGTTCGACCGCGTCGCTGCCGTATTCCAGAATCCGTTGACACTCGTCGAAGACGATCACCACTCGCTTCTGGCCGCGCGCGGCGATGCGAGCCGGCACGTCGAGAATGTCCTCGAGTTGCTGAACGGCACGGTTCGACTCGGAGATTCCGAAACTGACCTTGGGTTTCCCCTCTTCGTCGATCGTGACGCTGGGCGCGAGCCGATTGAGATACGACCGGGCTGCTTCAAGCATCTTGCTCGCCGTAGTGGCAAGCGACTGAGCGATCGCCTTGCCCGTTTGTTTCACGAACGAGAGTTCGCTGTCGGTCGGCCAGAGGTCGACGTAGACGGCGACGAAACGCTTCCGAGAGAGCTTGTCCAGGACGCTGCGGACGAGTGAGGTCTTTCCGAGCCGGCGCTCTGCGTAAACGAAGAGTTTCTCGGCGTTCTCCACGGCTCGCCTAAGTTCCCGAAGCTCGCGCTTGCGGTTGCAAAAGGCCTCTCCGCGGACCACGTGGCCATACTGGAACGGATTTTTCATGGCTGCCCTCCCGTCGATTCGGCTCAATACCGCACTGTGCGTTACGCATTATGCGTAATCGTTCCATCGGCGTCAAGCGGGGGGGCGACTCATCCGGAGTACGCATGATGCGTTACGCACGATGCGTAATTCAAGCAAGCCGATCCTGGGGGAGCCAGATCACCCCGGTCCTATATCCTGAGCTTGACCGCACAAAGCTGTGCGGCTGCTACCAACAATGCCAGGAGGGGCGTGGTGGTTCTCATGGATTCTATGTGGTCTCGGGAGGCTGGGCGCTCTTCCACGCCAGCCCGGAGCGGTTTCGGATCTACTTGCCCCCGCCGCCCTTCCCGTACGCCTGGCGCTTGAACTCCCCCCATTCCTCCTTCAGCGCCTCCACCTCGGCTTCCGACAGGTTCCCCCTGTTGTTCCAGCGTTCCTCGAGGTCGCGCTGCCATGCCTGCAGGTGCCCGGGCAGCTGGGCCTGGAACTTGCCGCCGGAGCGGAGTTGCAACATGAGGCGCTTCACGTGGTCGGTCTGCTTAACGTCGAGAAACGCTCGCAGTTTCGGCTCGACCTTTCCCACCATGAGCTTGATCTCATGGTTCAGCTCCTTGTACGCCTCCTTGTCCCGGGTGGCGCCGGCCTCGCGAAGCTCCTGCCAGAGAGCGTTCACCTCCTTGAAGTGGCGCCTGAGAATCGGGTCGAGCCTGGCGATCTGCTCGAAGGTCAGGTGGATGTCCATGGCGATGCGGTCGATGTCGTAGGGGGCACGATTCCTCAGCGCGGCCATGTATCTCTTGCGGGCTGCGGCGTCCGTCTTCCCGGAAGCGCGCCAGCCGGGCAGGCGGACACGAACGAGGACGCGGTCGATGAACGCCTTCACGTGCGGATCCTTGGCGCGCTCCCGGGCCGCCTTGATCAGGGGCACGGCCTGGCCGCCGTAGTTCCGGAGCGCCTCCCGGGCGCTGTAGCGCACCCGCGGGTTCGTGCTCGAGAGGTGGGTGCAGATCTGCTCGATGTAGGGCCGCGCGCTCTCGATCTTCGGCGCGGCGGGTTCATTCTGGGCAGCAGTGACGGATGCGAGGCCGAGCACGACGACGCATGCGAGCAGGATCGGAACGAGGGGTCTCATGGTCGGTTCCTCTCAGCTAGGGGCAGAGGGTGGTGCTCACACCGCCCGAGAATCCGCCGGCCCGTCCGTTGTGGACGAAGGCCTGCATGTAGAACGTCAGACCGGCGAGAACCGGCAGGTTCGGGATCGGGAGGTTCTGGGGAGCGACGCCGGCGCTGTTGGTGGCAATGGGGAGGAGCGCGATCTGTGAAGGATGGACGAGGAGCGCGCCGATGCGTCCCAGGTCCGCCTCCAGGGGGGCCGGGGCCAGGGCGAAGTACCCCGCCGTCGCCGCCGGCGCCCGGGAAACCGTGTACGAGGCCGTGCCGCCCACCTTCGGCGACCCGGTGCCGGCGAGGGCCACCGGGCAGGGGCCGCCCGTCGAGGGGCTATATTCCAGGTGCCCGCACGGAGCCGCCCGGTTCGGCGCCCGCGGGGTGGCCGAAGGAAATGAGGCCCAGATCGTCGCGAACCCGTGCATCCGCCCGATGGAGACATCCACCTGCTGGGGGCCGAACCTGACGTCATCGATGAGCGTCGCGCCGTCCTTGTCGAAGAGTCCGATCCACTCGCCGTCCCCGTCAAGCTTGAAACTGGCATGCAAGGGACCCTGGTTGGTGTCGTTGTCGCACCATACCAGCAGCACGCCTCCGGCCGGGATGCTCTGGTTGGCCGGGAACTTCCACTTTGCTGGGTTCCCGGGATCGTCGCTCAGGTACATGCCTGATACACTGACGGCCGCATTCGTGGGGTTCAAGATTTCGAGCCAGTCCTCGTACTCGTTTGCCTCGTCCTTGATCGTGGTGGCGTTCCTGGCCATGAACTCGCTCACGAGGAGGCCGGGTCCACCGCGGGAGTGCCCGATCCGGACCGAACGCGGCTGGAAGCTCGCGTGCGGTGGGAGGAAGTTCATGTTCCAGGCCTTGTTGTTGTTGACCGTGGACTCGACATAGTACTCCACCAGCGATCCGACGGCCTGGGGTGGCAGCTGCACGCCGAAGACGCCGTCGTTGGCCTTGCCGTCACCGTGTTGCCCGTCGTCGAACATCTGCGCCGGCTTGTAAGGGCCCTGCACCCGCCAGTGGAGCTTCACCCTGTCGACGCTCAGGTTGGCCGGGGGAACCACCCGCACCGTGAACTGGAGCGGCGTCGTGGCCAGCGGGCGCGACGGCGCGTGCTGCAGTCCGGTGATGGTGTTGAGCGGATCGTTGAACTCGGGAAGGCTCGTCAGGTAGGCCTTCCGGCCGTCCACCACGGGCTTGATGCCATAGACGGTCAGATTGTACTGGGTCAAGATGGAGGTGCTGTACAGGTTGCTCGTGAAGTGGCTGTGTGGGTAGAGCCGCTTGGGGTCGTTCGCCGCGGCCGCGGCCACGACCCCCTGGAACCGGTCGATGACTGGCTTGAGCTTCGTCCAGTCCAGCCACCTGGAGATTTCACGGCAATGCGCGACGTACCGGGACCGCCAGGCCGGAACCTGGAGCAGCTTGGATTGCAGGGGTCGCGCGCCCTTGGTGGGGGTGCTTCCATAGTAGAGTGACAGGCTCGTCATCCCGGCCAGGCCCTTGCCGATCACGAAACCGCCAAAGCTATTGTTCATGTCCCAGGGCATGAACTGGAACCGGCCGTGGACCAGCTCGTTGTAGAGCAAGTAGTTGTGGCAGACAGGCCCGACGTAGCTGTCCAGCCAGAGCAAGGTGATGGCTCCGGCATTCATGCGCAACGCATTGTCCACGTCCACGAATCCGGGTAGCACCGACTCGAGGTTTGCCCCGCTGTTGTTGAGCGCATTGGTGAAGGCGATGAGGTCCGTCCAGGGCGCCGTCGGGTTGGGGTTCTTGATCTCGTACGTCTGGGTGTACGGGGCCGGGGTGGGGCCGAGGTAGGCCAGGTTGGCCTGCTGCTTGAAGTTCTCCAGCGGCTTGTAGCGGTTCCCGTCGTCGGAGGGGAACCACTGCCTGAGGAACGCCTTGTTCATCTGCTGGGTGTTCACGAACGGCCCGTAGTCCACGTTGTTGACCTTCAGCGTCAGGTAGTTGGACTTCGGCGCCGGCATGAACTGCCGGAACACGTAGTAGCCGACCGTCTCCCGGATCCAGGTCGGGTCCATGAAGTTGTTGCTGAAGTTCAGGGTGGCGTATCCCTGGTAGTTCTGGCCCGGCACGAAGGCGTCCAGCTTCACCTTGTAGGGCTGCTTGTCCGAGCCCGGGGGAAGCTTGCTGTACGAGGAGTTCCCGCGGTAGCGGACGCCCGCATCCCTGAAGAGGGTGCCGTTGAGGGTCACGTCACACCGGATGTAGGTCTTCGAGGCGTGGTTGTTCTGGAGCAGAGTCTTCCAGTTCGCCTGCTTGAATACGAACGACACCGTCTGCATCGTATCGATGTCGTAGAAGTCGTTCCGCTGGGCGGAGATTCCCGATCCCAGGGCCAACACCATCAACGAAACGTGTATCAGTCGCATGGGAGACTTCCTGCTGGTTGGCTCGGCCGGGCCGGCTACAGCTGCTTGGCCGCGGCTTTCTTTTTCAAGGCCGCCATCATGGTGTGGGCTTGCTCGAGGGTGAG
Source organism: uncultured Planctomycetota bacterium (assembly GCA_964485695.1). GTDB lineage: Bacteria > Planctomycetota > JAFGQW01 > JAFGQW01 > JAFGQW01 > CAZAKZ01. Next base: position 20,499 of record CAZAKZ010000085.1, on the reverse strand, counting down.
TTCTCCGGCCTTCACCATGCCTGGAGCTTGGCCCAGACCTTCTCGTATTTGATGCCAGCCCCCATTGTAGCCGATTACAGCCATCGTGACCATGGAGAACGGCGCCAGGGTTTTGCACCCGCCCGTCGTCAACCCACCTTGTACGAGACGAGCGTTCACTGCTGCTTGACACCCGCTTCCTCCACCACCTCGAGGCGCACGAGTCCGACGCCGCGGGCCCACCACTGGAACATGTCGTGTAGTTCGGAGTCGGGTGACCGCCTGTCCTCGAGGCGCGTGCGGATCTTCAGGCAATCCTTGAACTTCCCCGCCGGGGTCTCGACGTCTTCCACGGCGAGGACTACGGAGTGCAGCTTCAGATCGGGCCCGAAGGCCTTGCCCGTGGAGGTCCATTTCGCCTTGGGATGGGCGCCGAACTGGATCACCTTCCAGTCGAAGCCATGCCACTCCCAGATCAGGAAGTCTCCGGCTGGTTTCCACATCAGGGTGGCGCCGAGGTCACTCGAGAGATTCCGGTTTTGCACCCGGATCTGGCCGTCCTTGAAGACGCCGGTGACCTCCAGCTTGCCGACGGTCGTCTTGCCGCGCTGCTGGACACGGTATTTCCAGAAATTCCCGCGGCAAAGGCGTAAGTTAGGTTCCTTTCCCGCCCCCAGGATAGCCACGTAGTCGCTCTTCTCCTGCATCCGGATTGCCGCCCGGATCTTGCGCAGCGCACCCGATGCGGCTTCCCGGACCTTGTGCACGTCATCCTTGAGCGCTCGCTCGAGTACGGGGATGGCCGAGGCGGCGTCGGCCCCGAGGTCGCCGAGAGACCATGCGGCCTGGCCTTTCACCCGCGGAAACTCGTCACCCAGGGCGGCGATGACCTCGGTCAGGTAGTTCTTCTCGCCCAGGCGTACCATGGCCGCGGCGACTGCACAGTGCAGAACTCGATACCACATGAGGTAGGCCTGGCTGCGGGGATCGTCGGGGGGTTTCTTGGATACGGTGTCCTCCAGGCCGTCGAACACCCTACGAAGGTGGGGCAGCGCCCGGCGGTCGCCGAGTTTGCCCAGCGCCTCTGCGGCTTCCACGCCCTCGCGGGGATCCGGATTGCGTAGCTTGGCGACGAACTTCTCCAGTGGGGTGGGTGGAACGGATCGTGTCGGCGCCCTGGTTACCGCGGCCTTTTTTCCGGCAGCCTTCCCCGCGAGTGGGGGGGGACCGGATCGTGCCGGCGCTTTGGCCGCCGCGGCCTTTTTCCCGGCTGCCTTCCCCGCAATACGCACGTCGTCGACGAAGAAGACACCCGGCCGGCGGCCGCGCCAGCTTCTTGCTCCGAAGCCCCATCGGTCCAGGACGACGGGGCCGTGGCGGCGATCGCTGAATTTCCGGGGCGCGACCGGGACGTCCCGGGCCACGACTTTTCCGTTCACCCTGAGCGTGCCGGTCTTGGCGGCGAAGTCGAGATCCGCCCGGAGGGTGATCCACTTGCCCACGGTGAACGGGCCGAGTGCAACCCGGCGCTGTTTCAGGTGTCCCTTGAAGAAGAGGGCACCGGTGGCTCCGTCGCGGCTGTGGAGCTGGAAGAAGTTATAGAAGCGGTTGACGTTGCCGATTGCCTTGGGAAATCCGACGCGCACCACGCGGTGCGGCCGGGTATCCGGGAAGACCGAGACCTGGAAGCTCAGCCGCGACCGGATCGGGGGAAGGAGGACGTATTCGACGCGTGGCTGCTGGGGGAGGCTCTCCAGCTTGAAGGAACGCTTACCCGTGTGGAACCGGGTATCCGTGACCCCGGCGTGATTGCCCCTGAACTGCACCTGCCAGCCTCTGATACCGGGGTACCTCCCGACCGGAGTGTTCTCGAATCCGTCAGTAAAGGGCAGGGAGACCGGGCGTGTGTTCTGGCCGGGAGTGCCACCATACAGGGCCGGAATCAGCATCAGGACGAGGAGTGCTCTCATGGGGATCTCCAGAATTCGGTCCTTGGGAGATCCCAAGAACTTGCCTTTTTTCCCCGCCAGGGTCAAGCCGCGTGTGGATCGGGCATGGATCCGTCCATTTCTGCCAAAAGGGGCCCCCTATCGGTGGAAGAACGTGGCGGGTTGACGAACGCCCTTGGCCTCGTATCCTGGAGTCCAGGGGAGGTCGTGGAGGAGAGGATCATGCGACGGTTTGTCTGGCTGCTGCTGGTCTGGAGTCCGGTTTCCCTCACCTTACCGGGCCAGCCCGTGGACGGCGATCTGGTGATAGCTACCAGCACCGTCGGCGGGTACGGACTCACCCTCTACCTGAATCCGGCCAGTCCGGGGACCCTCACCACCCTGGCAGGTCCCGATGCAGCGGACCTGCACACCTGGGTCCGCATGGCGCCGAACAACACGGATCTGGTCATCGCCCGGGGCGTGGTCCGCCACACCTGGCCGGGTCGCGGTGACCTTGTGAACGTCTCGCCCGGCGGTGCGCTGGCTACCCTCGCAACGTTTTCGGTCCTGCGCCCCGAAGGCTTCGAGCTGGATCATGACGGCCGGTGGGTCGTCCTCGCCAACAAGCCACCCAAAACCGGCTATCCTCCGATTCCGGCCTCCTGCGATGTTCTCGGCGTCCGGCAGACCGGGGGCTCGAGCGTCCAGCGAATCGTCTGGGTCAACGGCAACTACAACGAAGTGGTCATCGACCGGGATCCGGGCCCATGGCAGCAGTCGCCCCTTGTGATCGTCACCGGGACGTCGATTTTTCCCTTGCCCACGGTCTTTCGGATTCTCGGACCGGGCAGCGTCTCGACTCTCACCACGATTCCCTTCACCACGGTGAACTACTCCATCGAGGTCCACCCGCGTTCGGGGGACTACCTGGTCACCGGGTGGTCGGGTGTCCATCGTTTGACCAAGTCCGGCTCCGGACTCACGACGTTGCTGGCGAATGTGCCGGCCACGGACCTGAAGGTCACCCAGTCCGACGAGGCGTGGATCGCGAGAAGCGAGAAGGTGTCAGGCAAGTCCGTGTCGCTCTACAAGTTCGACCTCTCGCAGAACGCAGTGACCACCATCCTCCCGGTGAACCTGCCCCACACGGGATACATCGAGAGCCTCGAGGTCTACGGCAGCCGCCGGCTCGTGTGCTACCAGGCCGTGGAGAAACCCAGGACCGTGACCGTGAACGTCCAGAGCCGCCGGCCTGGTGACGCCGGAAAGCTCTATGTCCTCGCCTGCAGCCTGGGTCGCCGGCCCGGTATTCAGTTTCCCGGCGGGCTGAGCCTCGATCTCGATGTGACCCATCCGCTCTTCTTCACGTCCGTCCTGGGTCTGGCGCCCTCGATCTTCAAGAATTTCCAGGGCACCACGGACGCTCTGGGCAACGCCGCCGCCACCGTGAACATCCCGGCCGCGGTGCCGCCCAGCCTGGGCCTCCCCGTCTTCGTGGCGGGTGTGATCTGCGATTCCACCGGCGTCCGCACCGTGACGAACACGCACTGGTTCGTGCTGAACTGAGGGATCTCGACACGATCCTACCGGCCGTTTCTCGACTACCGCACGATCAGGGTGCCGCCGGTATTGGAGCAGCCGGTGATGCCGGCCCTGTTGTAGGTCACGGCTGCATGGTAGAGGCACAGGCCGACGAGCTGGGGAATCTGGGGGAGTGTAAGCGTGCCCGAGGCCTGGCCTGCCGCACTCACCACCCCTGCGTAGTCTCTGAAGATGGGCGGGCCGACGACCACGGACAGGAAGAACACGTTATCCGGCATCAGGCTGATCTTGCACTTGCCCAGATTGAGCGGGGATTGGCCCTGGGAGGCCGCCATCTGGTAGTAATCGCCCCCCTGCGCATTCAAGAGATGGATCGGCGTACCTGTGCCCAGGCGCACGGTATCGGGACAGAAAAGGACGCACGTGTAGTCGATGGTCAAGCAGAGTTTCGGGGCACCGCTGACCTTGGCGGGATCCACGCTGCCCGTGGTGGCGTTGTAGGCGCCGGGACCGTACGCCCACATGCGGCGCACCGCGGTGGGGACCGTCGTCATGGCCAGCGGCAGGTTGCGGGAACCGCCCGTGTAGCGGATCTCGATCAGGAGGTTCCGCTTGCCGTCGTAGCCGTGGGAATGCGGAGGTCCGAGGTTTGTCCACTGGTTCGTAGTGCCGGAGAACTGGATCGGGCCGTTGAGCACCAGGGTCGGGCACGGACCGAGGTTGTTGTTGAAGTTGCGGTTCGCCGTGGCCTGGAAGTCGACCAGATTCGTGTTGCACATCCGGATCTGACATTGCGGGGCCGTGAAAGTCGAGTGACTGCGGGCCACGATGGCGACGTTCAGGACCTTGAAGGGCTTGGTGGGGAGGTATTGCGCATTCACGATCACCTGATAGCGCCACTCCGCGTCGAAATGGAATGGAAAGTAGTTGGTACTACCCGTCGTGGGAGTGGAGATCGGGATGTAGACCATCCCCTGGCCGGGCACGGTCGAGGCGACCGGTACCATGACGAGGAGCGTCGCGGCGGCGAGGATTGTGGCAACCATGACTCGATTCACGGGTGCATCTCCTTTCTGCATGCGGTTCGGGGCGGAACCTTCGGGACATGAAAACCCGGTTTCCGGACGTCGGATTCGTCATCCCTGAATCGTAATGTATCCATCTCGGTGACTCGAAGAATTCGGTAGTGTGTGCCGGGGAAATCGGTCTGTTCGTCTATCTACTTTCCCTAATGCAGGACAACTTAATTCAACCTTTTCCAGGCCCCGAGGACAAGCCCACGCTTCTCCCATTCACTTCCAGAAGTGCAACCCCCTCGTGGTCGATGGCCATCCGGAAGGCCTGGAACGTCTGCTTGGCCCTGGGCAGGGTCCCTGTAATGGAATCTTGAGGCAGGAGTTGTGCGTATTCGGCGAGATCCGGCGCCTCTCATCGAGGTGTGCGTCCCAGAAAGACATCTTCAAGGCGCAGGAAACGCGTGAAATACCCTTCGTTCAGAAGGCCCTGCGTGGGTTCGGATGCCGTCACGAGAATCTTCTCGATCGATTCCGCGCTGAATGTCTGCAGCAACTCGATCTTCTTTTCCACCTGGCGGATGACCTCCTTTCCGATCTTCTGATCCGTGAATTTCATCTCGCATACCGTGATGACCCTGTCAGCTCGTCTGAACAGGAGGTCGATCTGTGCTCCGGTGAGCTGGTCTTTCCTCCGGAACCAAGCGCCGCTGTCGTATCGAATGCCTCCGAAGCCCGCCTCCTCGGCGATCCGGTCTGCGTGAAGATGACAGAGATGCTCGAATGCCAGGCCACGCCAGATGCTATAGCGCTGCTCTGAAAGGACGGCGTTCAAGGAGAGGGGCCGGCGGGCTCTCTGGATCTTCGCCAGGCTGGGCTGGATGAACCGGAAGTAGAACGACATGTAGGGATCCGAGATCCGGAAACGGAGGATCTTCGAAGAAGACGGTTTCGTGATCGGCGAGAACTTCTCGATGAAGTCCGCCATTTCCAGCTCCTCGAGGTAGTCGCTCGTTCGTCCCCCGGGATTCAGGCCGCAACCCCGGTGGATCTGATCCCTGGTGGCGAATCTTTTTGCTGCAAGAAACCTCAGTATGCGCTCGTAATGGGGATGCCCTCCGAAATGGCTGGTGAAGATCCTGTCGAACTCACCCGTCAAGTACCCGGTCGGAGAGAAGCAGAGTCGTTGGATGTTGAGCCTCGTGGATCGTTTGACGTCAAAGAAACGGAGATACTCGGGAATACCGCCCACAACCAGGAGGAACTCCACGAGTTCCCGGACAGACCTCCTGGGGTGATACAGAGATACAAAGGAGGGAGCGAGAAGCGGAAGCACGTGCAATTCAAATGAAACCCGGCCGTAAAGGGCTCTTGAGCGGAGCACCTTTTTGACCAGAAAAGACGAGATCGAGCCGCAGAGTATGAGGTGCAGGTTGTTGTTTTTCCTGAAGTGGTTGTCCCAGACATATTTCAGGTCACTCACCAGTTCTGCCCGACCCGCGGCTAGCCATTGAAACTCGTCAAAGAAGAGAACGACAGGCTTGGCGCCGAGGATTCTGGACAGTACGGTGAGCAGCTCCTTCCAGGAGCCGGAGGACAGTAGCCGGTATTCGGGCCTCCCTGTTTGATCCGCAAGACTCTCTGCGAAATGCTGCTTCTGCCTCGCGGTAGGACGCCCCTCCAGCCCTTCGAATCTGACGATCGACCGGTTCTTGAAGGCTTCTTCGACGAGGCGGGTTTTTCCCACCCGCCGGCGGCCGTACACCACACTCAGATGGGATTCCTTCTCTTGCCACACTTCCCTGAGCTGTTCGATCTCAGGCTGTCGTCCAATGAAATCCATGGCACTTCCAATGCGGTTTCCGTCCTGTTTCGGATCGAATTCTAGTTTATAGGACGAATATCGACATATAAAAAGCGTCCTATATTATAAAAATTTATCCATTATAGGCCGGATACATTTTTGCCTTTCTGGGCAATGTAAATATAAAGATATATAAAATAATAAGTTGTACGTGTTAATCGCATAGCGAACACGGATTGAATCCCACGTTGACACAATCCCGGGGGATGGTACATTCGGAAGGCAGGGGACTGCGGCTTCAGGCCTCTATCTGCTTCCACCCCGACCGTGATCCGGAGTCGTCTCCGTGCGAACTATTTCACTCCTCTGCCTTGTCGGTCTCCTGGCCCTTGCCGCCGCCGGGCGAGCCCAGATTCGCCTGGATCAGGACTTCGACAGCGGCTCCCTGAATGTGGCCGCCACCACCATCGACTCCACGAATCCCCTGCAGCCGCTCATTTCCCTCGAGCCGCGGCGATTTGCCGGCAGCTGGGGCGGGAATCACTGGTGGGTCTATTTCAAGCTGTCGGGCGTCCAGGGCCTCACGCCGCGGTTTCGCATTCCGACCGCCGGCGCCTTCCAGTCCTATTCGAACTTGCACCGCTGGGTCTACACGACCTCGCCCTTGAACGAGAACAGCTGGCGGTTCTTCGACCACGGCAGCTTGAGCAGCGGCTACTTCACCTTCTCCAACCAGGCCGCATTCGCCGCCCAGGACATCCACGTCGCCTACGGAATCCCCTGCACCGTTTCTCGAACCGCGGCAAACACCCGGGCACTCGTCGGCCACAGGTTCGTCTCGGCCACCCGGTCCGGGAACGCCTCCCTGGTGATCGGCCGCACGCCCGGCACGACCGGCGGCCACTACAGGGACGATCTGGGGCGGACCGTGCCGGCCCAGGACCTCTACGCCTACAAGATATCAGATCCCGCCGTGCCCGGACCCAGGAGGAAGGTTGTCATCACCACCGGGAACCACTCGGGGGAGCACACCGGCACCTGGACCCTGCAAGGATTCGTGGACTTCGTGGTCGGCAACGACCCGGCGGCCGTGGAGCTGCGGCGTCTGGCCGAAGTCTACGTCTATCCGCAGTCCGATCCGGAAGGCCGCCACCAGGGCTATTTCCGCAGCAATCCGGAGAATCCGACCCGGAACCACAACCGCTTCTGGGACCAGCCCGCCGGTTTCACGGATGTGACCCTGGTCACCCGGGCCATGCGTCTCGACACCGGAGGCGACGTGGACTTCTTCTTCGATTTCCACTCCTACGGCTCGGCCACGGGGATCGGATTTTACCGGCACTCGACGGGTGTCCCCACCAGCCTATACGCGAGCCACCTCCGGAGCCTCGAGCCCGCCCTCCTCGACATGGGGGGGAGCCAATCGAACATTGGCTTGGCATCGGTGTGGGCGGCCTCGAATGTGGGCCTGCGCGCAGACGTTTCGCTCACACCCGAATCGGGCTTTCTCGCCGGGCAGCCGGTGCGTCGCTACCTCGAGCTGGGGGAGAACTACGCCCGGGCCGTGCTCCTGGCCATCCAGAAGAGCCCCTCTCCGCCCCTGCCCCGCAGCGAGACGCTGTTTCTCGAGCGCACTCGCACACTCGCTCCGGCCATGCACTTGCGCCTCTGCGAGACCGGAACGGCCAATGGCAAGCGCGCCGTCGACGCCTCGGGCCGCGGACACCACGGCACCTACTTCGGCGGCGTCGTTCTGGAAAGGAAAGATCCGTTCGCCGAGACTTCAGGAACCGCAGTCAGGTTCGAGGGGAGGGCAAAGAGCCCGTCCGGCGAGTACGTCCGGGTGGAGGATTTCCTCTACACAAACTCGAAGAACGAATTCACCCTCGCATTCTGGTTCAGGACACACGACATCTCGGGCACGGGTCTGCAGTACCTCTTCAGCCACGGCACGGTGGCGCGCCGCAACAGCGTGAACGTCTATTTTATCGAGGAGGGTCATTCGAGCCGACTGGGAGGGCGGTTGCGCACGTTTTTCCTCGACGGCAATGATCCCGAGACCTTCGACAACGTCCTGGACGTCACAATCCCGCTGGCCGACGGCCAGTGGCATCTCTACACGCTGGTCTATTCGGCGGCGGAAGGCGCGGCCATCGTCTACGTGGATGGCCGCGAAGCGGTGCGAAACAAGACGATCGGCGGCGATGCCTTCGACCCGAGCACCCGGCTGTTCCTGGCCGCGCGGGAAGACCTCGACCCCGGACGTTTCTACGGCCAACCCGGGAGTGGCAACGGTCTTATCGACGAGGTGCTGCTATTCGATCGCGCCCTGGACCGGGCCGCCCTCCTCGACCTCTACCTCGCCACCTCGCTCACGGCGGAACCGCTCCAGCTCTCGGTGTCCAGCCCGGGCACCCAGACCTTGTCGCTCGATGCCGGTACGGTGCGGGCCGGAAAGCCCTTCCTTGTCCTGGGTACCCTGTCAGGGATCTGGCCCGGCTTCCGCCTCGATACCTTCCATGCGCCGCTGAACGTGGATCCCTATCTCTTCTTCACTCTCCTCTGCCCGAATCGGGCCCCGCTCTCGGGTTCCTCCGGCGTGCTGGATGCCGGGGGCCGAGCCACCGCGAAGTTCACGGTCATGCCTTCGCTCTTCTCTCCTCTTGTCGGCCTCACCCTGCACCACGCCTATGGGGTCACGGACGCCGGGGGGCTGGTCCTCGTGAGCAATCCGGTTCCGGTGCTGTTCCAGCGCTGAGGAACGGAAAATTGATTTTCCCAGGCTTCCGGAGTTTTGCTACCTTGTGCGGAAACCGGTGCGGGGCGTGCCCCCGCCCGGCGGTCCAGTGACAGACTCCCGAGAACGAAGCAGGTGCCGGCATGCAAGACATCATCTGGGAACCCCACGGGGATTATATCGAGAAGTCCAACGTCCGTAGGTTCATGTTGAAGCACGGGATCGGGACGTACGAGGCGCTCGTCGAGCGGTCCGTCGAGGACATCGAGTGGTTCTGGAACGCGGCCCTCGAGGACCTGGGCGTGGAGTGGTACACGCCGTATGAGCGGCTCCTGGACACCTCCAGGGGCTTTGAGTGGGCCCAGTGGTTCGAGGGGGGGCAGATCAACATCGTCCACAACTGCCTCGACCGCCACCTGGCCGCGGGCCACGGGGACCGCCTCGCCATGGTCTTCGAGAGCGAGGCGGGTCAGGTGCGCCGCACCACCTACGCCGAGCTGAGCGCCGAGGTGTGCCGGGTCGCGGCGGCCATGAAGGCCGAGGGCATCGGCCGCGGCGACACCGTGGGCATCTACATGCCCATGAGTCCGGAGATCGTCATGGCATTTTTCGCCTGTCTCAAGATCGGGGCCGTGGTCATCCCGGTGTTCTCGGGATTCGCCTCCCGGGCCCTGTACGTCCGGCTGGCCGACGCCGAGGCCAAGCTCCTGTTCACGGCGGACATTGGCATGCGCCGGGGAAATCCCGTACCCATCAAGGAGGAGGCGGACAAGGCCGCGGCCGAGGTGCCCTCCCTGAAGCGGGTGGTGGTAATGAAGAAGTCCGAGTCCGGGGGCGATGCGCCCATGGTAGCCGGTCGCGACGTGTGGTGGGAGGACTTTGTCCGGGACCGGCCCACCACCCTGGAGACCGAGCGCCTGGAGGCCGAGGACCTGTCCATGATCCTCTTCACCTCCGGAACCACGGGCCGGCCCAAGGGCACCCAGCACACCCACGGCGGGGCGCTCGCCACCATCGCCAAGGAGCTGGGATACGCCTTCGACGTCAAGCCCGGCGACGTGTTCTGCTGGGTCACGGACATCGGCTGGATGATGGGGCCCTGGATGATGATCGGCGTCACCCACCACGGCGCCACCTTCGTCACCTCCGACACCCCGCCCAACTATCCGGATCCGGACCGGTTGTGGAACCTCGTGGAGGACCACGGCATTACTCATCTGGGCATCTCGCCCACGGCCATCCGCCTGCTCATGACCTACGACCACGACTGGGTGGATCGCCACCCCATGGAGACCCTGCGCTACCTCGGTTCCACGGGCGAGCCGTGGGACCCGGACTCGTACAAGTGGTTCTTCGAGAAGGTGGGGGGGAAGCGGTGTCCGATCATCAACATCTCGGGGGGCACCGAGATCGTGGGCTGCCACCTCTCGCCGCTACCCATCACGGCGCTGAAGCCGTGCACGCTCCGGGGACCCGGCCTGGCCATGGACGTGGACGTGGTGGACGAGGCGGGGCAATCCATTCCCACGGGCATCGGCCACCTCGTGTGCCGGAAGCCCGCCCCCTCCATGACCAAGGGATTCCTGAAGGACCCGGACCGCTACATCGACACCTACTTCTCGCGATTTCCGGGCATCTGGTTCCACGGCGACTGGGCCGAACGGGACGCCGACGGATTCTGGTTCCTGCGCGGCCGGTCCGACGACACCATCAAGGTGGCGGGCAAGCGCACCGGCCCCTCCGAGGTGGAGGCGGCACTGCTGGAGCACGAGGCCGTGAGTGAGGCCGCCGCCATCGGCGTGCCCCACGACATCAAGGGCGAGTCCGTGGTGGCCTTCGTGGTGCTCCATCCGGGCACCGAGGCCGACGAGACCCTCAGGGCGGACCTCAAGGCCCAGGTGGTGAAGCACCTGGGCAAGACCCTGCGACCCGAGGACGTGCGGTTCGTGGATGCCCTGCCCAAGACCCGGTCCGCCAAGATCGTCCGCGGCGTGATCCGCAGCGTGTTTCTCGGGGAGACCACCCCGGACCTCTCCTCGGTGGAGAATCCGGACGCCGTGGAGGGCATCCAGAAATCCCGGTGAGGCCGGCGGAAGCTGACTGCCTGGGGATCAACTGGCAAGAGGGGAGGACCTGCCCTTGTTCGAGTGCCTGTATGACAAGATTCACCTGGAAGATCCGTTCCTGAACGGCCTCCTGTTTCTGGGCGTCGGGCTGGGGATTCTCATCGTGGGCGCCGAGCTGTTCGTCCTGGCCAGCGTGCGCCTGGCCCGGCGCCTGGGAGTGTCCCGGTTCACCATCGGGGTGACCCTGGTGGCCGTGGGGACCTCATTGCCGGAGCTGGCCACGTCGGTGGTGGCGGTGCTGGGCGACGGGGAAAAGGGCGAGGCCCTGGCCGTGGGCAACGCCCTGGGCAGCAACGCGGCCAACATCGGTCTGCTGCTGGGTCTGGCCGCCCTGGTGAAGCCCGTGCTCACCGGGACGCTCCGGACCTGGCTGCACCTGGGGGTCATGGTGGTGTCGGCCGGGGTGTTTGCGACCGTGGCCTACACCTCCGGCGTCCTCACCCGGCCCATGGCCCTGGCATTTCTCGGCGGATTCTTCCTCTACACGGGTCTCCTCTTCAGGCCCAGGAAGGCCGCCTGGCCGGGTACGGACGGCCTGGACGCCGAGAGGCCGGGGCGCGCGCCGCTGGGATTCTTTCTGCTCTTTCTCCTGGGAGCCGTCATGGTGTGGGCCGGCTCCGAGACCCTGGTGGCCGGCGCTCTGGGCCTGGCGGTCCACTTCCAGGTGTCGGCGGGGGCGATCGGGGCGGCCCTGGTGGCGGTGGGCACCTCGATTCCCGAACTGGCCGTCTGCTTCAGCGCCGTCCGGCGCAAGGAGCCCGGGATTCTGCTCGGGAACCTCATCGGCAGCAATATCGCCAACATTCTGCTGGTCCTGGGCACCGTCGCTCTTGTCGGACGCATCGTCATCGTGGACAATGCCCTGACAATCTACACCCCGGCCATGGTGATCTTCACGATCCTCATGGTGATCGTGTTGGCCTCGGGCCGGAAGGTCACCCGGGCGGAGGGCCTCGGCCTCCTCGTTCTCTACGCGGCGTATCAGGTGGTGGTATGGATCCTGTGAATCCGGACAAAAGCAAGAAGAACCCGACCCCGAAGATCGTCTTCGAATCGGAGTACGATCGGAATCCGCTCTCTTTCCTGTCCAGGCCGTGGGTGCAAAAGACCATATTCTGGATCGCGCTCCTCGGGGTCCTGCTCTACCTGCGCTCCTTCTTCGCCCTCTTTTTCCTCACCTTCCTCTTCTCTGTCCTGATGGAGGCGGTGGTGCAGCGCACGCCCAACCTGGTAGCGTCGCGCCACACCCGCGCGGTCATGGTGTTCCTGCTGCTGCTGGGATTCTGGGGGGGGCTCGGTTACTTTCTGGTGCCCCGGGTCACCACGGAATTCAAGCGGGTGCTGGACCAGCTGCCCAAGATCGTGGCGGGGGTCCAGAAGGAACTGAACAGCTTGAAGACCGTCGACGAGAACGGAGGGGAGGAGGCGTCCTCGGAGGCGGGGAATACCGTCGCCTGGAGGGCCGAGAGCAGGCCGGAAATTGAATCGGGGGAGGGAGCCGAGGAAGATCCCACCGACCGGACCGCCGCGGTGGAAAAGAGGCCGCCGGACGACGGGGAATCCGACAAGAAGGCACCTCCCGAGAAAGAACCCGATTCGGGGGCGAAGAAGAAACCCAGCATGTGGGCCCCCATCTTCGAGGCCCTCTCCCTGGACGAGGCCCTGTCACAGAAGAAGATCCTGGAGTACCTGGGCTCGAAGAGCGACGACCTCCTGGGCTTCGGCACCCAGGTCCTGGGTCACCTCTTTTGGGCCGCCACCGTGTTCCTGCTCTCGCTCATCTTCTCCTTTATCATCGTCTGGGACTTTCCCCGCCTGGTGGGGGCCTATTACAACCTGGAGGAGCGGACCCGGGCCGGGCCCTTCTTCCAGGTGGTGCGGGAGACATTTTCCCCCTTCGGTCGGGTGCTGGCCCAGGCACTGGGCGCCCAGACCGTCATCGCCCTGGTGAACACCGCGCTCACGGCCATCGGCATGGCGATCCTGGGCATCCCGTCCATCGAGGTGCTGAGCGTCATCGTGTTCCTCTGCTCCTTCATCCCCGTGGCCGGCGTCTTCATCTCCTCCACGCCGATCTGCTTCGTGACCCTGGGCAACAACGGAATCGGGGACATGATGCTCTTCATCGGCATCGTGACCCTCGTGCACTTCATCGAGGCCTATATCCTCAACCCGCGAATCTACGGCGCTCACCTGCACATGCATCCTCTTGTGGTGCTGGTGCTGCTGGTCATCTCCTACCATCTCCTGGGGCTCTGGGGCCTGCTCCTGGCCACGCCCGTCACGGCCTACCTCTTCCACTACGTCCTGAAGAAACCCGACACCGAAGAGGACGAGGAGGGCACCGGGGAGAAGGTCGCCGCAAAAGAGACCTGACCCGGGAGGCGGAGCGAACTCACCATGCCCGACCCCGGAAATGACTCGAGACGCAAGGGCCTCCTCCTGAGGATTGCTGCACCCCGGAATCGCGGGTTTCTGGTTGCAATCCTGCTTCTCGCTTGTGTCCTGGTCGCGGTCCATTTCCCCCTCTGGACCGAGATCCTGGATCCGCCGCCCTACTTCAACGACAACGTGCTCCACCTCGCCCTGGTCCGGGCCGCGTCCGAGGCCCTGGACCGGGGCGCGGATCCCACGGACTTCTGGTTTCCCCTCGTGACCCAGGGGTATCCCCTGTTTCACCACTACCAGCACCTGCCCCATGTAGCCCTGGCGGGGATCCACTGGATTTCAGGCTTGTCCGTGGAAACCCTTTTTCGGGTGTCCACCCTGCTTATGCTCTGGCTCTTTCCGCTCTCCGTGGCCCTGTCCGTCTGGTGGCTGGGTCTCGGGCGCCGGGCCGGTGCGCTCTCGGGCCTGGCCGCGGCGTTGCTCTCGAGCCCCGGCCTCTACGGTCTGGATCTCACCAGCTTCGGGTGGGCGGGATTAGGCATGACCACGCAGCTGTGGGGCATGGTGCTGCTGGGGCCGGCCTGGGCCGCCACGAGGCGCGCCATCCTGGGAGGGAAGGGCCTTACTCTGGCCGCGGCCCTCCTCGCAGTGACGATCCTCACCCACACGGTGCTGGGGTGGGTGGCGGTGCTCTCCACGGGGATCTTCGCTCTGGCCGGCGGCGTCCGCGGCCTGGGCCGGCGCGGCCTCCGCCTCGTGGTGGTGGTGGGACTTGCATGTGTCCTGGTGTCCTACTTCGTGGTGCCCTTCCTGCAGGACCGCGAGGCCATGAACCGGAGCATCTGGGAAAACAAGGAAAAATACGACGCCTACGGTCTGGAGTGGACGTGCAAGAAGCTGGTGCGGTGGGACCCGGAGACAGAGACGCTTCGGGGGGAGCTCTTCGACCATCCCATGTTCAGCCCGCGGCTCCCGGTCCTCACCTGCCTCCTCCTCGCCGGTCTGGTGGTGTGTGGTGGGCGCTGGATGCGGGGCACGGGGTTTCGATGCCTCGCCCTGCTCTTCGCGATGTGGTTCCTCCTCTTCCTCGGCCGGCCCTTCTGGAAGGGTTGGCTTGACCTGCTACCCCTGAGCCGGGACCTCCACTTCCACCGCCTCATCGCTCCGGTACACCTGGCCGGTGCGGGCCTGGCCGGCGTGGCCCTGGCCGCGGGGTGGCAGGGCCTGGAAGCGGCGAGAAGGCGGTGGTTTCCCGGTCTGGCCTCGACCCACCTGGCCCTCGTCATCGGGGTACTCACAGCGGCACTCCTCCTCCAGGCCGTAACGGAGCGGTATCGCTACATCCAGCAGAGAAAGACCTGGTGGACGAACACCCGCGAGGCGTTTGACCGGGAAGGCAAGGACGTGGAGCGCCTCCTGCAGAGGATCACCGAACTTCGGCCCGGCCGGGCCTACGCGGGCCGGGCCGGGAACTGGGGTCATTCCTATCGCATCGGCGGCGCTCCGGTCTACGCCCTGGCAACCGGCCACGGTCTCGATACCCTCGGCTACCTCTATCACGCCCTGTCCCTGAATGCCGACATCGAAGGCTACCTGGACGAATCCAGGCCGGCCCATTTCAACCTCTTCAACGTCCGCTACGTGGTGGCGCCGGCGGACAAGACCTTCCCCGACTTCGTGCGGCTCCTGGAGCGATGCGGTCGGCACCGTCTCTACGCCGTGGAGACCCGGGGCTATTTCGACCTGGTGGATGCGCCCATGGCGTTCCAGGGAACACGCAAGGCGTGGTATCCGGCCGTGCGGGACTGGCTCCACTCCAACCTCGTGGACCTGGGACAGCACCCGGTGCTGTTCGTGGACCGGGAGCCGGCCGGGGGATACGACACGGTCTATCCCCTGGAGGAGGCCCGGGATCGGTTGCAACGCCTGACCTTCGATCCGAAGATCCTGGCCCGCGGCGAGATCCACAGCGAGGCGGTCGGCCAGGGCCGGTACGAGGCCGAAGTGGGGGTGAAGCAGCCCTGCTACCTGATGCTGAAGGCCACCTACCATCCGGGGTGGCAGGTGGAGGTGGACGGCAAGTCCGTGGACCCCGTGATGCTGGCTCCGGCCTTCGTGGGCGTGCCCGTGTTGCCGGGGACGCACCGGGTGGTGTTTCACTACCGGACGACCGGGCTCAGGCGAACGCTCTTCTGGCTCGGGCTCCTGGTGTTGCTGGCCGCGGCCGTGGGGGAGAGATTCGGCCTGGCCAGGCGGATCACGGGGCGCGGCCCACAGCGTCCCGATCAGATTGCTGCCACCTCCTCCAGCAGGTAGGCTGTGGTCTCGATGCCTTTCTGGAACGAATCGAGGCTGAACTTCTCGTTGGGGGCGTGGGCGTTGTCGTCACCCAAGCCCAGACCCATGAGGATGGAGTCGGCTCCCAGGACCTGCTTGAAGGTGGCCACCACCGGGATGGACCCGCCTTCCCGGGCGAACACGGGCCGGGTGCCGAAGCCCCGGGCCACGGCCCGGGCGGCCGCCTCCAGGTAGGGGCTGTCCGAGGGCACCAGCACCGGCTCGGCGCCGTGGAGGGAGGCGACCTCCAGGGTCACGGTGGGCGGACACAGGGTCTCGAGGTGTTGTACGACCTGGTCTCTGATCTTGTCTGGTTTCTGATCGGCCACCAGACGCATGGAGAACTTGCCCGTGGCTCTGGAGGGCAGCACGGTCTTGGCGCCCTCGCCGGTCCAGCCGCAGTTCAGTCCGTTGATGTCCAGAGTGGGCCGGGCCCAGGTCCGCTCCAGGGTGGTGAAGCCGGCCTCGCCGTGGAGCTGCGGGGCGCCCACGCTGCTGCAATAGGCCTCCTCGTCAAAGGGCAGGGCCTGGAAGGCGGCGCGTTCCTGGTCCGTGAGGTCGAGGACGTCGTCGTAATACCCCGGGACGGTGATGCGGCCGTGGTCGTCCTTGAGGCTCGAGAGCATCTTGCAGAGCACGTGGCCCGGATTCTCCACGGCGCCGCCGAAGCTGCCGGAGTGGAGGTCACGGCCCGGGCCGGTCAGGGTCACCTCCAGATAGACCAGGCCCTTCAGGCCCACGGTGATGGCCGGGATGTCCCTGGCGTACATGGAACAGTCGGCGATGAGCACGGCGTCCGCGGCCAGGTCCGCCCGGTGCTCCAGGAGGAAGGGCTCCAGGTTGGGCGAGCCGATCTCCTCCTCCCCCTCGATGAGGAACTTGACGTTGACGGGGAGCGTGCCCTTGACCTGGAGATAGGCGCTGATGCCGCGGATGACGGCCAGGGCCTGGCCCTTGTCGTCGGTGGCGCCCCGGGCAAAGATGTCCCGGCCCTGGATGACCGGCTCAAAGGGCGGGTGGTCCCAGAGGTCCACAGGGTCCGGGGGCTGGACGTCGTAGTGGCCGTAGACGAGGAGGGTCTTCAAGCCCGGAGCGCCCAGCCACTGGGCCGTGACTACCGGGTGGCCCTGGGTCTCGTTCAGCGTCCCCTCGAACCCCGCGGCCGTGAGCTCCTCGAGGATGAACTGGGCGGCCTTCAGGGTGTCTTCCTTGTGCCCGCTGTCGGTGGAGATGCTGGGGATGCGGAGCCACGCCTTCAGCGTCTCCACGTGGTCGTGCTCCTGGTCCTGGATTCTTTTTATCACGTCTTGCATGGTGCTGGATCCCTTTGCCGTACCCGTGCCGGGGATTGTTTTGTGAAAGAACAGAAGAGGGTAAAGTATGGATTGAAAATCCATTTGTCCCCGCTGCCCGGCAAAAATACACTCTGTCCATGCAAAATTCATCCCCTGACCACGAGATCCGTATCCGGCCGGCCCGCGCCGCTGACGTCGGCCTCATCGTGAACCTCATCCAGGAGCTGGCCGAGTACGAACGGCTCCGGTCCACGTGCCGGGCCGATGCCGAGACCCTGGAGGCGCATCTCTTCGGCGCCGCGCCCTGCGCCGAGGTGGTCCTTGCGGAGGTGGGCCGAGTCGACGTGGACCGGGCACCGGCGGGATTCGCCCTGTTCTTTCCCACCTTCTCCACCTTCGAGTGCGCCCCGTCGCTCTACCTGGAGGACCTGTTCGTGCGCCCGGCATTCCGGCGCCGGGGCATCGGCCAGGGACTCCTGACGCACCTGGCCTCCCTGGCCCGGGCGCGCGGGTGCCGGCGCATGGAATGGGCCGTTCTCGACTGGAACCGGCCGGCACTGGATTTCTACCAGGACCTGGGCGCCAAACCCATGGACGAGTGGACCGTGTACCGGCTGGAAGGGGAGGCGCTCCAGACGCTGGCAGAGAAGGGGAAGGCTCCGGGAAAAAACCTGTAACCGGATGCCGGTTTCTGCGACTTACCCGTCGGCCCGGAGCCTTTCCGGGAAACTGTGTTGGTTTTGAAAATCCATGATTCCATTGCCCTCTATAGTTATGGCGGTATAATTATGCATAATATCTCGATCCAGGGAGCCTTGTCCATGCATCGCACCACCATCATGCTGCCGCCGGAACTGAAGGCCCGGTCCGTCCGCCTGGCCAGAAAGCGTGGAATCTCGCTCGGGGAGCTCATCCGGGAGGCGCTGGAACGCCTCGTCCAGAGTCCATCAGAATCCGTCGAGGAAGATCCGCTCTTCACGGATGATGAAGTGTACACGGGACGCGTGCCCGAGGACCTGAGCCAGCGCCACGACGACTATCTGATGGGAGAATGAGACGTGATCTTCCTGGACACGGATGCCTTCCTGGCGCGCTACCTCCGGAAGGACCGGTTCCACGAGAAGGCCCTGAAGGGATGGAAGATTCTCCAGGAGCGGGGGGATCGCTGCTTCACCAGCAACTTCGTGCTGGACGAGACGTTCACCTTGCTGGCGCGAAAGGCGAACTCCGCCTTTGCCGTGGATCGGGCCCGAAGCCTCCTCTCCTCCCGGGCCCTGACCGTGCTCCGGCCCACGTTCGAGGATGAAATCGAGGCCGTGGAGGTTTTTTCAAAGTACGCGGACCAGAAGGTGAGCTTCACGGACTGTATTTCCTTTGTTCTCATGAAAAGGAACCGGATTCAGAAAGCCTTCTCCTTCGACAGACACTTCAGCCTGGCCGGTTTCGAACGCTTCGTGTAGAGGCCGCCTTCCCGTCTTACGTGTTTCTTGCTTGAAGAGCCCTTCCGCCTCGGTACATCGCTCCCCGGTGGCGGGGCGGCGGTCTGGGCGACCGAGCCGGCCTTGATGGCCCGCTTGACGACAATTGGAATTCCCGTTTTCAGCGGAAGCTGCAGGCTCGGCGGGTGCCAGGTTTTTTTCGTTTTCGAGAGGGAAATTTTACTTGAGGGACTTATCTAAAAAATAACATAATGTCGATTTGTAGATAAATTGTAGTCCTCTATTTCTTATCTACAAATACGCATTTCAGGAATCTCCAGTATCTGGGAGGAAACGTCTTGTTCGTCGGCCGCACGGATGAAATGGCAAAACTCGAGCGTCTCTTGAGGATCGACCGCGCTGCGATCGTTGTCTGCAGAGGTCGGCGCAGGATCGGGAAGAGCACGTTGATCCAGCGGTTCGGAGCCAAATATCCGAAATTCCACGAGTTTCAAGGACTGGCACCCCGGGAAAACCTGAAAAAGGAGGACCAACTGGCCAATTTCAGCCGGCAGATGGCTGAACAGTTCGGATTGCCCGCTTTCAATCTCGCAAGCTGGCAGGATGCATTCTCGCTCCTGGCCAACCAGACTGCAAAAGACAGAAGGGTGATCCTCCTCGACGAGATATCGTGGATGGCTTCCCGCGACAGGGATTTCCCCGGCCATCTGAAGATCGCATGGGATACGAAGTTCAAGAAGAATACCCGGCTGATTCTCGTCCTCTGTGGGTCCGTGTCTTCCTGGATCGACGAGAACATCCTGAAGGGAGCGGGTTTCATGGGGCGGGTGTCTCTGACCCTCACCCTGGATGAGCTGCCCCTGCCTCTCTGCAGCATGTTCTGGGGCAAGCGGAGGCACCGCGTTTCTGATTTCGAGAAATTCAAACTGCTGTCCGTTACGGGCGGCGTCCCCCGGTATCTCGAGGAAATCAATCCCACGGAATCCACCGAAAGCAACATCAAGGCCATGTGCTTCGAGGATTCGGGAATCCTGGCCAGGGAGTTCAGCCAGATTTTCAATGATACCTTTGCACGGAGGGCGGGAATCTACAGGCGAGCGGTCGAGGTCCTGGTAGATGGGTATCTCAGTTTCTCACGCATATGCGAAAGGCTTTCAGTGGATCCGAACGGAGCCATATCGAAGTACCTGGAGGATCTCGTGAAGTCCGGATTCCTTGCGCGGGATTATGTCCACGACCTGAAGCAGGGCCGGCGGGGCAAGCTGAGCAAGTATCGACTGCGGGACAACTACACGCGGTTCTACCTGAAGTACGTCGAACCCGTCCGGGACAGGATCGAAAAGGGCCTGTATCGGTACAAGTCCATCGAGAACCTCCCCGGTTTCGAAACCACCATGGGGCTTCAGCTGGAAAACCTGGTCTTGAACAACCTGAACGTGGTGACTTCACTCCTGGGGATCCAGCCGGACGGAATCGTCAGTGCATCCCCGTATTTTCAGAAGACGACGGCTCGTCGGAAAGGGTGTCAGGTCGACCTGCTCATCCAGACCAGGAACACCTTTTACGTGTGCGAGGTCAAGTTCCGCAACAGGATCGAAGCTTCCGTGATCGGAGAGGTGCAGGAAAAGATCAGCAGGCTGAAGATCCCGCGCACCATGTCGGTCCGCCCGGTCCTGATTCACGTCGGAGAAATCGCACCGGCTATCGAATCCGAAGGCTTCTTTGACAGGATCATCTCACTCGAGGCGCTTCTGGAATGATTGCAGATGCCCCGGTTGTCACAGTCACCGAAGCCTGATCTCGATGATCACGGATCCACCTGCAATTCAATCCAGGGAGTCCTGTCCTGAGTACAATCGGGATAGGGGGAAACCTCACGGTTCCCCCCTCCCACACCACCGGGCATAC
>CAZAKZ010000084.1:0-24978 GCA_964485695.1 uncultured Planctomycetota bacterium | reverse complement strand
AACACCTTGAATTCTAATGGTTTCAGTGAATTGCCGGCTTGGAACTTCCGTCTAGGTCTCGTGATACTGGAAGAAGTTCTGGAGCTTCGCCAGCTCGATGACGCCCAGGACGTTCTTCGGAACATGGGCCAGGAGAAACCGTTTTCCCGTCCTCTTGCTGTCGCGCACCCCCTCCACCAGAACGGCGATGCCGGAGCTGTCCATGTGGCTCACGTGGGTCAGATCTAGGACCACTTCGTGCTTTCTGGACTTGAAGGCGGTCTTCATGGACTTGAGCAGGTCCGGGGTGGTGTTCAGGTCCACATCGCCGCTCGCTCGGAGAAGGACCGCTGTTTCGCTCTCCTCCCGGTGCACCTCGAATCCCATGGAGTTCTCCCTTGCTCAATCAGTCATGCAGTCAATCCGTCCGTCGGGCACCCTCGAATCACGACTTCACAGAGGTCAGGGTCCGGATCAGGACCAGGGTCATGCACCCGCAATCCCCCCGCTCGTACTCCACCCGGTCCATGATCTCCTGGATGAAGTGGGTGCCAAGGCCGCCGGGCCTCACCTCGTCCAGGGGCCGGGGCAGGATGTCCCCCTCGGCCCCCCGGGCACAGAACAGGGGGATGCGCACCTTGAGCTGCCGGCCCGAGATCACCACCTCCACCTCCAGGGGGCACCCCTCCGCGGCCTTGTCCGCGTACTTCATGTAGTTGGTGGCCGCCTCCTGGACCGCCAGCTTGATCCTGTCGGCCTCGTCCTCGTCCACAGTCTCGAGGGCCGAGTCGAGGAACAGGCGGAGTTTTTCAAGTGACTGCGGTTCAGGGGGTAATGAGGTTTTCATGCTTCGCGCTTCCCTGGTCGTCCAGCAGACGCCTCTGCCAGGCCGGAGATCCGGCGGCTCAACCGCCCTTCAGACCGGGTGCCCTGTCCTCATCTCGAGGGATGGCGGCCCGGAGGCGAGGGGAAAATGGAAACCAGTGCCCAACCCTTGCGCGGCCTGATAGTATGAGGATCGCCTTCCCCATGCAATTCAATTTCACCTATGAATCTATGTCTGTATGGACACCTGGGGGAGTTCATGGAATCCACCCTGGAAAACGGTAAGGTCCTGGCCCTGCATCAGGGGGACATCACCCGGTTCAAGGCCGACGCCCTGGGCAATGCGGCCAATGCCGCCCTGGCCGGCGGCGGCGGCGTGGACGGGGCCATCCACGCCGCCGCAGGTCCGACCCTCATGGAGGACCTGAGGCGGTACGACGGCTGTCCCACCGGGTCGGCCGTTCTCACCCACGCCGGGGCACTGAATGCGCGCCACGTCATTCACGCGGTGGGCCCGCGGTGGGGGGGCGGGGACCGGGGCGAGACCGACCTGCTCAGGGGGGCGTACCAGCGCACTCTGGACCTGGCCGAGGAGGCAGGGTGCAGGACCCTGGCGCTGCCCAGCATCTCCACCGGCATCTACGGCTACCCCCTGGACCGGGCGGCGCCCCTGGCCGTGGAGACGGTGCGGACATTTCTCGAAAACGAGGCAAGACGCCTCGAGCGAGTCACCTTCGTGCTCTTCGATGCGGGTACCTTCGAGGCCTACGCCCGGGCGCTCCCGGCGTAGAGTACCAGACCCGGGCGGTGGTCAATGAGCAGGGATCTGAACATCCAGAAGCCGGGAAGAGCGCTCTTCTGGGCGTCCGTCATCATGATGGCGTCTGTGTCGCTCAGCCGCGTCATGGGCATGGTGCGCGAGATGGTCATCGCCGGGTGCCAAGGCACCTCCGGAGACGTGGGCGCGTACCAGGCCGCCTTCCTGCTGCCGGATATCCTCAACCACGTTCTGGCCGGTGGTTTTCTCTCCGTCACCTTCATTCCCATCTACACCCGCTACCTGGCCGACCACCGGGAGGCCGAGGGGGATAAAGTGGCGTCCCTGCTCATCACCGTGACCGCGGTGCTGGCCGCCGGTCTGGGGGCCGTGGAGTGGATCTTCGCCCGGGACCTGATGCCCCTCGTGGCGCCCGGCCTGCCCGGACCTCTGCTGGACGAGGCGGCCCGGCTCACGCGCATCATGATCCCCGCCCAGCTCTGCTTCTTGCCCGGGGGCATCCTCATGGCCGTGCAGATGGCCCGGGGCCGGTTCTTCCTCCCGGCCCTGGCGCCGCTGGTCTACAACGCCGGCATCATCCTCCTCGGCGTCGCCCTGGTGGGCCGGGTGGGCATGGCGGGCTTTTCCTGGGGTGTTCTCGCCGGCGCCTGCATCGGGAACCTGGGGCTCCAGGCCTGGGGTGTGCGGCGTGTCGGATTCTCCTTCCGCTTGAGCTTCCGTCTCCGACACCCAGACCTGTGGGAGTACGTACGCCTGACCCTGCCCCTGGCCCTGGCCCTGACCATGACTTTCTCCACGGAGTTCTTCTTCAAGTTCTTCGGCAGCCAGGTGAGTGCGGGCGCCATTGCCTGCCTCAACTACGCGCTGCGCCTCATGCTGGTGCTGGTGGCGCTCTTCGGCCAGGCCGCGGGCACGGCCTCCTACCCGTTCCTGGCTCGCATGGCCGCCGAGGGCCGTATGACGGACCTCAATGCGCTGTTGAACTCCACGCTCCGCCGGTTCCTCACCCCCGTGATTTTTTTCTCCGTACTCATGGCCGTACTGGCGCCGGAGATCGTACGAGTGGTCTACCAGCGCGGGGATTTTTCTCCGGAAAGCATCGCCCCCACGGCGGCGGCACTCCGGGGATTCCTCCTCGGCGCCTTTGCCTGGGCCGGCACCACCCTGGTGGTGCGGGGCTGGTTCGCACTCCGGAACACCTGGCTTCCGGCCGTGGTGAGCACCACGGGCGTGGTCCTGGCCCTGCCGCTCTACGTCCTGTTCACCCGGTGGTGGGGGACGCCGGGCGTGGCCGTGGGCAGCGCCGTGGCCATGGTGTTCCAGGCCGGTCTGCTCTTTCACCTCTGGAATCGGATGACCCGGAATCCCGGCGGCCGCGGGGTCCTGGCCGCTCTGGGCAAGGCGGCCGTCCTGGCAGGTGTTCTCGGCGCGGGGGCCCTGGGTCTGAAGGCCGTGCTCGAGGGCATGCTGGACGCAGGGACCTTCACGGGTGCCCTGGCCATCACCCTGGGAGTGGGAGCCGCGTACGCGGGCGCCATGGTCCTGGCGGCGCCGGTGATCGGGGTACGGGAGATCACGGACCTCGTGCATCGCGTCCTTCGCCGGCGAAAATGAACCGGGGCCGCGATGTCCCCTTATCTCCAGGGGATTCTCGCGGTATGATGGGGTGCATCGAGAGAGTTCGTACCCTCAGCAAAGGAGAATCTCATGTCGAGAACTGTGAAGATCCTGGCCCTGGTTGCCCTCGTGGCCCTGGCCACCGGTACCGCATCGGCGGCAGTGCTGCGGGTTCCGACCGGGCTCTATCCCACCATCACCTCGGCCCTGAAAGCGGCCCGGACCGGCGACGTCATCCTCGTGGCGAAGGGCACCTACAGGGAGAACATCACCTGGCCGTCCACGGACGGCATCCGCCTCATCGGGGAAGAGGGATATCAGAAAACTATCATCGACGGCGGTCAGAAGGGCCGCGTCATCAATTTCGGCTCGGGCCTGACCCGGGCCACCGTGGTCCAGGGCTTCACCCTCACCGGTGGCTTCATGAACACCTCCCGGAATCACGGCAACGGTCTCTACGTGAGCTCCTCGCCCACCATCCGAGGAAATCTCATCACCGGGAACGTAGGCGATGGTACGAGCTGGAACTACGGCGGCGGCCTCTACGTGGCGAGGGGCTCCAGTGCATTGATCGAGCACAACATCATCCGCAAGAACATCCTCCGGAACGGCTCCTGGAACTACGGCGCTGGTATCTACGTGGATGGGGGCGCCACGCCCGACATCTACTGTAATCAGATCCTCGAGAACGAGAACCAGGCGGGTAGCCGCGGCTACGGCGGCGGCATCTTCGTGAGCGGGACGCCGGCGCCGAACATCGTGGGGAACGTCATCGCCGGCAACCTCTGCAAGGCGGGCTCCTGGAACTACGGCGGTGGCATCCGGGTCTACAACAGTGCCGAGGCCAACATCATCAACAACACCATTGCCCACAACGTGTGCTCGCCCGGGAACTGGCGCTACGGCGGCGGCATCGACTACGCGGGCACCAAGGGGACGATCCTGAACAACATCGTGGTCGGGAACACGGCGTCCACCGGCGGCGGGATCAATGCTCCGGGCGGAATGAACCTGGACTTCAACAACGTCTGGAACAACACGGCCTCCAACTTTGCCGGCGGCGCCAAGGCAGGCTTGAACGGAATCTCCCTGGATCCGGTGTTCATCGGCACCGGGAACTACCACATCGCCTACAACTCGCAGTGCGTGGATGCCGGGCTGAACTCGGCCCCGCCCACGGCCGCGGTCATGGACTACGACAAGAGTCCCCGCCGCCTGGACGGCGATCTGGACGGGCTCCAGGGCGACGGCGCCCACATCGACATCGGCGCGGATGAATACTCCATCTCGGGGCTCACGGTCTCGGGCCCGCCGGTGATCGGTACCACCGTGAACTTCAACATCACCGGCCCGACCGGCGCGGCCTGGTCGCTCCTCTACAGCCCGGCCACGGGAAATTTCTTCGTGAATCCCTACGGCATCGTGCTCATCGGGATTCCCTTCGGCCTGATGAGTGCCGGCGTGACGCCCGGGGTTCTGCCCGTGCCCCTGCCCAACGTCACGGCCCTCCTGGGCGTGACGTTGCACGTCCAGGGCATCGTGGCCTTCACGGCCGGCGGCCAGTCGGTGGGGCACATCACGCCCCGGCTGGATCTCACGTTCTTTTAAACAACATGAACAAATCTGTGCCTTCCCGGGCCGCAGCCCTTAGCCGTGCCCACGAGGCGGCCTTCGGCCCGGGTCCGCTGCGCCTTGCGCGGGCGCCCGGCCGCGTCAATCTTATCGGCGAGCACACCGACTACCACCTCGGCTTTGTCCTGCCCCTGGCGCTGGAGTGCGACACCTGGATCGTGTTCCGGCCCGGGTCCGGCCGGCAGGCGCGGTTCCGGTCCCTGGACATGGGAGAGACCGTGGACATGGACCTGGATCAGTCGCCCTCGACACTCCGGGGGCACTGGAGCCGGTACGTTCACGGAATGGCTGCGACGCTCCGGGACGCCGGCCATGACCTGGCAGGCCTGGAGGCCGTGGTCCAGGGCACTGTGCCCATGGGGGCGGGCCTCGCCTCCTCGGCCTCCCTGGTGGTGGCCGCGGCCCTCGCCTTCCTGGATGTTGCCGGCTTCGACCTGGATCCCGACGCCCTCATCACGGCCGCTCGCCGCACCGAGCACAACCACGTCGGGGTCCGGTCGGGCATCATGGACTTTGCCGTGGCCATCCACGGCCGAGGCGGCCCGGTGCTCATCGACTGCGCGGACGCGTCGGTTCGGCCCGTGGCCCCGGTGCCGGAGGACACCACACTGATGGTGACCCAAAGCGGGATCCAGCACGCTCTGGCCGCCTCGGCGTACAACGACCGGGTGCAGGAGTGCGGGGCGGCGCTCGAGGTGCTGAGGCGCTTCCAGGATTCAGATCTCCGGGCCCTGAGAGACGTGGACCGGGCCTTGCTCCAGAAAGCGCGGCCGGACCTGGATCCCGTTCACTACCGGCGGGTGCGCCACGTGGTGGAGGAGAACCGGCGGGTGCTCGAGGCGGTGGAGGCCCTGGAGGCCGGTGACGCCCCGCGCCTGGGGACCCTCATGCGCGCCTCCTACGAGAGCCTCCGGGACGACTACGCGGTGAGCTGCGCCGAGATCGACACCCTGGTGGCCCTGGCGCATTCCGTGCCCGGGGTGCACGGCTCCCGCATCACCGGCGGCGGCTTCGGCGGCGCCACCGTGACCCTCCTGGAGAGGAACGCGGTGGCGCGATTCCAGGAGGCGGTGGGGGCGGGATACCTCGAGGCCCACGGTCGAGAGGCCGCCTTCATGGAAGCCGTGGCCGGCGAGGCCGCCTCGGTGGGAGCGCTCTCATCCTCATCCCGGTGAGCCGTCCAGGATCCCGAGGAGTTCCGGCAGGGAGGCAATGACGTGAGCGGCTTCCGGGACCGTGGCTCCGAACGGGGCCTTCTGTCCTATCTTGCCGTGGCGCAGGTGAACCGCCAGGATGCCCGAGGCCCGGGCGCCTACCACGTCGTCCTGGACGGAGTCGCCCACGTGAAGGCATTCCCCGGGGCGCACGTCCATGATCTCGAGGGCCTTCTGGAAGATGTGGGGGCTCGGCTTCCGGTATCCGGCCTCGGAGCTGGTGAGCACCATGCGGAAGTGGCGGCCGAGGCCCAGGCCGTCCAGCACGCCCGGGAGGCGCGAGTCCCAGTTACTGACCACGCCGAGGGCAAAGCCCCGGTCGGCCAGGGCCTGGAGGGTCTCCTCGACGCCGGTCAGGGGCGCCCAGGTCTCGGGCCGGGCAAAGTCTTTAAGCAGCCGTTCGAACCAGGGCTCGAAGGGGACATCGAGGCCCTCCTTGCGGAGTTCCCCGATGATGATCTGGTTGTAGTCCCACCAGAAACGGTGTTCGATCTCGTCGGAGCTCCTGAGATCGGTCCGGTACTGGGGCAGGGTCACCTCGTTCCAGATCCTCAGGCCGATCTCCTGGAAACGGTCGGCCGGAAAGGGAGAACCCAGATCCCGAGCTGCCCGGGCGTAGACCTCACCCAGGGAGGGGTGGATGCGGATCAGGGTGAATCCGGCGTCGAAGAGGATCGTGGTGATTTTCATGGTGATTGCAATGTCGGCAGAATCATAGCCGCGGCCTCGAGAGCCCGCAAGGCGTGGCTCAGATTCGCTCTTTTCCCCTGGCCGTGTCCTCCAGGGATCGGCACCACAGCTCCAGCATCACCAGGGCGTGCTGCCTCAGGGCCCCTCGCCTTCCGTTCTCGGCGAGGACCTGTTTCACCGCGGCCGGATTCAGCAGGCCTCTTCCCTTGACAACCGGATCGGTCAGGACCTGGCGGGCGAATCCCCTGAGATCCCCCTCCGCCCACATCGTGGGGCGGCCGCGTCTCTGCGCCCCGGGCCACGCGCTCGCGGGCAGGTCCTTGCCCGTGAGGCGGTAGAGCAGACGGTTCGTGGATCGAGGCGCCGCCTTCCCATCGACCGGGAGCGAGCCCAGGGCCTTGATCCCATCCGGATCCAGCAGCGGCAGCTTCGTGGCCACACCGTGGGCATGGCCGCACTGATCGATGCGCGCCAGGATGCTGTCGGGCAACCTCGAGACCAGATCGGCCAGGCGGAACCGTTCCGGCCGGTCCAGGTGGTCCGTACCCCGGAACCAGAACCGGAACAGCTGGAGACTGGGTCGGCCCGAGAACAAGGCGCCGCCTTGGTTCCCGAGAAGGATGAGCTTCTCGTCTTCGCGGAAGATCTGATCGCGCATGAGGAACCGGGCCGAGGGGCGCTGGGCATGGAGGGTGACGGTCCGGGCAAAGGGAAGGCCCCGGGGCCAGAATCTGGAGAGGGCGCGGAACATTTCCCGGGGCAGGAATCCGGGGCCCAGGTCGCTTAAGTCGCGGGAATACCGCCGGCCGCCCCCGAGGAGGGCCTCAACGCCATCGGCCAGGATCGCTGCCTCCACGTGGTCCTTCAGACGGGAAAAGGCCTCGAAGGTGTTCACGGCCGCGGGATCGGCCAGGGGCTCGTCCAGGGTCTCGGCCACCCGGATCAGGCGATGTGCGGGCGCAGGTTCCACGAACACCGGGTGATACTCCAGTCCGAGGGCTTCGGCCAGGCGCCGGGCCGGACGTCTGGCTCCATGGTTTGCGCCGGGCGGGATCACCTCCAGGGCCGTGGGGGTGACCCCGGCCAGGTTCACCAGGGCCCAGGCCAGGGCCGTGGCGCCGGGGGTGTCGTCCAGCACCAGACCGGCTCCGTTGAGATCCCCCAGGTTCTGCTTGAGGGCCTGTCGAAGGGTGTCTTCCAGGCGGCCCAGGGCATCGGTGTCCTCGAGGATCCGGTCCGGTTCGATGCGGGGACGCCAGTAGCGCACCAGATTGGCGCCCGACCGGTCCGCAACGAGGACGTGGCCCGGAGGAACCTTGCTCACCCGGGATAGACCGGTGAAGGGGGCGGGCAGGAAGCCGAAGGTCAGGTAGTGGCCGAGGGCCGGGATGTCCAGCCGTCCGCCCACGGCCTCGTGGCGGACCAGGGACCGCCCTTCAGAGGCGAAGAGGATCAGCCCGTCCTCCTCGAAGAACTTGAGCGATCGGGTGCCGAGGTGATCCCGGGCCAGCACCAGCCTGCCCCGGTTCGGCTCGAATACCGCAAAGGCAAAGGAACCCCGGAGGTCCAGGGCACAGAAGTCGTGCTTGATCTGATAGAGGCGGAGGATCACCTCGGCATCGGACGCGCCCTGAACGACCCGGCCCGCCGACCGGAGGTCCTGGAGGACCTCTGAACGGTTTGAGATCTCCCCGTCCAGCACCACGTGGAGGGAGCCGTCCTCGTTGGCCGCGTGGCAGGAGGACTTCGGGCCGCGAGTAGGATTCTGATTCCGGGCGGCCAGGCCGCCGTCGCCATCGAGGCAGAACACATCCGCGGGCTGTCTGGACCGCGCCGTACGACCCAGGGCCGCTTCCAGGAAAGACCGCGTGACGCGGCCCTTCCCCTTCAGATCGATTCCGCCGACGATAGCCCCCATGGCACCTTGACTCGACCCATACAGAGGAAATGAATCAACCCCGATTTCCCACCGGTTTCCGGATGAGATCCAGGTATGGTACATTCATATATCGATACTTCACGGGGGGAAACCATAAAAAAGACGTGCCGTGGCGAGTGGCCTGCCCTTTTCTTATGGGACCGCAGTTTTCTGGGTCTGCAGACCCGTGGAGTCCTGAAATCTCGATCGGAGGCGGAGTTGTCTTCCCGCATGCGTGATGCTGGAGTCCGCAGAGTTCTCGTGCTGGCCGGCGTCCAGTTCGCCGTCCTGACGGGAATCGCTGCCTTCTCGGACGGTGTGTACAACGCCGACGACCTCACGCACTTCCTTCTAGCTCGGAGCGCCTGGGCCAGTCCGGCCAACTTTCTGGATGGATGGGGGCGACCGGGATGCACCACGCCCCTGTCCCTTGCGGCCTCTCTCGGGGACGTGGACACCGGGTGGTTCCTGGCGCGGGTGCTGAACGCGGCCATGGCCGCGACGTGCACGGTCCTCGCGTTCCAGGCCTCCCGCCTGCTGAAGATCCGCGGATCCATCTTTGCGGCGCTGCTCATGGCGATCCAGCCCCTGTTCTTCCAGCTCGGCATCACCACCCTCACCGAGATGCCCTGCGCCCTCTACCTGGCCCTGGCTCTGGTGGCGGGTCTGCGGGAAAGACATCTGGTTTCGGCGGCCTGGCTCAGTCTCACCTTCGTCACTCGGCATGAATGCGTGGTTCTGGCCGGGATATGGTGTGTCTGGTGGCTGCGCTCCCGGGCCCGGGGCTGCATGACCTCTCACCGCCTGGTTCTGGCCGGGGCCCTTCTTGCCTGGGCACCGCTGGTGGTGAACCTGGCCGGTCTTGTGGTTTCCGGTCAGCTCCCCTGGAGGATCTTCCTGGAGGTGAAACCCACTGGCAGCGGATTCTATGGCCACGGATTGCCCACCAGCATGGGGGTGAACTGGTTGGTGGCGGTCGGGCCCGTGCCAGCGCTCCTGGCGTGCTTCGGGCTGTTCATGCTACACCGCCGCCTCGGCGGGGGGCTAGTGACGGGGGCTTTTCTCGCCTACCTGGCCGTGCATTCGTTATTATTTTCCCTCAACCTGTTTGCCTCGGGCGGATATTTCCGGTTCATGGCGGTGGTGGCTGTGCCCACGGCGATCCTGGCCGCCCGGGGCCTGGAATGGCTCCGGGATCCTGTCCGGGGCCGTACGGTCCGGGTCGCCTGGTTGTTCGCGGGCCTGTGGATCCTGGCGACAGTGTGTGTGGACCTGGAGATCGGGCGATTCCTTCGGAGGTACGAGGAAGCCTCCCCCGCCTGGAAGGTGGCCAGGTTGTGGATCCGGGCCCTGATCGTCCTGCCCGTCGCGGGATTACTTCTCCGGCGCTGGATCGACCTGGCCGCAAGGTCCCGGGTGTTCGTGTGGAGCGTCGTCGTGATCGCGATCCTGGTCCAGGCGGTTCCTTTCGGCTGCTTCGTCAGAGCGCCCTTGAAGCGCCGTCCCATGGAAGCGCGCCTGGTGGCATCGGCCGAGTGGGTCCGGCGGACATATCCGGGGCGCCGCGTTATGGCCACCAGCGACTGGGTGGTCTACGGTCTTGACCTCACGCGCCGCGTGGATATGGATTTTCACTGGAACGAGATCCAGAAAGCCCCGGCGGGCACTCTCTACGTGTGCGACGTACACCCGGGCGACTGGCGCGTGGGACTGGGTGCCGAGACCGTGGAGGTCTGTGCGCGGTCTCCCGGGTTCCGGACGCTCCGGCTTTTCGGCGACCTCGCCGAAGGGGTCGGAATCTTCGAGAAGCGATGAAACGACCACGCATTCAACAAGTAAATGGAGGCGAATCTTGAAATCCCTCGTGCTGATCCTGATGCAGATCCTGATCCTGGCCGTGGCGGCCTCCGTGGGCCAGGAGGAGAAAACACCCCTGCCGGGCGAGAAGCTGACGGACCGGCAGGTGGCGGACTTCGCCCGCCTGGCCCTGAAGGGCATCCGCAAGGAGTATCCCAACAAACCCTCCAACGTCATGGCCGGGCCGGAATCGGTGCAGAGCCCCAGGGAAATGCACCCGGCCTTCTACGGCTGCTTCGACTGGCACTCTTCCGTGCACGGCCACTGGATGCTGCTCCGGCTGGTGAAACTGTATCCCGAGGCGTCGGTATGCAAGGAGATCCTCGAGTGCCTGGAGGCGAGTTTCACCCCCGAGATCATGGCGGCCGAAGCCGCTTATTTCCGGAAGAAGCACAACCGCTCCTTCGAGCGCACGTACGGCTGGGCGTGGGCGCTCAAGCTGGCCGCGGAGCTGAGGTCCTGGGACCATCCCCGCGGCCGGAAGTGGGCCCTGGCCTTCCGGCCCCTGGAAGAGGAGATCGTCCGCCTCATGAAGGGCTACCTGCCGCGCCTCACCTGGCCGATCCGCACCGGCGTGCACCCGGACTCCGGATTCGCCCTCGCCCTCACTCTCGACTATGCCCGCGGCGTCGGGGACAAGGCCCTGGCCGATCTGGTGAAGAACCGGGCCCGGGTCTACTACGCCTCGGACCGGGACTACCCGACGCGGTACGAGCCGTCGGGGGAGGATTTCTTTTCCAGCGGTCTGAACGAGGCCGACCTCATGCGCCGCGTTCTGCCCGAGAAAGAGTTCTCCGCCTGGTTGAAGGGATTTTTCCCGGGACTGGTGGACGGGGATCTCGGCAACCTGCAGGCGCCGACCGAGGTCAGCGACGTCACCGACGGCAGGATCGTCCACCTGGCCGGCCTCAACCTGACCCGGGCCTGGACGCTGCGTGGCATTGCCCGGGCCCTCCCCTCCGGCGACGGCTGGGTCCAGGTGCTCGAGAAGGCCGTGGAGACCCACGCCAGGGCAGGGCTTTCCTACGTTTTCAGCGGCCACTACGAGGGAGAACACTGGCTGGCGTCCTTCGCCGTCTATCTCCTCACGGATTCTGGACTGGAGTAAATCAGCCGCTGCGATTCATAGCAATCGGATTGGCATCGCTCGACAGCGCAGACCTGATCTCACGAAGCATTACTGGCCCGATTCTGGCCATAACATCATTGTGGGCGGTCGGGCTTCGGGGCGTCTGGCCGAACCCGGCTTTCCGGGTCCGAATCGGGTATATATGTAACTCCATTTTTTCAGGCAGGTTGTGGCGAACCCTCCGGAGCCGGACTCCGGGGTGGAAATGAGCCGGGAGAATCACTTGAAAAACCGGTGAGACGGTCAAAATTTCACCTCTACTCGAGATGACCCGTGTCCTGTTCCGGCCTACGGGTCGTTCCCCTCCGTTGGATCCGCCCGATTCGGATCTTTCGGGTCGCTTCTTGACGTCGACAAGAGGGCATTGATGAGCCGCTATACTGGACCCAAGGGAAGGATCAATCGCCGCCTGGGCGATCTGATCATGGAAAGTTCCGGTGCGATCAAGGCGCTGAACCGGCGCCCGTTTCCTCCGGGCGTACACGGACAGGGCCGCAGAAAGGCCACCGAGTTCGGCGAAGGCCTGAAGGAGAAACAGAAGGTCCGTTACTTTTACGGGCTCACCGACACCCAGGTACGCAACCAGTTCAAGAAGGCCAAGCGCGCCAAGGGCAACACCGGGGAAAACCTCATGGTATTCCTGGAACGGCGTGTGGACAACGTGGTCCGGGTGGGGGGATTCGCCAGGACCCGATCCCAGGCACGCCAGTTCGTCAACCACGGCCACTGGAAGCTGAACGGCAAGAAGATCAACATTCCCTCCATCCAGGTGAAGGCCGGCGACGTGCTCGAGGTCCGGGACCGGAACAAGAAGATCTACGAGGCGTTCATCGCCAGCTCCGAGTCGAACGTTCCTCAGTGGGTGGAAGTGGATGCCAAGCAGCGCACCATCAAGGTGGTGGCCATGCCCAGCTTCGACGACTGCTCGCTGCGCCCGGACATGGGCAAGCTGGTCGAGTTCCTGGCCCGATAGTCGACTGAGCCTGTCCTCTCTTCCAGTCCGTTCAAGTCCAGACCCTCCTCCGGGTCACCTACGCGGCGTCCTCAGGATCTGCCCCTCCAGCAGGGCCGCGGTGCGCCAGGCCAGCACTTCCAGTTCGGTGTTTTTCTGCGCCCGGTAGACCATGGCCGAGAGCCGGAAGCTGCGGGCCTCCCACGGGTCCAGGACCACCGCGTGCTTCACCAGGTCGAGGGCCGCGTCCGTGTGGCCTTCGGCAATGAGCTGGACAGTCTGGTCCAGCAGGGGTCTTGCCCGGCGGCGGTCGGGGAAGAGGGTGTCCCGCACGTGGGGCAGCACCTCCCGGAGCCAGGCCGGCCTGCGGTCCTGGAGGCCGGGCGCCACCTCCCGGGCCATGAACACCGTGGCCACGGCATCGAAGTAGGCCAGGATCAAACCCTCGTCCCGGAACAGGGCGGGCACCAGGAGGCGGGTGGCCCGGGCGTCGTGGCGCAGCAGAAAATGGGTCACTCCGTAGCTCCGGGTCAAGCTCCGGTGGGGAATCTCCAGGGCCAGCACCTTGCGGTATTCCTCGAGGAACGCTTCGGGGTAGCCCGAGGTGTTGCCGTCGATGAAGGCGCGCTTCCACGGGTAGGCCCGGGACACGTAGTAGCTGCCGCTCGAGATGTCGTTGAAGATCTCGCCCAGGGGCCGGTCCTTCACCAGGAACTCCGTGGTCTTCATCGGAAACCGGTCCCGGGCCCAGCCCGTGCCCGGGGTGCGACCGTCGCCGGCCGGATCCCGGAGGGGACCCAGGAGGACCAGGGCCACCACCGCGAGGGAAGCCGCCGGCACCAGGAACCAGCCGCGGATGGAGCCGGGTGGAGGCGCGGCTGCGAGCAAGAGCAACAGACCCATGCCCGCCAGGGGCAGGTTCCGGTGGAGCACGGCCCCGAGGATCAGCAGGCAGAGGGCGGCCGGCCACACCCGGAGTTCCACCCGGAACCGGGCGCGGACGAGACCGGCCAGTGCCAGGAGGCAGAAGACGAAGAAGGCCACCCGCGGCAGGGAAACAGGCAGGCCCGCGGCCCACACGGGCCCCATCTCGCCGATGGCCCCGGCCGAGAGGCGGCCCAGGGACCCGGCCACCTCGAGGGGCTGGAGAAGGCCGGTCAGGCCCGAGGGATTGAGAAGGCAGACAACCAGGAGGCCGGGCACGAGGAGCAGCCCCTTGAACCGGGTCAAGCCCCGTTTCCGGACCAGCTCGGGGAAGCCGGCCACCAGGGCGAGGCCGATCCCCAGGGGGAAGTACACATGGAGGTTGGCCCAGAAGGCCTGGAGGAGGAGGAGCAGGATCCAGATCGCAACCGGGTGTTTTTTTCTGTCGATCAGGAGGAGGAGAAAGATCGGGGTGAACAGATAGGTCCAGAGCTCGGGACGGACGCCCAGGCGGTGAACCAGGAGGAGCGCCACACCCAGGGTGGCCAGACCGGCCGGTCCGGGGGGGGCGAACCGGCGTGAGAGGCCGTACGCTGCCAGGGTGATGGCCAGGGCAAGGACCATGCGAAACAGGACCAGGCCGGTGGGGCCGGCCGTGCGGTGGACCCCGCAGAGGGCGACCTGGTGGAGCCACTTGTCGTTCACCACGGGCCTGTCCGTCTGGGTGTGGAGCACCACGTTGGTGGGCGGCACCCGGCCCTGGTCCAGGATGATTTCACCCATGGCCAGGTGCAGCGGCAGGTCCAGGGCCATGAGGGGAAAGGCGGAAAACACCGCCATCATGACCCAAAGGCTGCCGCAAATCAGGGTGGATCGCATCATAATGAACTGGTTATTGATTTGAGGAACCGTCGCTGCCTGGCCGAAAAAGTGGTTTCAGGGGTGGCCTGAAGCCCTGAGTGAACGTATCGTGGTTTTTGTTGCGTCCGCCCGGATTTCCGATCCGTACGGGTCCGAGGCGATTATAATTCAGCTTCGAGGTTTCGGTTAGGTCAAACCGGAACGGGGATCTCACGATTTCCAGACCGGTGTGGGTACCCAGATCCATTCGCGGGAGAACATCATGACTAAAATCGTCGCCGTGGCAGTGCTGGCAATACTGGTCGGGATCGCGTCGGCCCAGGTGGCTGTCCCGGAGAAACCGGCCGCCCCTCAGGTTGCCCCCCAGAATGCCCAGCAGTTCATCCAGGTCCTGGTGAAGCAGGTGGAGAACAAGAATCCCCGCATCCGGTTCGCGATCCGGGAGGCCCTGGTGACCATGGGCAGCCAGGCCGTCCCCTTGCTCCAGGAAAAGAAGGCGGCCGTGGCCAACGTGCACGTGAAGGCCTTCATCGACCGGACCCTGGCCCAGATCAAGAAGATCGCCAAGAGAAAAAAGAGCAAGTACGGCCGGTTCTTCTCTTCCTTCATGGGCAACATGCACCGGGACATCGACCGCATCGCCATGGACCTGAACCTCACCTTCGTGCAGATGGCGAAGCTGGAGCCCCTCTATAAGAAGTACGACAAGAACGTGAAGGAACTCTACGCCGAGATGAAAGATTCGGGCGGCTTCGGCGACCGGGAGGCCTGGAAGGATCTCCAGGACGAGCTGAAGCTCATGGCCGAGGATACCCGGCCGGAGCTGGAGAAGTTCCTGGACGAGAAGCAGTCCGAGGGCGCCATGCGCTACCTGAAGCGGTCCTCGCGCTTCGGGGGTCTTCCCATGATGTTCGGTGAGGGCGGGAGCATCCAGATCATCGAGGGGCCGGGCGGAACCGGCATGGGCATCAAGATCAAGAAGACGGTTACGGGCAAGGGTGAGGAGAAGAGTAACCCTTAAGAACCTCGAGATCATCGAAGCCGTGGGGCGCGCACCCTCGCCCTACGGCTTTTTTTGCAGGGTCAGCACCACCGGCGTCTCCAGGCCGGCCTGGATCTCCACCTCGGCCGAGGCCGGCGTGAAACCCTCGGCCGCGGCCCGGACCTCGAACCGCCCGGACGGGAGGAACCGCCGCTCCATGCGACCCGCCGCGTTGGTGCGGGTGTACGAGTGGTAGAACGCCTCGAACGTCAGGCCCGGCTGGTTCTTCTTACGGGCCAGGTAGCGCTTCTCGTACTTGGTGCGGTCCGGGTGGAGCAGGAAGCCGTTCATGCGGTAGACCGTGATCCGGGCGCCTTCCACCGGACGGCCTTCCCCGTCTCGGGCGAACACCCGGATCCGAGCGCCGCCCCGGTCCAGACGAAAGTCGGTCTGCACGGTCTCGCCGCAATGGAGTGCGACTTTCTGCACGGCCTCGATCCAGGCCGGGTGGGTGGCCCGGGCCTTGTACGTGCCCGGATGCACCCGGAGAATCTCGAACCGGCCCTCCGGGTTCGTGCCTCCGGTGAAGAGGGGCTGGCCCTCGCGGTCGTCCCAGGCGTAGAGCGCCACCCGGGCCTTGTGCAGTGGCGTGCCGGCCGACGCCCGGACCACGCCCGTGAAGGTGGAGGTCCTACCCAGGAGGAGCACCACCGGGGGCGGATTCTCGGCCCCCTTGATCTGAACGCACACCGGCTCGTACGTGACCGCGCCC
Organism: uncultured Planctomycetota bacterium; assembly: GCA_964485695.1. Taxonomy (GTDB): domain Bacteria; phylum Planctomycetota; class JAFGQW01; order JAFGQW01; family JAFGQW01; genus CAZAKZ01. The sequence goes on along the minus strand of CAZAKZ010000084.1, from coordinate 8,848 downwards.
CCCGGGTCCCGGGCAGTGATCTCGTACGAACCCTCCTTCATCTCCTCCAGCACGAACCGGCCCTCCAGGTCGCGAAAGGAACGGGTGAAATCTATTTCGCCGCGGGGCTGGACATCGAGGCGAAAGGCCGGGACAGGTTTGCCCGTGTCCGCGTACCGGACCTGTCCCTCCACGCGGGCCAGGGGATCCAGACGGACGAGGATTGGCTGCAAGGGCCGGATTTCGGCCCGGACCCTAAAGGTCTCTCGCTCGTACCCGGGACATTGAACCGTGACCTCGAAATTCTCCTCCCGGTTGAGAAGAATCTCGAAGGCGCCATCGGGGGAGGTGAAAGTTCGCGGAGTAAAGCCCCATGCGGGCAGCGGTCTTTTATTGCTCTTCAGACGGGTATGAACCCCGGCGCCGGCCAGGCCCCGACCGCGGTGGTTCACCACCCGGCCCCGGAGGATCACGGCCTTGCGTACGATCACGTCCAGGCCCTCGAGGCGTTCGCCCTCCTTCACGGCCATCGGGCCGGGAAGCGCCTGGATCAGGTAGCCCTGGACCCGGACGCAGCCCCTGTACCTTCCGGGGGAAACGCCGGCCACGGAAAATGTCCCGTCTTGCACGGTATGCCCCCGATGGGATTTGCGCCGGTGCGGTTTCTCCTCGGCCTCGACCATGAGGGTGAAGGCCGTTTCCAGGGGGCGCCCTTGCTCGTCCCGGATCCTGCCGGCCAGGGTGCCGCCTCGCTGGAGCCGGATCATGAGGCCGTCGACCACCTTGCCCGGAGTGAGGTCGAAGGCCCGCTCGAGGCGCGCACGGGCATATCCCTCGGCCCGGGCCAGCAGGGTGAACCGGCCCTTTCGCGGGAACACCTCCAGGTCGAATCCGCCGGCCTCGTCCGTGGCCGAGGAGCGTTCGCAGAAGACCCAGGCACCGGCCACGCCCATCTGGTCCGGGTCCACAACCCGGCCGCGGAGTCGGGCGTACCGGGTCAACACCACTTCATGGATTGCAGTGCTACCCATGTGCCTGGACTTTTCTCTTCTGGAATAGCCCTCTGATTCGAAGTGAAGATGGTACCCCTCAGGGACGTTGTTCAAGGAAAAGCGACCCTGGCCATCGGTGCGAGTGGCGGCAGAATACGCCTTGAGTCCCCGGACCCGCACCTCCATGCCTGCCACGGGCTTCCCATTGAGGCCTTCGGTGACCTGTCCCTCGACCCGGAAGCTGCGCGGATCGCGCACCTTGAAGTCGGCCCGGTTCTCGGTTCCGGCCCGGATCTCCACGTAGGAGCCTCCCCCGGGCCTCGACGGCGCTCCAAAGTAGTAAACATGGATCCTGTATTGCCCCGGCTTCAGGTCCGGGAAGGTGTACCGGCCGTCCGGGTCGGTGCGGGTCTCGAAGTCATGTGAATACTGGCCACCGACCGCGATCCGCACGTTTTTCACGGCCTTGCCGCTTCCCGCCAGTGTGACCTTGCCGCTCAGGGCGCCGGGTTGCCCGAGGATGAAATGCACCTGTTTTGGAGGAAGAGTCACTTCCAGAAGCGGCACCCGGTACACCTCCGTGTAGAAGCTCGAGGCCGACGCCTCCAGCCGGACGGTGGTCGTATGGGGGTGCCCCGGCTTCTTGAAGGGCGGAACCTCGAGGGCAAAGGCGCCGGCCTTGTCGGTGCGGGTCTCGGTCTCCGGGCCTCCGCGGCCCGTGCCGAGGCGCGCCCGCACCCGGGCCTCGGAAATGGGGAACCCCGCCGGGGTCTTCACCGTGCCCCGGAGCATCCGGATCGAGGGCCCTGGTTTCAGATCCCCGGTCGGCTTCACGGGCGGGGCGTGGCCGGACCGGGCCGCGGACTCCGGGCTCGAATCGAGCGGAGCCGGCGCCCGGGGTGCGGCCTTCTCCTCGGGTTCCGGCGGGATGCCGGACGGCCCGGTCAGATCCCCCCAGGGGATCAGGAGGACGAGGGCGGCGCAGGCCGCGAGAATCCCGAGAAACAGCACGGCTCTCAGGAACGGATCCAGCCTCCTAGGACGGTTTTGGCCTGGCATGAGTCACCCCGATCAGGCTGTGGATCTCGAAACCCTCATTGTCCCCGGTTTCTCCCGGACTTGGAGCCAAAATATCGGAAAAGGAACGGGTCAGGCGGCACCGGGTTCAGGGTTTTATCCGGCCCGTGCTTTTCCGTAGCAGTGATTTGACCTGGCCGAACTTCATCTGTTATCTTTTGTCTCTTGTCGGCCCGGGGCTGGCCTTCAGGCCGCATGCCGATTTCCGGGGTTCATCGGTGAGAATTGCATCGGGACCTGCTATGCACCTGGTTCAGGATCCGGCAGGGATTCTGGATTGACCCGGTTTCTGACTCTCCAGGGCACTTTCCACGGGTTGCCCGGCATATCGGATGGTGAAGGGGATTTGTCGAATGCCCGACTATCTCGGTAAACACGTGCTGGCCGAATTCTACGACTGCGAACGATCCAGGCTGAACGACGAGACGTTTCTGGAAGCGCAAGGGATCGCGGCTGCCCATGAAATGGGCGCCACCGTCGTGAGCTCCCATTCGCACCACTATCAGCCCCAGGGCGTGAGCGTGGTGATCATTCTGGCCGAGAGCCACCTCAGCCTGCACACGTGGCCCGAGTACGGCCTGGCCAGCGTGGACATCTTCGTCTGCAATCCCGACACCGATCCCAACCTGGCCAAGACCTACCTGCGCTCGGCCCTGGGCGCCGGCCGCATCGTGGACCTGGAAGTGGAACGGGGACAGCTGGACCGTATCGTGAAGCTCGAGGGAAAGCGTCTGGAGATGGCGACCTCAGGAGAGTAGGGGCCCCCATGACGCAAGACGCTTCGGGGCCGGATTCCTCAGAGCCTGCCTTTCCCCGACAATTGCCCGACGGCCGGTGGATGTTCGACTGGTTCAGTCCCTTCGAGTTCACGGCCCACGCCTGCACCCGGATTCTCCACCAGGAGAAGAGTCCCTATCAGGAGATCCGGATCCTCCAGACGCGGGACTACGGCCGGTGTCTGGTCCTGAGCGACGAGGTCCAGAGTTACGAGGCCGACGAGTTCATCTATCACGAGGCTCTGGTGCATCCGGCACTCCTCCTGCACCCCGGTCCCCGCCGTGTCCTGGTGGTGGGCGGCGGAGAGGGGGCCACGCTCCGGGAGGTGCTCCGGCACGCTTCCGTGGACGAGGCCGTCATGGTGGACCTGGACTCCAGGGTCGTGGAGGCGTCGAGGGCGCACCTGGACACCTTTCATGCCGGGGCCTTCGAGAACCCGCGCACCCGGCTGGAGTTCGGCGACGGCCGGGCGTTCCTGGAGCGCGACGGCCGAAAATTTGACGCCGTCTTCCTGGACATCAACAACCCCCTGGAAGAGAGCCCCTCACGGCGCCTCTTCACCCGGGAGTTCTACACCGCGGTCCGGCGTCGCCTCGCTCCCGGTGGCGTGGTTGTGCTCCAGGCAGGCGCGGCCACGCCCCTGAGCCTGACCTGCCCTGCGACCCTGGCTCAGACCCTGGGCAGCGTCCTGCCCCGGGTGCACGTCGGCCTGGCCTTCATTCCCTCGTTTTGTGCCAACTGGACCTTTGTCCTCGGGGGAGAGGACGTGCTGGCGCCCCTCGACCTCTCGGCCGGGGAGGTGGATCGCCGCCTAGAGGCGCGCCTGACGTCCACGTTGCGCTACTACGACGGCCCCACACATCACCGCATGTTTCTACTGCCGCGCTACGTGCGCGAGGGTCTCGAGGAGGCGCGCCCCCTCAGCACGGACGACCGGCCCCTGGTGGAGCGCTACCCCGGGTACACGCCCTGAGGCCGTCGAGGTGAACCATGTCCTCCGGCCGGTGGAGCCAGTGGTCCGGCGTGTGGAGTTCCAGGTCGCCACGGGGAAAGGGGCCCCAGAGCACCGCAGCTGTCTTCACGCCGGCCCGGTGCCCGGCCGCCAGGTCATGGGGGGAATCCCCGATGAACACGGCCCCGCCGGGATCCGCCCCGAGGATATCCAGGGCCCGGTTCACGGCCTCGGGGTGGGGCTTGTGCCGGGCCACGTCCTCGGCGGCCACCACCGCCTCCATGAGACCTGAGAAGCCACACACCTCAAGTCCCCGTTCGGCCATGCTCCGGGCCTTGCTGGTGACCAGGGCCAGTCGACGGCCTCGGGCCTTGAGCTGCTGCACCGCCTCGAGGGCGCCCTCGTAGGGCTTCACCATGGCGTCGTGGTGCTCCAGGTTGTGGATGCGGTAGGTCTCCACCATGGCCTCCACCTCCTCGGGCACGTTACTGAAGCCCTGGAGGATCGTGTGCAGGGGGGTCCCCAAGCCCTTCAGGAAGACCTCGTCCGGTGGCACGGTGCCCAGGTGGGCTTTCAGGGTGTGGCGATAGGAGAAGACGATGAGGTCAACGGTGTCCAGAAGGGTGCCGTCGAGGTCGAAGAGATACGTGGTGAAGGCGGCATCGTTCATGGATCGTGATTGAATCGTTACTGGGCCGGTTCAGCGGCTGTTTTTTCCGCCACTTTCTTTACTTTCAAAAACCTCCACCACGCCGCTGAAGTAGCTCGTGTCCCCGGAGGTGAAGGTGACCTCCACCTCGTACCGGAAGCCGGCCATGGCCGGCTTCACCCCGTCCTCGAGCTTTTTCTTTTCAGAGGAGAGGGAGACCGTTTCTTCGCTGCCCGAGGTCCATTCGTGGGACCATTGAACTGTAGGCTCCTCCGGATCGCTCTGGCCGTTTTTGTTGCGGTCCTGGTAGACGGTGATGAAGCAGGAGACCATCCGGCCCTCGCCGAGGCCTGAAAAGGTGATCTCGGGGGAGAACACCACTTTCTTCGCCGGATCCACCCGAGCCGTTCCAATGGTCACCGTCTCTTTTTGCGTCTTCAGAGTGGCCCGGGCCTGGAAGGCGCTCCCGTCTCCACAGCCCTGGACCGTGAAAAGGAGTGATGCGAGAAGCCACAGGGCCGGGGATACGAGAAGAAGCTTGAAAGGTTGATTCATGGTGGCGGTCATTATGCAAGGGATCCAGGTGGAAGAAAAGGTGCTCCGGGGATTTCATTCCTTTTCCTGAGAGCCCCTCGTGTTCGACGAAGCAATGGGAATATTCGAGTTCATTCTCGATTTCCGGGCTCTTGCGTGGCCCCAAAGCACTATTCTTCCTGCATGGACGTAGCGCGTCGGAACTTCCTCGCCATCTTCATCTCCCACTGGGTCATGGCCGTGGGTATGGCCGCTTTCATTCCGTTCATCCCGTTCTTTCTCGAGGACCTGGCCATGACCGATCCAGTGGCCAGGAAGATCTGGTCCGGCCTCATCATTGCCGCGGCGCCTTTCACGGCCTGCCTGGCCGGTCCCTTCTGGGGGGCGCTGAGCGACCGCATCGGTCGCAAGATCATGGTGCTCCGGAGCCTGTTGGCCATCACGGTGTTCGTGGGGCTCATGGGATTGGTGACCGCTCCCTGGCAGTTCCTGGTGCTCCGGGCCCTGCAGGGCCTGTTCTCGGGATTCGTGGCGGCCGGGAACACCCTGGTGAGCGTCTCCACCCCGGTGGAGCGCCAGGCCAGGGTTCTGGGCCTGCTCCAGACCGCCCTGCTCATGGGTTTTGCCCTGGGACCACTCCTCGGGGGCGGCCTGGGTGACCTCGTCGGCCACCGGCCGGTGTTTCTCGTCACCGCGAGCCTGGCCGCCCTGGCCTGTGGTCTGGTCTGGATCCTGGCCCGGGAGGACCGGCGGGCGGACCGGGCGCCCCGGGACCGGGGTCGCCTGGCGCGGAGCGTGGTTCGGGATCTCCTGGACAGGGTCCGGCAACCGGGCATGCGATACCTCCTCGCCTCGCTGGTGTGCTTCCGCACCAGCCTTTCCATGATGATCCCCGTGCTGCCCATCTACATGGTGCAAATCGGCGGTTACGATGAAGCCTTGAAGAGCACCATGGCTTCCTTTCTCTACGCGGCCGTGGCCGTGCCCATCCTGCTGTTCATCACCGCGTGGAGTCGTCGGGCGGACCGCGCGGGCCCGGGCCACACCTTCATGGTCTGCACCCTGCTCTCGGGCCTCGGATTCCTGCCCTACGGCCTGGCCTGGACGGCGTGGGCCCTCATCGTGGTGCGCGCCCTGCAGGGTGTGTTCCTGGCCGGCATCATGCCGTCGATGTACGCGGCCACGGCCCGGCTTTCCCCCGCAGCCGGCCGGGGGGCAGCCATGGGACTCACACAGTCCGCCCTGCAGTTTTCCATGGCCCTGGGAGCGTGCCTGGGCGGGGTGCTCGCGGCCGCCATGAGCCTGTATTTGCTCTTCGTGATCTGCTTCCTCCTCATGACGGCGGCGGCCGGCCTGGCGAGATTCAAGTGGATGAAGGAGGTGGACGTTTGAATCCGGGAGATCTGAACCATGCGAATCGCACTGGTGCAGCAGCGCGCCTCCAGGGATGAGGCGCAGAACGTCGACCGGGGCCTCGAGGCCCTGGAGAAAGCCGCCCGGGACGGGGCGGATCTGGTCTGCTTCGCGGAGCTGGCCTTCTCGTGGTTTCACCCGCAGAAGCCCGCGGAGGCGGAGGTGCTCGCCCTGGCGCAGACCGTGCCGGGTCCCCTCACCGAGGCCTTCTCGAGGCGGGCCCGGAACCTGGGAGTGGTGTGCGTGCTGAACCTCTTCGAGCGGGACGGGGAGCGCACCTTTGACTGCTCGCCCGTGCTGGACGCCGACGGTATCCTGCTGGGAAAGACGCGCATGGTGCACATCACCGACTACGCCTGCTTTCACGAGCAGGACTACTACGTTCCGGGCGATACGGGCGCGCCGGTCTACGACACCCGGTGCGGCCGTGTCGGCGTGGCCATCTGCTACGACCGCCATTTTCCGGAGTACATGCGGGCCCTGGCCCTCGAGGGCGCGGAGGTGGTGGTGGTGCCTCAGGCCGGCGCCCTGGACGAATGGCCCGACGACCTCTTCGAGGCGGAGATGCGGGTGGCTGCCTTCCAGAACGGATATTTCACGGCGCTCTGCAACCGGGTGGGAGAGGAGGAGGCCCTCACCTTTGCGGGGGGATCCTTCGTGTGCGGCCCGGACGGGACGGTCCTGGGCCGCTCACCCGAGGGGGAGGAGTCGGTCCTTCTGGTGGACGTGGACCTCGAAGCTGCGGCCGCTTCCCATGCCCGGCGTCTCTTTCTCCGACACCGACGGCCGGACCTCTACGGGCCGTGGCTGGCGAGGGAATGACCGGGGCGTCAGGGCTTCTTTTTGGTGGCCTGGATCAGGGCTTCCATGTGGTCGAGGTAGCGACGGAAAGCTTGACGGCCGGAATCGGTCAGGTTGAACTCGGTCCTGGGCATGCGACCGTCGAAGGACTTCTTGCAGGCCACGTACCCGGCTTCCTCGAGCTTCCTTGCGTGGACGCTGAGATTGCCGTCGGTGGTGTTCAGGAGCCTCTTCAGATCGTGAAAGCTGAGAGCGTCGTTGACGGCCAGGGCGCTGAGGATGCCCAGGCGCATCCGCTCGTGGATGAGGCGATCCAATTCGGGCAGACGGCTCACCACGGTGCCGCCCGGAATGGGACGCAGGTCGGGAGAATCCGCCGGGGTTCCGGCGGCTCTGGATTTCTCGTATGCGCTTTGCTTACCCACCGTACCTCCGGGCAATGATGATACCGAACAGGATCTGCAGCCCGCCGAATCCGATGGCCATGAACAGGTCGCCGCAGGAGGACGGACAGAAGAGGGCAATGCCGCCCAGGATCATGAAACAGAGCCCCATGATGGGCACGATGCGGATGGAAAACGCGCCCGCCGTCACCACCCCGGCTCCGTAGCAGAGCAGCCAGAGTCCCGGCAACACGAAGTCCAGGTCGTTCTGGTAGATCACCAGGGTGAGGAGCGCGCCCGCAATGACGGGCGGGAGGAGACTCAGGGTGAATTTCCGGGCCGCTCCCCTGAACAGCTGCACCTTCGCCGACCGGGCCTTGCGCATCATGGTGTAGAACCCGATGCCCACGGCCAGGAGCGCCTCCACGGACCAGACCGTGAGCCAGGCTCGTTCGCTGCCCTGGTTGTGGGCCAGGTAGGCGGCGCCCAGGGCGGTGAGGCCCATGACCACGCCGCCCAGGCCGGGCACGGCCGTGAAGGCGGCGGTGGATTCCATGGTGTCACGGATGTACCGGAGGTTGTCCATGGCCCGCACGTGCAGGGCGGGAGTCCGGGTCGATCCCTGGGGTACGGTCCTTCTCTGCTGCATGGGATCCAGGATACAGAAATCCGGGCGATTTTGGAACAGGGGACCGATCCCCTGGATCGCACCGCCGGAGCCCGTCAGAATCGCCTCATCGGCCGGAAATTCGCTCTCGTCACCCCTTGACGTAGAACTTGACCACGTTGGACACCACGGCGATGTATCCGCCGCCCTTGGGCGTCACGATGACCGACTGGGCATAGAAGGGGATGACCAGTGCAGGGGGCCAGTTGCTCGGGACCATGATCTTGTGGCTGTGGGAGCCCTTGATCAGGGAGCCCATGCCCGAGGCCCAGATGGGCATGGCCAGGTTCATGGTCACGAAGGGAAACTCGGTCTTGCCCGGCAGGGGGCTGACGCCGAGGAACGCCACCTGGTTGGGATTGGGGAGCTTCTTGGCCGTGCACGTGAATTTCAGGGCCGTGCCCGGCTTGCCGGATCCGGCCACGGTGAGTACATGCTCCTGCGCTGCGGCGGTAACCGCGAGGAGCAGGATTAGGGCGATGCAGGTGTAGAACTTGTTCACGGATGTCTCCTCTCTCGAGAGCTGTAAAGTACGTGAATTGTAAGTGAAATGATTGTCCCGGGCCCGACCGACTCGGATCACGGTTGATTATACTCATCAAGCGGAGGGGGACAATGTTCCCG
>CAZAKZ010000083.1:0-25008 GCA_964485695.1 uncultured Planctomycetota bacterium | reverse complement strand
GGAAGACAATGTGTTACGCAAAATAAGTTAACAAAAAATGAGGGGATCCCTCAGCATTATGACAGGTCCGCCCTGCCGATGCCACCCCTGAGTCTCGATGTGAAAGGCCGGGGGTTCTTGCCCTCTGAAGGCTGCAAGGTCTTGACTTTCAACGACCTCCACGGAGACAATGAGAGTACCGGGTAAACACACATAGGACCATTCAGACATAGTGATGGAAGGAAGAACCCCATGAAACAACTCTTGCTGATCCTGATTCTCGCCACGCTCTCCTCGATCGCAGTGGGTCAGAACCTGATCTCAAACGGCGATTTCGAGAGCGGAACCACGGGCTGGAAGAACGTGAAGTTCAACGACCCCCTGGGAAAGCACGGCGTGCGCTCCGCCCCCGTCAAGGCGGGGCAGCCCTCCAATGCCCTCTATGCCGACTTCCAGACCCTGGGGTCGGTCATGGAATGCCGCTACGACAGCGATCCCTTCCTGGCCGAGGCCAAGGAGTATCCGTTCACCTTCGACTGCATGTGGGAAAAAAAGGTTACCACGCCGATCCCCTATCCGTCGGTCAACTACATCAACCTGATCTTCCGTGACAGCAACAACGCCACCGTTTTCTCGACCATCGTCCGGGTGCCCAACCAGACCGGCACGTATGAGCGGGCCTCCTTCAACGGCAAGGTGAAATTCACCAGCCTCGGTAACTACGTCCTCCAGGTGTTCATGCGCCACTCCAACCTGGCGGGCATGCCCTACTTTGCCCACGTGGACAACATCGTGGTGGGTACCGCCGGGGGCCTCCTCATCGGCGGCGGTTCCCCCTACCCCGGCAAGACCGTGGACCTCACCCTGAAGTCGCCGGGCGACAAGGGTTTCTTCTACATCCTCGGCTCCTCTCTTGGCACCGGCCCCATCCCCATCGGACAGCGAAACCTGAACCTGAGCCCCGATGACCTCTTGGTGGCCACGGTCAACAACTACCTGCCCGCCATCTTCGCCAACTATCAGAACTACCTGGACGCCAAGGGGGAAGCCCAGGCCAAGATCCACATCCCCAACGACAACAAATTGATCGGTGTCCGCATCCACACCGCGTACGTCGTCCTGGATTCGGGCGCCCCCTTCGGCATCAAGTCCATCTCCAACACCTTCACTTTCACCATCCAGTAGTCTCCTCCCTGGCCCCGGCCTTGCTGCCGGGGCCGGGCGCACCCCCACGTTCCTTGCTCTCCTCCCCGGAAAGTTTTTCCGTGTAGAGCTCGATTATCACAGCATGATAATTTTATACAACTTATACTACTTTTACACTCATGCTATCTTTCATTATTACTACAATATCTTTTGGAGGCAAAGCAAAGCGACACAGCAGTTCAATTCACCCCGGGAACCGGGGAGAAGGGGTAAAAATGAAAAGGAATCGGCTCTTCAAGTTCTTGCCGCTCAGGAGATCGGGCAGGCCGGAGAGGCGCCGGAACAGCGAATCCGGCTTCACCATCCTCGAGGTGGTGGTGTCCATGGCCATCCTGGTCGTGGCCAGCATGACCGTGGCCACCTCCACCACGTCCAGCTTTCAGGCGGTGGACCAGTCCGAGCTCAATATCCGGGTGGAAAAGGCCGTCCAGGAGACCATGGAATCCATCAAGGCCGTCTCCTTCGACGGTCTGGATGCCCTGGACGGGAATCAACTCTACACCACCGACAAGACCAAGAGAATCCTCGTCAACATCCAGGTCAGTCAGGTCTCCACCAGCCTCAAGGCCATCGAGGTGGAGATCTTCATGAGGGCCAAGAACAACGCCGGCCAGACAGTGCCCGGAGACCAGATCTTCCGGGCGCTGACCTACCGGTCCCAGAGATAGGAACGGAGCCGAAGTTGGAAGCCCAAGGAATGAAAACAATGCAAAACAGCAAGAAAAAAATCCGCGGCTACGCCGCTGTTGAAATGGCCATTGCCGCCGGGATTCTCCTCTTCGTGGTGGGTGGCACGTGCACGTTCATGAGCCGGGCAGGTGAGAGCTGGAACTCGGTCGTTCTGCGAACGAACGTCCAGTCCCACTCCCGGGAAGCGATGGACCACATCACGGAAAACCTCAAGAAAGCCGTGAACATCAAGATGGACGAATCGAACCCGTACTACGACAGCATATTCTTTCAAGTGCCCAGAGTGGAAAAGGATGGGAAGGTAAAACTGGGTGCTTGGAAATTGAAGGATGATGGAAAGTTGGAATTCAAGGAACACCACTGGCATCGATACATGGTGGTGGTGATCAAGGATGTTGAAAATGAAACTTACGACGCGAGGCTGATACTGCTGCTCCTGGACGAGAAGGGAGAAGCCAAGAAGGAGTACATCCCCGTCACCAAGAATGTAGCCAGACCCCGGTCGGGAGCCAAGGCATTCGATGTGAAACAGGTCGGCGACCTCTGCACCATCATGCTCCTCCTGGAGAAGGAACTGAAGGGGGGAGAAGGAAGGGATACGTTCACCTACCGCCTCGAGAGCTCTGTCATGTCGCGGAACACGAATATCAATACCCTGGTGGTGGCACCAACTGTGGAAACCAAAGAGACGGTGAAAAAGGTCAAAGAGATCATAGAACGAATTAAGAAAAAAGAAAAAGATGACTGATGCCGGATTCGATTCCAGATACTGAAACCTACTTGGGAGATGAAATGATACACAGACAGAAATTCAAACGGCCGGAGAAAAAGAGGGAGCATGGAAGCGCCCTCATCCTGGCCACCCTGCTGGCCCTGGTCGCGGTGGGCCTGAGCTATTCGACCATCCTGGTCTCCATCTCCGAGGTCAAGAATTCGAAGCTGGTGGCGGACAAGACCCAGGCCTTTTATACCGCGGAAGCCGGCCTGGAGCTCGGTATCAACGAGCTGAGGAACTACACCCGCAAGGCGGTGCTGGGGGCGCCTTTCGTCGGCATCGACGCGCTGTTCGAGGACGCCAGCGGCAATGCGGCCCGGAACCGGGTCTACGTGGATCACGACCTGGTGCACAACGGCAGGATGTACGGCACCGTGAACATCCAGTACACCGTGATCGACTCCAGCAACACGCACCGCGACATCGCCATCACGGTGGACGCGTACGTGCCGGGGCGCTATGCCCGCGTGGGCAACCGCCGGGTGGAGAAATACAACGCCAGCGCCCGCATCGAGAAGACCATGCGCGTCGCCCTCAAGTCGGGACGCGTCTTCGACTACTCCTACTTCATCAACAACTGGGGCTGGTTCTACGGCGATACCATCGTCTCCAACGGCAACGTCCGGTCCAACGGCCAGTTCGACGCCGGCAACCGCCGCCCCACCATCAACGGATGCCCGCAATACGACAGCATCAAGATCACCCAGGACGGCAACAAAATCACCGCCGACCTGCAGGGGTACAGGGATGACAACGAGGACGGCGTCAAGGACGGCAGCGACGGCGGCATCTACTCGGGCTGGGACATCGTGGGCTCGAACCGGGTCCGCGGCATGGCCGCCGACGACAAGAACAAGCATGACTTCGTGGATACGGTGCCCATGCCCAACCTGAACGACATGAGCCTCTACGAGACTCTGGCCAAGACCCGGGAAGTGGACGGGGTTGTAAAGCCCTCCTCGGTCCGCATCGGCAAGACGGTTCTGAGCAACGCGGTCTACGGCGACGAAGAGGGCGAGAAGGGCCACCTCTTCCTCCTGGGTACCAAGAAAAAACCCATCCTCCTGGACGGCCCCGTGGTGGTGAAGGGCGACCTCATCATCAGCGGTGTCGTCAAGGGCCAGGGCAGCTTCTACGTGGAGGGGAACATCTACATCCCCAGGAACATCGAGTACAAGAAACCGCCCAAGACCTGGGTACCAACAAGCAACTCCGAGGCCGCCACCGAGAAGTGGATCAAGAAAAACTACAAGAAGGACCTCCTCGGCCTCTTCGCCAAGGAACACGTCGTCGTCGGGGACTTCTCCAACAGCGACTGGCGGCGCTACGTGGGTAGCTGGCTCGGCCACTCCCTGAACCAGAGCAAGGAGGATTCCGGCACCGACCTCATCCCGAACACCCGGAACGGCCGCGACGGCATCCGCAACACCGCCGACGACGACGTCCTGGAGGGGGACAACCAATGGACCGTGGAGCGCTACTCCCAGGCCGACGCCGAGGCGGGGGCCATCCCCGAGGGATTCTCGGTGGGTGACGTCATCCCGGGCTCGGGAGAGGACATCGACGGCGACGGGGTTTACGACGGGACCACAACCCTGGCCGATTTCGACCTCTCCAAAGAGCTGAAGAAGAAGAACTGGGGCGGCAACATGCCCAAGAATGGCTACAAGAATTACAGCGATCTGGGTTCCATGTACGTGAATCGCCTCGACTGCGTGCTCTATACCAACCACACCCTGGGCTTCCGCACCAAGACCTACGTGGACTTCAACGGGGCCATGATCTCCCGCAACGAATCCATCATCTACGGCAACTACTTCACCATGAACCACGACCGTCGCTTGCTGGGCGGCGGGGCCAACAACAACGTGACCCTGCCCAAGGTATTCGGCGAGATCCAGGACAGGGCTTACTTGGAAAAGGAGCTGATGAACATGACCGCCGGCTCCGGCTCCTCGGCTCCTCTCGTCCCGCCCGTCAAGAAACGACTCCTCCTGGACCCGGAAAACGGCGACGCGGTCGGTAAGGTTCTGCAGAGGATTCCCCTCTCCAGCGGCCAGAACGAAGGAGAGTAGACCCATGTATCGAAGCACAATGATTGGCTTCCTCCTCCTGGCCCTGGCCGGCGGCGCTGCCGGCGCGCAGGAAGAGAAGAAGGGCAACTACACGGTCATCGAGGGCCGGAAAGTCCGCCTCGTCAAGGAGGATTTCGACCAGGTAAGGCCTCCCTCTCCTCCTTCACCGAGGACCCCGTTGTGGGCGAGGATCGGGAGGCCCGCATCCGCAAGAACATCCCGGCGCTGCTGGCCGCCACGCGCACCGAAAACCGGTACGTCGATCCGGACGACCTCTACGAGCGCCGGATGGCCATGGTGGAGCACGGCGATACCTACTCCCGGGCCCTCCCCCGCATGACCTCGCCGGACGGCGACGTCGAGGAGGAAAAGACCCGGAAGCGGTCCCCGGCCCCGGTCCAGGCCGAGGAGGGCGGCCATGGCATCAAGATCATCCTCGTGGGTGTCTTTCTTTCGATCTGCATGGGACTCTACTGGATCTCCCATCGCGGCGGGAAACGATCCACCGACTGATCGAGAAACTGACGCTTTTCTGAACATTTCCTTCTCAGGCCTTGCGGCGGGAAACCACGGTTTCCCGCCGCTTTTCTTTACCGCTTTCCCCGTAGCCGGAGCCAGAGATTTCCAGTAGAATCCGGCAAATTCCTGGCACGAGGTTCAGATGGACGTTCTCTTCGCCCTCATACTCCTCGCGGTGGTCGTCTGGGTCCTGGTGCGCTGGCTCGGGCCCAGGGTCGGCGCCGGGTCCGGATTCAAGTGCAAGACCTGCCGCCATTGCCGCAAGGTCTACGACGACGGCGTCATGTGCCGCTACCTGGACAAGCAGGTCTTCAAGAATCCGGCCCAGATCAACATGTGTCCGGACCACGAGCGCCGCTGACCCGCGGCCCGATCCCCTGCCGGTGCCCCGACTCTCCTTGAGATTCCCGGGCCTTGGTCTACAATTATTTCCCGGTTCCACCCTCCGGAGGTGAGGGCCGGGCCTGCAAGTGAAAATTTCCGAAGAGGCTGGAGCTCCGATGCCTCTTCCGCCGCTCATCACCTGACAAGAAAGGGATACCTCGATGCTCATCCTGATCTCGGATGCCTTCGACCCCGGCCTGCCGGGACGCCTCGAGAAATACGGAGAGGTGACCGACGACAAGGGCCGTGTGGCCGAAGCGGACGTGGTTCTGATCCGGTCCAAGACCAAAGTTACCCAGGAGTACATTGACGGGGCTCCGAACCTGAAACTCGTCATCCGGGGCGGCGTCGGCCTCGACAACGTGGATATACCCTATGCCGAGTCCAAGGGCATCAAGGTGCACAACACCGCAGCGGCGTCCAGCGTCGCCGTCGCCGAGCTGGCCATGGTGATGATGCTCGCCATGCCCTGCAATGTCATTCCAGGCCACGAGGGCATGAAGAAGGGCGAATGGCTGAAAAAGCAGCTCAAGCGCACGGAGCTCTTCAAGAAGACCCTCGCCATCATCGGCGCCGGACGCATCGGCAAGGAGGTGGCCAGTCGCGCCGCCGCCTTCGGCATGAAGGTCATCGGCTACGATGTGGTGGACATCAACGACCCGAACATCGAGCAGGTGGATCTGGACACGGCCCTCGGTCAGGCCGACTACATCAGCCTCAACACGCCCCTGGTGGACTCCACCAAGGGCATGATCAACGCCGGCGCCATTACGAAGATGAAGGACGGCGTCTACATCCTCAACACCGGACGCGGCAAGGTGGTGGTCGAGGAGGACGTGGCCGCGGCCCTCGAGAGCGGTAAGATCGCCGGCTTCGCCACCGACGTCTGGTACAGCGACCCCCCGGAGGCGAGCCCGCTCGTCAATGCCCCCAACACCGTGCTGCTGCCCCACCTCGGCGCCTCCACCAAGGAGAACCTGCTGAGGATCGGCGACATCATCATCGAGCTCATCGATGGATTCGTGAAGAAGTGAGGAGACAGCCATGACGGATCGTAAAATCAATTTCAACCCGGGTCCGGCCGGCCTGCCGCTGGAGGCCCTGAAGGTGGTTCAGGAGGAGCTCCTGAACTACCGGGGCAGCGGCATCTCCATCATGGAGGCGAGCCACCGCGGCAAGGACTTCGACGAGGTGCACGAGCAGGCCCAGGCCCTCATGAAGGAGCTCTTCGAGATCCCGGACGGCTTCAAGGTGCTCATGATCCAGGGCGGTGCCAGCACCCAGTTCGCCATGATCCCGATGAACTTCCTCTCGAGTGACCAGAGCGCCGACTACATCAACACCGGCGCCTGGTCCAAGAAGGCCATCAAGGAGGCCAAGCTCTTCGGCAACGTCAACGTGGCCGGCACCAGCGAGGAGACCAACTTCAACACCCTTCCGGCCCTGGACGGCCTGAACCTGGACCCGAACGCCCGCTACTGCCACATCACAACCAACAACACCATATTCGGAACCCAGTTCAAGCAATTTCCAGACACCGGGGGCGTCCCCCTGTGCTGCGACATGTCGAGTGACATTCTCTCCCACCGCATCGACTGGAAGAACATCGGCATCGCCTACGCCGGCGCCCAGAAAAACCTCGGCCCCTCGGGCCTCACCGTGGTGGTGATGCGCGAGTCCTTCCTGGAGAAGGCGAAGGCCGAAGGCGTCCCGACCATGCTCTCCTACAGGACCCACTGGAACAAGAACTCGCTCTTCAACACGCCCCCCTCCTTCAGCATCTACATCTTCAAGACCATCCTGGAGTGGGTGAAGTCCCTGGGCGGCCTCGATGCCATGGAGAAGCGCAACGCCGAGAAGGGCGAGATTCTCTACGGCGCCATCGACGCCAACCCGGACTTCTTCAAGGGTGCGGTGGCCGACAAGCACTACCGGTCGCTCATGAACGTCACCTTCAGGCTGCCCAACGAGGACCTGGAGAAGAAGTTCGTGGCCGACGGCCTCGAGGCCGGCTTCCTCGGACTCAAGGGACACCGGTCCGTGGGCGGCATCCGTGTCTCCATGTACAACGCCGTCTCCCCCGATCAGATCCGTTCCTTCGTGGAGTTCATGAACGCCTTCGCCGGAGCCAACGGCTGACGGTCTTGTAGCAGCCCGAATTTAAAAACTCACCCCCGCGGCTGGCGGGGGTGAGTTTTTTGTGCTGAATCCCTACTGGTTACTGGATGATCACCAGGACCGGATTGTAGATCTTGGGTCCGGGGTTGGCGGTGACAAAGGACGTGTAGAAGCCGAATCCGATGAGCGCCGGTACATTGGGTATGGCCACCGAAGCGGCGCCCAGACCCTGGCCGTTGAGAGCGCCGTTGAAGTTCTGGAACATGGCCGGTACCGCACCGGAGAGCCAGAAAAGGTCGTCGATGGTGAGGGGTACGGTGCCCACGCCGGGAATCGGGATGCCGGGGCTCCGGCCCATGGAGCACCGCACCACGTACGCTGCATTGGGTCTTGACGCGTCCTCCATGTTGAATACCACGGTCGAACCCGGCGCGGCCCTGCCGGTGCGGGTGATGGCGTCCTTCCACAGGTAGATCTCGTAGTCCCTCTCGGGATTGCCGCCCTTGTAATCGAATGGAGAGGCGAAGAGAGCGATGGTGCCGTCGCCGTTCAGGGCATGCGAGGCGTTGGTCAGGCTCGGAGACATGTTTCCGAACGGTGTCAGCTGCCTGAGGCCAGTGCCGTCGGGGTAGGCCATGTAAATGTCGCTTTTGCTCCCGCGGGTGGACTTCCAGGTGACACGGTCTCCATCCGTGGATAGCCAGGGCCGCCGGTCCTGGCCGTTAGGATTCATGGAGACATTGGCCAGGCCAGTGCCGTCGGTGAAGATGGTGTAGATCTCGTACTGGCTGCTCTGGTTGGACTCGAAGGCGCAGATCCTGGCCCAGAAATCGAGCTTCGGATAAAACGCATTGCCCTTGGCAAAGTTGGTCAGCTTCCGGATGTTGGTGCCGTCGGCATTGGCCAGCCAGACCTGGTCGCCTGCGTTCCCCCGGTTGGCCGTGAAGGCCACTTTCTTGCCGTCGCCGCTGATGCCGCCGGTGCAGAAGTCGTTCGAGGTGTGCTTGGTGATGTTGACGATGCTGGTGGTGACCGTGTTCACCACCTCCACATCATATATTCTCGAGCCGGAGTCGTACGTGGTGTAGCAAGCGAGGAGGCCGTCCCGGGACAGGGTGATGCCGTAAGTGCGCACCCGCTTGGTGCCCGTGTAGTTGGTGATCTGCTTGGGTGTCCCCCCGGCCGCGGGCACCGTCCAGAGGTTGTTCGACTCCATGTAGACGATGGTGGAGCCGTCGCCGCTGATGCCGATTGGATAGGGGATGGGAATGCCGGCCCCCGAGGTGAGCATCCTGGGCTTCAGGGTCTTCAAGTCCGCGACCCACACCTGGTTCCTCCCTCCCACCGGATCTTTCCCACACCAGGCGAAGATCTGGCCGTCCTCGCTGATGACGGGATACTGATCGTAGTAGCCCGATCCGTTTTTCGTCACCTGGACCAGGGTCTGAGCACCGAGAGGGAGTGCAACCAATCCACCCAGAACAATCAGCCATATCGCGAGTCGCATGATTTTGCCTCCTTGCTGTGGTGTGTTGTCCGTGATTCCGATTTTCCACCTTCCGTGTGAATCCGACCCGATTATAGGAAAAAGGAACCAGCCTGGAAAGCCCGTTCATCGGGAGGCCGGACACCACTAATAAATCTCCGGGGTCTCTTCGCGAGTGTAGAAATAGCGGTGCAGGACCTCCAGGGAGGGCTCAGTCCTGGACGCCTTGAGCTTCTGCTCTCCCGCCCTGCGGTAGCGGAGGGCTTCCTCCTCCAGGTGCCGGAGCCTGGCCGGAACGCCGGCCGCCTCCACGAGGGCCTTGACCTCATCGAACAGGGGGCGGCTGCCCAGGAGGTACTTCCCCTCGTCGAGAATCTTGCAGGCGACCATGTGTTCGAACGTATCGAACTTCAGCTGCCTCTCGACCCTGGAAACTGGCTTGATGATGTAGTCGATCTCTTCCCGGTAGGTGGGATGGGTCAGGAGGTGGAACTTCTCCCGCAGGATGGCCTTGTCCAGGACGTCGAGGTCGGCCTCTGGAATGCCATCCCTGGCGATGATCACGATGTCGAGGTCGGACCCCCGGACCATCTTGCCCGTGGTCACCTCAGGCCTGGGCACCGCGTGGGCCATGTCAAAGACGATATCACCTGCAATGACGAAGCAGACGCCGTCCCGGCACCGATCCGATCCCACGACGTCCTCCACCACGCTCCGGAGCCGGACCCGGGCGAGGAGGAACTTCTCCCGACTGATGCGGCGGATCTCCTCCCCCAGGCTCCGGGAACGCCTGTTGACCTCCGCCGACTGGTCCTTCAGTCCCAGCACCGTGTAGGTGAGAAACTCCCGCTTGATGGAGGGCGAAAGGCGGCCGTACCCCTCCACGGTCCGGTCCAGACGGAGATAGCGGCGGCCCACGACCTTCCACTCGATGTCGGGATGGTCCAGACAGGTCTTCCACAGGGTGAACCGCTCCAGGCCCGTGGCATCGAACAGCTCGGCACCCGTGAGGGGGCCCTCCCTGGCCAGGGCCTCGAGGATGGGGGCTGCCGGAGAGTGCGGATTCATGGTTTCCCTTTTCCACCGGGTCGGTCCCTGGAGATCCGGCCGGACGCACCCGTCACGCGCCGATCTCCCGCGTGACGACTTCCGCGATGCGGCGACAGTTCGTTTCGGTTTGCTCCCTCGTGGGCCCTTCCACCATGACCCGGCACATGAGCTGCGTGCCGGAATAGCGCACCAGCACCCGGCCCTGGTTTCCGAGGTCCTGCTCGACCGCCTCGATGGCGGACCGGATCGCGGGGACGCTCAGGAGGTCCGGCTTCTCCCGGACGTCCACGTTGAGGAGTCGCTGGGGAAACACGGTCATGGCCGATGCAAGGTCCGACAGCGGCTTGCCCGTTCGCAGCATGACCGCCACCAGCTGCAGAGCCGAGAGGATGCCGTCGCCCGTGGTGTGGTGCTCGGCGAAGATCAGGTGGCCCGAATCCTCACCGCCCACGACGCTGCCCGTCTCATCCATGGCCTCGCGCACGTACCGATCCCCCACCTTGGCCTTCACGTGGGTGATGCCGCGGTCCTCGAGGAGGCGGGAGAGGCCGAGGTTGCTCATGACCGTGCTCACCACGGTGTTGTTCTCGAGGCGCCCCTCCTCCTGCATGGACAGGGCGCACACCGCCAGGATCTGATCTCCGGTCACCTCCCGGCCTCGTTCATCCACGGCGATGAGGCGGTCCCCGTCGCCGTCGAAGGCCAGACCCAGGGCCGCTCCGGTCTCCACCACGCGCCGCCTCAGGTCCTCGGTATGCTCGGAGCCGCATTCGCGATTGATGTTGGTGCCATCCGGATCGTCGTGGAGCGTCTTGACCTCGGCGCCGAGTTCCTCGAAGGTCCTGGGCGCCACCTTGTAGGTGGCGCCGTTGGAGCAGTCCATCACCACCTTGAATCCCTCGAGGTCGAGGTTCCTGGGAAACGTCTCCTTCAGAAAGTCGATGTAGCGGCCGGCCACGTCACTGATGCGCATGGCCCTTCCCAGCCGATCCGCTTCCGGCAGATGACGCGTCAGGTCTCCACCTGCGATGAGGGCCTCGATCTCCCCCTCCTGGGCGTCCGGGAGTTTCCGACCCTCTCCGGAAAAGATCTTGATCCCGTTGTCCTGGTACGGATTGTGGGAGGCGGAGATGACGATGCCCGCATCCGCCCGCATGCTCCGGGCCATGAAGGCCACGCCGGGGGTGGGCAGAGGCCCCAAGATGTAGGCGGTACCGCCCATGGAGCAGATCCCCGACACCAGGGCGAACTCGAACACGTAGCCCGAGATACGGGTGTCCTTCCCGATGACCACGCGGGAGTGGTGCTGACCGCGGCGATTCAAGTAGGCCACGGCGCGACCGACCTGGAGCGCCATCTCAGCGGTCATGGGGTCGACATTGGCCACCCCGCGAATCCCGTCCGTTCCAAACCACTGTCCCATTGGATCCATCCTCCTGGAGTTGATCCCGCCCAGGGATCCGCTCTCGTATCACCTCGTGAAGGCCGGCAACACGGACTGCGCCGATGCCACGACCTCGTTCACCCCGGCCAGGAGCCAGTCGGCTCCGGCCTTCCGGACGTCCGGTTCCAGGCCGGATACGACCTCGAGATAATCCCCGCCCCGTGCGGCGATGCCGGCCTCCAGCCCTTGCAGAAACAAGTCACGGTCTGCAGCGCCGGTTGCCCCGGAGGGCGGAGCTTCCAGGCGCGATTTCAAGTCGTTCCACCTCTCGAGGAGCTCCTTCTGCCGCTCCAGGTGCCGGGGCAGCAGCTGGGATGCGGCGGCCAGGTCCAGGGACCGACTCATGTTGTCCGCCAGGCCTCCGAGGCGCTTGATCCGCTCCGCCAGAGCCAGGTCGAGGACCTCCACCGCGCCCGCATGGAGGGCCGCGGACGCCCCGGAGAAGAACCGGCTTCTCACCTCGGCGTACCAGCGCCCGAGCGCATGCAGGTTGGCGATGTAATGAAGGTTGTTCGTGACCACACGCCGGACGTCCCGATAGAGTCCCGGAATGAATTCCGTGGGCAGGGAGATTCCCTCGGCCTTCAGCAGCCGGTGGCCCTCGACGCAGTCCTTCCGGACGATGGCGCCGGCGACGGCCACTGTGCCGAATCCGAGGCGCACCGGCCCCACAGTGCCGCCCTGACCCCCGAGGAAGACGGGCCGCTGGTCCAGCATCACGCCCCGGGCCACGTCCCCGAAGAGGGAGGCCGTGGCCTTGTCCTGGTGCGGCGTGTAGTTGAAGTGGATGTAGGAGCTCCCCACCTCGCTGTGGTCCCTGCGGGTGGTGCCTCCCGCCATGAGGCAGTCGCAGAAGTTGACGAGGCTTCCCAGGGTCACGAAGGGAAACAGGATCGTCTGCTTGAGGCCCACGGTGTGGGCGCCGCTCGCCAGCTCCTCCAGGAGGCACCCCTCCCGGACCTGTGCCCCGCTGCCCATGGACGCTCCTTCCAGAAACGTGGAGCGCTTGAAGAAGCCGCCCTTGAGCTTCACCCCCGGACCGATGCGGCAGTCCTCGACCGTGGCCGGGGCCTCCTCCCCGACCTCGGCGGCCGGGCCGATCCAGGTGTCCTTGCCCCGGAGACGGCAGCCGGGATGAAGGATGGACCCGGGAAGGATTCGATCCGGCTGCACCTCGGGAGCGATCCAGACCGTGTCCGGATCATGGACCGTGACGCCCCCCTCGATGAGCACCTGCACCCGCGTCCGGTTCTCTCGATGTCCGTCCATGCCCTTCAATCCTTCCGACTGTCCTTCCGGGCCGCAGCCAGGATCGACTCCACTTCCGTATCCACATGGCGGAACACCACCGTGCGGAAAAAGGCGATGAGGTCCCGTCGGGCGATCATCTCCTGGGTCTGGTGGGGGATGAGGTCCGAGACCTTCCACCGGACCATGGACATATCGTAGTCGGCCACGCCCCCGTATCTGTTGTTCAGGTACCATGCATAGAGCAGGCCGAAGAGAAGCCCGGGCGCCATGAAGCCCTCGTCGCCGTTCAAGATGATGCGATAGACATCCTTGTGCGCGGCACTCTGCCGCATCTTGGCCAGGCCGAGGTAGGTCCGCAGCTCTTCGTCTTTCAGGAAGCTCTGGCGCTCCTGCTCTGGAGCCAGATGGATGCTGTAGATCTTCCCCACCCTCTCGCCATCCACCACCAGGGGCTCCAGCCTCTTCTCCAGGAAGTACCGGCCCAGGAGCGCCTCCCCCATGCCGATGAGAATGTCCTCCTGCAAGCGCTCCGGATCGCCGTGCATGAGCTGCTGGTGGATTTTCAGGTATCGATCCTGAGGATCGAAGTAGCCCAGCACCTTGTCCCACTCGGTACTGCGCTTCCATCGGTTCACGGGGATCACCTTGATGCCCACGAACTGGTCGAGGTGCCCGGGCAGGATGTCCCGGTTTCTCCACAGGAGATCCCGAAAGCTATGCCTCAGCTTCTGGGTTCTCAGGTCGAGGTCGTCGATCTTTTTCTGGACGAGGGCCATGTAGCGGGCCGGCGAGGCGCGTCCCCGCCCTGGACGCCCCACCAGGATCTGCTCCCTCCAGGGCCGCCGCCGCCTCGGCTTCTTAAGAAAGCTCTTCATGTAGAGAAGGGTCTTGACGGCGAGGGCGAACCGTTCCGGATCGTGATGCAGGACGCTGTGCCGATCCAGCACCTCCCGGGCGAACACCGGCGCCTCGATGGGTTCGAATCCAAGGCGCTTCACCCGGTCCCGATCCAGGAAGATGGGGATTTTTCCCTGGAGGGCGTAGTTCCTGAGGACGTGGCCGGGCAGTTGCTTCAGGTCGGCCACCAGGATCTGGGTGAACACGTTCCCCACGCCGTCCCGGACGTTTCGGTTGTAGGCCTCGATCATGTCCGAGACGCTGTAGCGGGCGCCGGGGCCGCGCCGGGTCACGTCCGTCTCCCCTTCCTGGACCCAGAAGCTGGCAGCCAGCACCTTCACGGCCCGGTCATTGGCCCGTATGGCCGCGGTGATGGCCTCGATCTGGAGGATGGGCATGAGACTCGAGAAGACGCTCCCCGGTGCAAAGAGGATCAAGTCCGCGTTCCGGATGGCCCGGAGGAGTCGCGAGTCCACCCTCGGCTTCTGGATGTAGTCGGCCGACACCCGCTCCACGGGATATCCACGACGGCTCACGAGCGCCTTGTTCTGGCCGTAGACCGCCACGCCGTTCCCGTAGAGAAACCGAAGCTGTCCGGGCGTGGTGGTGGCCGGGAAGATGCTTCCCCGGGGGGCCCCGATTTGGCTTCCGAAGTCCTGGATGCCCCTCAGAATCTCCCTGGAACCCGGCCGATCCGCTCCCCCGGAGGCCTGTCGGTAGATGCTGGCCAGCAGATACAGGTTTCCCAGACAGTTGCCCTTCAGGGGCAGGGCGCTGAGAACCGGGTGGTCGAGGATAAAGCCGCCGAGGCGGGAGAAATACTTCCGGAGGTCTTCCGGACAGTCCCGGCGGTCTTCCGGATCGAACAGCGCCATGGGATCGAGGAGGATCCTCGCGTCCTCCTCGTCCCGGGTCAAAGATTCAGTGCCGACATCGGGAAGAAAGCGGTGGTTCACGATGCCCTGGAGCAGGCCCGCCAGGGCCAGGCACTGCCTGTCTCGAAGGCCGTAGAGCCGTTTCAGGTTGTCCGGCACCATCATGGAGAGGCAGACCTTCCTGAGGTCGCCCACGGCGATGATCTCGAGGTGTTTCAGGATGAGGCCGGTGGAGCCTCCGTCATCGGTGGTGCATACCCCCACCTTGAGATCCTTGAAGATGCTCTTGAGGCCCAGAAACGGATTGCCCTGCCAGCCCTCGGTCCGGCTTTCTCCGCCCACGATGCTGGACAGGCCGGAACCGCCCCCGAAGACCACGGTCCGGATCTTCTCGGTGTGGAAAGCGTCAAAATCCTCGAGCAACTCGGCGAAGTGGGGTGACTCCCGTTCCGGAGCGTGCTGGCCGGAGAGCGTCAACGTCAGGACCTTCTCGATGATGTTTGCCTTGTCGATGAGGTCAAGCGGTGAAAATCTTCTCTGCCGTATCTTCTGAATCAACCTGTCGGGCATTCCCATGCCCAAAGATATACAGTAATTGTTCCGTAGGTGTCGAGGGGCCGGCGTTTTTTCCGGCCTGGCAGCCTGTGGATGTCGAGATAAAAATTTGGCATTGTAGTGTCCTCTGCTCTCGAGACGGAGGATACAGCATGAGCGACACCCCCGGGGATCCCGGCGGCCTGACCCGGATCCGGTCCGACTACGTTGGCGCAGGATTCTATCTCGTCTCACCCGACGACGACAGCAGCGTGGTGGTGAACACGGATTACGGCATCCAGTCCGTGGGTCTGGACAGCCACGAGCACTGGCAGGCGGATTTCGGGGAAAGGTGCCTGGGGCTGTGCTACCGGGGTGACGGCATGATCGTCGCCCATACCCTCCACGCCGTGTTCCAGGTCCAGCCGAACGGCACGGTCCACCACGTGAATCCGACCCTGAACGAAATCGCCCATGCCCCCGTCCCCTTCGAGGAGGGTGTCCTGGTCATCACCCTGTCCCACGTCTACGCCCTCGACGCCGGGGGCAAGGCGAAATGGGACTATGCCTTCAAGGAGGCCCTGGGAGCCAGCGTCCGCGCCACCCTGGTCCTGAACGCCTTTTCCGTTCCCGGCGGGGTGATCCTCGGAGCCGTGGACTACAACAGCGGACTCGGCCGCGTCCTCCACCTGGACCCCAGCGGCAGCCTTGTCTGGGCCAGCGAAGTCAACCCCATGACCTACCTCTTCCCGGTGGGCGAGGACGGATTCGTCTATTCCGTCTCCGGATACGGGAAGTTCGAGTCCCACCTGGCCGGTATCGACGGAAAGATCCGGCTCAGCCTCGACTACAGCGGCGCCGGCGCAGGCCTCGACGACGGCCGCCTGGCCATGCTGGTGGGAAACAACGAATCCCCCACCTGGGACGACTGGGAGTT
The DNA here is from genome assembly GCA_964485695.1 of uncultured Planctomycetota bacterium. GTDB lineage: Bacteria > Planctomycetota > JAFGQW01 > JAFGQW01 > JAFGQW01 > CAZAKZ01. The sequence continues at coordinate 8,788 of CAZAKZ010000083.1, read as the reverse complement.
CCGGCTCCTCGAGGCCGACGGCCAGGAGATCCACGCGGAAAAAGCCCGCGGCCACTTCGGATTCGGCCCGATCCCGGCGCCGGACCGGCACCTCTACATGGTGGGCTACTTCAAGCCCTTCGATCCCTCGGCTACCCGCCTGGACTACACCAGTCTCACGCCGCTGCCCAAGTTCCTCACCTTCGACCACCTGCTGGGAGTCAGGGCGCAGCCGCACCAGTACCGGGTCTTCTACTACCGGGTTCCCCTCGACTCCGACAGCGCCGGAGCCGGTGAACTGGAACTGCTCCACGAGGACTCGAACTCCATCGCCTTCGGCCCGACCTTGGCCGGCAAGCACCACGTATTCTTCCCCCACAACCGGGATATCCTGGCCGTTCCTCTTAACCCGGATACTTCATGAAACACCCGCATAGCGGGTGGCTTGAGGAAGCCCCCTCGATGGGGCTCCCGGTGCACACCGCCGGGCACACGCCGGATTTCATCCGCCCTGAACGAGTCAAATCGGACTCAGGCCGGATGAAGTGCTTCATCAGGGGCGAACGAGTTCGTTTTGACTCATTCACCCTTGATGAAATCGGGCAGCAGATCAACGCCGGATCGGTAGAACCTCTTCGGGTCCACGCCCCTTGGGCGTGGTTTTAGGATCTAATAATCCGGGTCAAGGCCTGAATATGATCTCGTGGAGCTCCGGATTGCGCTGCTTCAGCTCGGTCTCCGGCTCTACGAGCTTGTGAACGCTCTGGGGGTAGATCACCTCCCGATCCACCTGCTTCACGTAGTAGTGGGGCCTGGAGACGGCCCGCGGCACCGTCCAGGTGGATCGGTCGTCGGGATTGAAATATACCGCCGCCACCCGCACTCGCTCCATGGTCAGGTTTCTTCTCAACGCCTCCTTCAGCTTCATGAGCACGTCGTTCACCACCTGGCCGCTCCGGAACGTGGTATCGACGATGAGGAGGTTGTGATCCTTGCGGATGTGGTCGACCAGGTACTTGATGCCGATGATGTCGGACCGGTAGCTGGTCCGGGTGCGGGCCGTACTGAGGCTGATGTGGTCCGGGGGGTGGATTTCCTGCCCCTTCTTCCAGGCGTACTTGTAGACCTCGTGGACGGGGAGGCCCGAGCTGACGCCGCCGGGCCACAGGGCCACGAGAAAGTCGGGACGGAAGGACTCGTCCCGGATCAGCGTCAGGCCGAGCTTGAAGGAATCCATGAGCAGATCCCGGGGGGTGAGGACGAAGGCCGGTTCCCGGCAGGACACGATTTCCGGTTCCAGACGATCCCGCCTCAGGAGGCGCCAAATTGCCTCGTCCTTCTGCCGGATGCGCCCGTCCTCGGGATCCCCTTCATCGACCAGGTCGCTCAGCTCGTGCGGATAGTCGATCCACACGTCGCCGGGCAGATCCTGGAGGTGGATGGAGGGCACGTCCTTGAACTCCACCCGATCCGGCTTCCGGTGCACGGTGGCGACGCGGATATCATCGGGGGTGTTGGCGCCGGCGCTTTCCTTCAAGATCTCCAGGATGCGGTGCACCGTTCGGCCCGTCTCGAGGACGTCGTCCACGATGAGGAGGCCGTCCTCCCGGCATACCACCTCGATGAGATGCTCGAGGCCCTTCACCGCCACCTCCCCCTGTTCCCTCACGCCAGTGTAGGATTCAGTGGCGATGGTGGTGTGGTTCAGGAAAACGCCCCGGGTACGGAAGAATCCGTCCACCCCGAGGCCCACGGGCGTGCCGCCCCGCCAGATGGAGATGGCGTGCTTCGGACGGAAGCCCGTCTCGAACACCTTGCTCCCCAGGCGAAACGAGTCCAGCAGGAACTCGTCCGGTGTGATGTGAAGAAATCGATCCATGGTCAGAACTCGCGCTCGAACTTGAGGCTCCGGCCCATGAGGCGGCTCGTGGCCTCGGCGGGGGACAGGTCCTCGTAGAGCATGCGATACACCTCCTCCGCAATGGGCATCTCGACCTTCAGGCGTTCATTGAGCTCCAGGGTTGACCGGGTCGTGCGCACGCCCTCCGCCACCATGTGCATGCCTTCCAGGATCTCGTCGAGACGGCGACCCTTGCCCAGCTCCTCGCCCACGGACCGGTTCCGGCTGAGGGAGCCCGTGCAGGTGAGAACCAGGTCCCCGACGCCGGCCAGGCCGGACAGGGTCAGGGGCTTGGCGCCGTGGGCCACTGCAATGCGGGTGATCTCGGCAAGGCCGCGGGTGATGAGGCCGGCCCGGGCGTTGGTGCCCAGACCCAGGCCGTCCGAGGCCCCCACGGCGATGGCCACCACGTTCTTGAGGGCGCCTCCGATCTCGGTGCCCGTCACGTCGTCGGTGGTGTAGACCCGGAATGTGGGACAGGAGAGACAGACCTGGACCCGGCGGGCGGCGGCCTCGGACCCGGAAGCGGCCACCACGGCAGTGGGCAGCTCCTGGATCACCTCCTTCGCAAAGCTGGGACCGGAAAGACAGACGAACCGTTCCCTGCCAAGGTCCGGGTTCAGGTCCGGCACCACCTCGGCCAGCACCTCGTGCATCAGCAGGCAGGTGCCCTCCTCGATGCCCTTGGACGCGCTGACGAGGAGAGCGTTCCGGGGCAGGTGTGAGGCCATGTTCTTCCACACCGTACGCACCACGTGGGACGGCACCACGGAGAGCACCAGGGTGGCGCCGGCCAGGGCTTCAGCGGGATCTCGGGTGGCGACCAGAGACTCCGGGAGGGGGAAACCGGGCAGGAATACGGGATTCTCGTGGCGCTGGTTCACGGCCTCCGCCACCTCGTCTTCGTAGGCCCAGATCTTGACGGGCAGGCCCAGGCGAGCCGCGTGACCGGCCAGGGCCGTGCCCCAGCTCCCGGCGCCGATGACTGCAATGCGTTCAGGGGTGTGCGTGTTCATGGTAAAATAGTAGGTTTTACCGGAGTGCGAGTAAACCAAAACCCCGCTCCATGCACTATCCTGGTACCAGGCCATGCACGAACCGGGCCGTCCACCGCGGCCGCCCCTGTCCCGAGACGATTGATTCGACCATGCTCAACCCGTCCTTGCGTCCGGCACCGGTCTTCTGGGCTGTCCTCATGATCCCGGCCGTGGCTGCCGTGGCGGCCGTGGCCCAGGTCACCCCTGCCGGGAAGGGACCCGGGAAGGGACATTGCCTGGACCCGATCCGGCAGTTCGAACTGGATGCCGGGCCGGCCTGGACCTTCCTCGACAGGGATCTCGCCCGCGCCGTGGATCCGGAGGCCTCGGCCGTGGCCCGGTACGACCTGGAAACGGCCTACCTGGCCGTGGAGGCGAGGCGGCTTCCCCACGTGGCGCTGAGCGAATGGGCCTCGGCCTGGGACGCCTCGCCGGAAAATAATCCCTACGCCTCGATCCGGGACCTCCTCGGCCGCCGGAGAACGAGGATCCGGAGCTTCATCTCCAGGAAGGTGGAGGGAAACGCCTACACCGTCCACAGCGAATTCCAGAGAGCGCACGGCTGGGCCTATCGCATCTCGAGGTACCTCCCTCTCGGCGCGGACCGAGACCTCAGAAACCGCCTCATGGAGGCTTCCGGACGATTTCGCACCCACCCTCCCCTGGAGACTGGATCCACGCCCGCCCCACCCGGGGACCCGGTATTGCCCCCCCCGGCCTGGACCGGCGAGCACTACCTGGCCGACGGGGCCAGGGTCCGGAACGGGATCTGGAGAAAGCGCGGTGTGGCCGCCACCCTGCGCATCCCCCGGGGCTGGGACCTGGTTCAGAAACCGGATCCGGCCGTGTTCCTACCGGAAGACATGGAGATCCGAATCCGTAGTTCCGTGGACAAGTATCAGGCCGGCCTGCTCGTCCTCGGCGACGTGGTCGACACCGATGACCTCCTGGATCGCCTCCGGTCGGTTCTCGGCCGGAGGCTCGACCAGCCCACGGCCTTTCGATACTTGCTTTCACCCGGGGAAATCAGGGCCACGTGCACCTCGTCCCTGCCCGAAGGCGGGACGCCGAGAGGCCTGCCCCTGTCCTGGTTGATCCAGAGTCGCATCCTCGAGGGCCAGGGCATCGCCCTCCTGGTGGGCGTGACCGGCCTCGGCCTGGACGAGGATCGGCGGCGTATGGCCCGAGTGTTTGCCTGCCTCGGCAACCCTGGCTCCGACTCTGTCCCGCTCCGGCCCGTGGCGCTGAGACGGGGCGCCATCCTCGCCCCACACGCTGGATTTCGGCTGAAGCTCCCCGCCACCTGGGTGTCGGACCTGACACCCCGGGACCCGGAGAAGGCCGGGGGGGAGATCTTGTTCCAGGCCTACCGGCACAATCCTCTCGCCTCCCTGGATACCCTGCCCTCGATCCGGGCCGTGGTGGAACGACTGGGCAGCCAGGACCTTGATGCGGTCATGAGCCTGGAAACGCAGCTGAAAAAAGCGTGGACCCGGATCTCATGCCCGGAGGCCGAAAGCCCGGTCCGGGAGAGGGTGAGGTTCCGGGGCGTTCTCCTCACCCCGAAAGGTCTGGTCAGAACGGCGGCCACCCTGATCTTCCCCTCCGCGGAGAGGCCCGCCATGGTGTTGAAGACCCGGATTCCCGATGCAGCCGCAAAACGGCTGGCCCTGGAAGTGGAGGCGATTCACGAGAACTTCACCCCCGTGCACGGCGTTGCGGAGGGCCCGGAGACCGAATCTCTGCTCTACGACGGGGGTGGCGTCCGGATATCCCGCAGCACCTACGAAGACGCATTGCGCAAAGTTCGGATTCAGGCCAGGGAGGGCTGGATCTGGTTCCTGGGAGACCACGCCCGTTTCCCGGAATTGGGGACCGCCATCAAGATCAAGCGGGAGAAGAGCCACGTCCTCATTTCTCTGGTCAGCGAGCGGATTCCGGGATTCTCGGTGCGTCAGTGGGCCGCATATCAGCGCCTGAGGAAACCCCGGGCCGGCCCCGACGGGCGACTCTTCGCGGAAACGCCGGGCTTCCAGGGCCGATGGAAGTCCATCCTCGAGTCGAGGGAGGGATGGTGCCTCCGGGCCACGATCTACCTTCCGGACGCGGCGCGGGATTCTGAAAGGGCGGCCGGCCTGGCCGCATTGCGGAGCTTCGGTTCCCTGGATCCGGAATCGTCTCTCCTCTTTTCTGCTCCCCCCTCCCGGCTCGCGGCCGCCGCCCCCCATCTCCCGCCCGATCAGGCGGTCAGGGACGGCCGCTGGGCCCGGCGGGGATGTCCCGCCTCCCTCGGGATTCCCCCGGGATGGCGCCTCCTGTTCCCGGCTGCCACGGAGCTGGATATTCCGTGGGAAGTGGTCGCAGCCATGGAGGATACAGACTTCCAGCACACGGCTGTTCTGGTTGAACTGGGAACAGACCCGGACCTGCCGGCCCAGGGCAAGCGTCTGGAAGACTCCTTTCGTGACTCCATGCCATCGGGGAAAATCCTGCGTCCCTCCCACCACAAGGAAGCAGAGATCCGCATCGAGGCCGCTTGCGACGTTCCGGGACAGGTCCCGGCCACGACCGTACCTTCCAGGTGGCTCATGAGGATCGCCCGGTTCGGCGACCGGACCTACGGCATTCTGGCCTGGTGCAAGGGAACGACGCTGATTCACGACCGCCAAGCTCTGGAAAAGGCACTGGAGGCAATGGATACCGTACCGGCCGGATTCTGGGATCGCCCCTGAATCGTTCCTGCGGCCAGGGGGGAATCCGCACCCGGGACAGAGCCCAAAACCCCGTGAAACGGGCCAGGTGAAGTGCTACAATCGGTGGACCCCTACCGTATTTCCAGCGAGAAATCGGCAAGGTGTAAGATATACCCCGACAGGAATACACAGAAATCAGGGAACCGGAGTGAATCCGTCCCGGGGAAAGGCATACCCATGGACCCAGAAGAAATCAAGAATCTGACATTCAAGGAATCCATCTCCAAGTCCCTGGAAGGCCGGGTCGTCACGGTGATCAACCCGTCGAGCTATCGGATGACGCCCACCGGATCGTACAAGCTGGATGTCCAGTTCTACAAGGCCAAGGTGAAGGCCGTATGCGGCGACTTCATCATCGTGCTTTGTGAGTTCGTGCTGGACGCCAAGGGACAGAAGAAGGAACCGGTGCAGCAATACATCCCCTTCTCCCGCATCAAGCGCATCTCCATCATGCCCAAGGAGATCCTGATCCACCTGTAGCAGCACTCTCCGGCCGATCCGGGAAGGAGACACCGTATCGGCCGCCGACCTTCGGACCCTCTTTCCCCGTTCCTTCGATTGGCACAGGCCCGATCTCTCGGTAGCAGTCCGGCCTACTCGATTGCAATCCAGCGACCGCCGTCCGCCCCCACCGTGCCCACGGCCACCATATCCACGATGGAGCCGGAGACGTAGGGATCCACGAAGGCCGCGTCTGCTGCGGGTCGCGTTGCCCGGCCGGAGTATTCCTGGCCTGAGCTCACGTTGCTCGTCTGGGTGATGATCCCGTGCTGATTCACGAAGAAGGCCCGCACGCCGGAGTTGTGGATGTTAGTCGGCCAGGCGTAGCAGCACCACGTGACCTCGCAGTTGTCGGCATCGGGCAGGTTACCCGGGTCGGCTCCGCCGTCGGCGGCTTCGGCCACGCCGACACCGGAGGCGTCCGGAAGATACACCAGGAAGAAATAACCGCTGCTTTCGACCAGCCCTCCGCGGACGGAGCGGAACACGCCGCTCAACACCGGCAAGGTCACATTGGGCGCAGTGATCCCGCCATCCCCGTCCCGCAGGTTGGTCGCGCCCGAGAGCTCGCCGAAATATCCGTACTCGCCCATGCCGTCCTCGTCCGCGTCGACCAGGTGTGCGGCATGGAACTGGGCCTGAGCGGAGATGATGTTCCGGAGCGTGGCCAACACAGCGTTTTCGTTGGTGGTGAGGCGCGAGCTGAGCAGGTTGGGAACGGCGATGGTGGTGATGATGGCGATGACGGCCACCACGATCATCAGCTCGATCAGAGTGAATCCATGCAGTTCTTTCAGATTCGTGGAATGCCGGTGTGGGAGATGCATGAAGCTGTCCCGTCCCTTTTCTCTAATCACCTGCGAATCTACGGATTTGTACTGCTCTTGTCTGATCTATCGAGAATATTCACGCGTTCATATACGGAAAAGTATTCCCGCAGGATTCGCCGGTATGAAATCGACTCGACCATGCATGCGTATACATCTTCATTGACGCGAGTTATATTGCTCCGTATAGAAACGATACTCGGCAGCCTGAGCAACTTCCCCTGCCCAGGAAGCTCGTTGCAGGGTATGATTCCCCGCGCATCCGAGGAGTGAAAATCGGAATATGAAGCCCCTGTTCGCCTTTCTGGCCCTCTTCCTGACCGCCGGAAACGCGCCGGCCGGAGACCCGCCGCCCGGCCCGCCGTGGCGCATGGACTACGGGTCCGCCCGCCGCGAGGCCCTGCGCAAAGGCTGTCCGGTATTTGTCTACTTCACCAAGACCTACTGACCGCACTGCGTACCACTGGAGCGGGACGTTCTGGCAAACAAGAAGCTCGAGACCTGGTATCCCAGGGTGATCTGGCTGTTCGTGAACCGCAACTTCGCCTGGCAACGGAAGCGATCCGGCAAGGCGTTCGATGATAAAGATCTTCCCGGCGACATGGAGGCCCTGCGGATCCACGACCGATTCGGCATCTCCTCCTGGCCGCAGATGATCCTGTTCGATCCCCGCAACAACCGGATTCTCGAGACACCCCCCCGGTCGGTGAAGGGACTCACGGCCTGCTTTCGGCACGCGTGCAAGCAGGTCCCCCCGGCCGGTCCAGGTGCATCGCGCCTCGCCAAGGTCATCGATCGGGCCGTGAAGCTGCACGCGAAAGGACGGAGGCGGGAAGCGGAGAAACTCCTCGAGCCCCTGGCCGAGGGGAAGGACCGCTACCTGGCCTGGCAGGAAGCGCGAAGGCTGCTTAAAAAGTGGCGCGGCCCGCAGCGGCCGGCCTTGACGGAGCGGCTATCAGATCCGGATCCCCGGGAGCGCATCCTCGCTCTCGAGGATCTCTACGTGAAGGGGATGAAGAGGGGAAAGAAGGGCGCCGCGCTTCCCGCTGCACTGGAAAAGCGGGTGGTGCAAAACCTCCAGGATGACCGCGAAGACCCGGTGGTGCGGCACAGAGCCCTCTGGATCCTGGCGGAAGCCAGGCCCGAAATCGTGACCCAAAACGCGCCCACTCTTCTCCGGATTCCCCTGGATCCGTTCCGATATCAGGTGCTCGAAACCCTGGCTCGCCACCCGGATACCGGCCTCGGGCCGGAGCTGATGCGGATCTTCGAAGGCGCGGGGCGCGAGGTGCCCAGCAAGAATCCCAACGTGCTGAGGATCCACGCCGTACGGGCGCTGGAGACTTGCGGAGACCCCCGGTGCGTCTCCGCTCTGGCCGCCGTGGCCAGAGCCGCCGACGCCCGGAACAGCCTCACGTCCCTCGTGATCCAGGCACTCACCGGAATTGCTCGACGGGGGAAGAAAACCCTCGGGAAGAAGGTCGAGAACATTCTGCTGGAGTCCTTCCCCCCTCCAGTGGAGGCCGGGAGCCTGGGTGCCCGCCAGGGACAATGGACGCAGCGCCGACGCCTCGCCCTGGCCAAGAAGGTCCTGGCGAGTCTGCGGGACCTGTCCGGCGGTCGGCTTCCGGCCTTGCCCGGGACCTGGACCGCCCCAGTCAGAGATTCATTCCTGAAGGGATTGAAGCGATCTCTGAAATAGCCGGGTTCCCCGGGCGGGGACACCCGGTGCACACATCGGGATAGGGGGAAACCTCACGGTTCCCCCCTCCCACACCACCGGGCATACGG
>CAZAKZ010000082.1:0-25033 GCA_964485695.1 uncultured Planctomycetota bacterium | reverse complement strand
CGCGACCACGGTGGGGGCCGAGAGGACGGCAGGGGGCTTAACGGCATTGCCTCGAGAGGTGGGCTGAACAGCAAGAACCCTGGCTGCGCAGGTGTGTTGCAGTCACGGTCAACCAGATGTTCAAAAATCCGGAAAGCGACGCTTCCGCCCTGGTCTTCCTGCTCGAAACCATCCGGAGGGACACGTGGAGCGGGGTACAGCGAGGAGTTTCCATGGCCCTTCGAACCCTGTGCAAGAACCACGAGGAGGTGGGCATCATGACACTCAAGACATGGGCGCACCATGCCGATGCGCATGTGGCCACCGTGGTCCGGAGCGGGATGACCGAGCTGGGAATGATGCACCGCGAGGAACTGGAAGCGGTCCTGGCCGCCCGGTGAAGTTTAAATGGTGGCGGCGCTGGCGGGAGAGCCGCCTGGCCAATCGCAAGCTTCGAGAGATCTTCCACGCCGGAAAACTCCTCGGGGGCACTTCCCTGCGCCGCGAACACGCGGGCCGCTGCCTGATCCTGGATCATGAAATCCGAGGCGGCGAGGTGACACGCCTCCGCTTCAGCATTCTCCGCCACCCCCGCCCTTACTCCTTTTCCAGACAATTCCACGAGGTCATCGAGTACTACGCATTCGATGCTACCGCCGGCCGTCTCCAGCGCGAAGGCTCCGTGAACGTCACCCGGAAAAATGGGGAAGACGGCAAGCCCCCGGGCGGATTCGGAATCTGAATCCCCAGGCATCGAAAACCGGGCGCGTCGTGATACTCTATGGCCATGGAGCGAGACGATGTTCGAGAGTGACAAGGAACCTGAGGTCGAGGCCGATCGCAGGACGTTTCTGCGGTCGCTTCTCGCCGGCACGGGAGCGACGGTGCTGGGGCTGTCCGGTTGCGTTCTGGACGGCGGAGAATCCGAGGGCGAGCGGGGCCGTGAGGTCGAGGACCCGATGGACCGAGCCCGGGGGCTTTTTGCCTTCGAGCCCGGCGTGACATACCTGAACAACGGGTCACTCGGCAGCTGTCCCGGGCCGGTTCACGAGGCGGTGGTCCGGGCGATGCGGGCCGTTGACGCCAATCCAACCCGGGCATTCTGGAACGATCTCCTCCCCGTCATCGACGGGGTAAGAGAGAGGGCCGCCCGGCTCATCGGGGCAGCACCCGAAGAGGTGGCGGTGGTCCGGAACACCACCGAGGGAATGAACATCGTGGCAGCGGGCCTCGCACTCAGGAGGGGTGATGAGATCCTGACCACCACTCGGGAACACGACGGTGGATTTCTCTGCTGGAAGTATCTTTCCGAGCGCATCGGCGTCCGCATCCGCATGTTTACGCCCCCGACGCCACCGGAGGATCCCGGCGTACTTGTGGACCTGGTGAAGAAGAACCTCACCCCCGCCACCCGCGTTGTCAGCCTGTGCCACATGGTCAGTCCCACCGGCCTCGTGTTCCCCTTGAGAGAGATCTCGGAGGTCGTGCGGCCCAGGGGTATCTTCCTGGTGGCGGACGGCGCCCACCCGCCCGGCCAGATGCGAGTGGATGTCCGGGCCCTCGGCGTCGATACCTACGCCTCCTCATTTCACAAGTGGCTCTGCGCGCCCAGAGGCACGGGACTGCTCTACGTTCGCCGTGAAGTGCAGGACGAGGTCCGCCCCCTCATCGCCGGCACCCGGGACTACCTGAAGCCGGACGCCCGGCGTTACGAGGCGTACGGAACCCGGAGCCTCGAGGCGCTGGCAGGCCTCGCGGCTGCCCTGGACCTGTGCGAAAACGTCGGACCCGACCGCATCGAGGCGCGGGTTCGCTTCCTCTCCTCCCGGATTCGTTCGACTGTCCGCGGCATGCGGGGGGCTCGCCTCTTGACGTCCAACGCCCCCGGACTCTCGTGCGGCCTCACCGCCCTCGGATTCAAGGTCGTGGACCGATACCGGGTCCAGCGACACCTCTGGGAACGGTTCAAGATCTGGGTGAAGCCCCTTCCGGAGAACGACCTGAACGCCATCCGGATCTCCACGCACTACTACAACACCTTGGAAGACGTGGATCGCCTGATCCACGGTCTGGAGACGGTTGTGTAGGGGGGGAGTGGGCCCGGATATCGCGTTTTCTTCGGAGAATCGCCCTTTCCCCTACTCGAGGTGCCGCAAATCAGGGATAATGGGATCGTCATTGCACGATGGGAAAGCGAATCCACTCCTGTCCATGGCTCTGTAGTTGTTGGGAGGTGTCCCATGGGGCTGCTCTTCAGGAACGCGTTTCTTGCTCTCCTGATCCTGGCCGGATCGGTCGTGAATGCCCAGTTGAACGGGATCTATAGCATTGACCCGTCAAAACCCGCTTCCGGCCGGAACTTTACGACCTTCAAGACCGCCATCCAGGCTCTGGAACGATCAGGTGTCTCGAGCCACGTAGTGTTCAACGTGGCTTCCACCACGTTTCAAGAATCCCTAGTAATCAATCAGATCCCAAATGTATCGCTCGGGGCAACCATCACCTTCACGGCCTCCGGAGCGCCCGCTGTCCTCATTGCCTCTGCAGCAGCACCCGCATACGGCATCCATCTCAAGCCGCGTGTCTCGTGGATCCGGTTTTTCAACCTGAAGATCCAGGGCTATCTGATGGCCGGCATCTTCTTGGACAACGACCAGGGCAAAGATATCGGACCGTCCTACAACGAGTTCACCGGCCTGGAAGTCGATAACGGGAGTACCTTCTGGCCTAATATCCGGGCTGTGCTAGGTGACCGAGCCAACTTCAACCGATTCCGGGACTGTATCTTCCGCGCCTCGGGCCAAGTCGTGGACATTGAGGGCAACGAAAACCTCTTTGAGCGATGTGAAATCGACGGCAAGGGCAAGGCCGCAAATCTGACTTACTTTCGTGCCATCCACAGCCCCAAGCATAACGTCGTCCAGAACTGTTTCCTCCACGGCTGCGGCGCCAGTTCCACCTGTCACGGAGTGATTGCCGACGATGCCGTGATGTACTTTCACAATACCATCATCGTCAAGACCGACGGGCCCTGCGTCGCGGCGGGCGTCACCCCATCGAATCAATGGCCATTGGCGGCTGTGCTTCGAAACAACATTCTTGTCAACCTCGGAATCGGGCCGGTTCTCCGCTTCGGACCCGACAAGGGATTTCTTCCCGCCTGCGATTCCGACTATAACTGCGTGTTTGCGCCGAATTCTTTTCGCCCCGTCCAGGTGGGCCTGGATACGGCACCCGAGTATGCCGGCAGTCTCGCCGGATTCCTGGCCTGGCAACAGGCGAACTCTAGCCGTATTCTGAAGGGTGGTGCAACGAGCTACGATAGCCACAGCCTCCAGACGGATCCCGGCCTGGTCAGCACATCCGCTCCGTTCGACATCCACCTGAAACCCGGCGCACCGGTCATCGATCGAGGCACGACCAGTCTGGTTCCTGCATACATTCCCTTCAGCCCCTGGCGGGTCGGAGCAGACTTCGAGAGCCAGGTCCGCATCTCTCCTGTCGACATTGGCGCTGACGAGGTCTCATCGTCCCTCCTCATAACGGGAAGCGGCAAGACCGGTACCCTCATGGTTCTATCCCTGTCAGCGCAGCACAACGGCGGCCTTCTCTACCAGGTCGGATCCTCCCTTGGCACCGGACCCATACCCATCGGTGGCAGGAAGATCGGTCTGTCTCCTGACGGACTTTTTATGGCCTCTGTGAGCGGCTCTCTGCCCGCGATTTTTCAATCCTATATCGGATTTCTGGACGGCTCCGGCAGGGCAACAGCCCGGATCCAAATACCAAAGATGTCGAGCATCAAGGGGTTGATAATCTTCAGCGCATTTATCACGATGCAGATGGGGGCACCGATGCAAATCCAGACCATCAGTCAAACTTGCTTCTTCAGGATTATTTGAAAATGAAAGGTTTTCCTGCCGGCTCAGCCGCACCCGTCCACTGAAAGGAGAACAACCGACATGAATCGCAAGATCCTGTGTTTCCTGGCAGCCGTGTTCCTGATCGGGCTCCTGCCGTGCGCTCCCTGTCCCGGGCAGCTGAATGTCGGGGACTACGTCGCGCCCGTGTCCTCGGGCAACTCCATCGTCGGCATCACCCCGGGCGGCACGGTCAAGACCCTGTTCGCCATGCCCTTTACGGTCACCGCCCTTACCATGGCCACCGACAACGTGGACATGGCCGTCCTGGGCTGGGACACCGCCTCCCGTATGGCGATCCTGGCCACGGTCACGCCCACGGGCACGGTGACCACCGTGGCCAAGTTCACCTCGTACATCTACGAGAACCTCACCGTGGATCCCGCCGGCTTCTACATGGTGCCCATCGGTTCAGGCGGCATCCTGGTCCTCCGCATCGACCGCCTCGGTACCGTCACCACAATTACGCCGAAGCCTGGCCTCGGCAAGGGCAAGCCTCGCGGCATCGCCGTGGATATCGGCTCGGGCGGATACGTGGTAGGGGAGATACCGAATCTCTACCTCATCGCCCCCGACGGGAGCAACAAGACGATCCACACGAATGTCAGCATCAACAACTCCATCGATATCATGAGCGACGCCCGGACGGGTCTCGCTGTCATCGCCCAGCAGAACAGCCTGGTCAGCGTCGATACCGTTTCCGGGGTCATGACCACCCTCCGGGGCGGCTTCAACGGCTGTTTCCCCGGCCTGGCCTATGACCGTGTGCGCGACGAATGGGTCCTGGCCGGATCCTGCGCCAACACCAACTTCAACGTCTACCGCGTCGACCGGAGCGGCGGCTTGAGCACCGTGACCAATCTGGTCGGGGCGGGGGATATCGAGGTCTATGGCTCGAGGCACATCATTGCCGCCGGCGACCCCATGCCCGGATCCACCCTGAGCATGCGGTTCAAGGAGCCGGGCAGCCCGGGCGCTCTCTACCTGGCCGCCGCTTCGCTGTCGACGAATCCAGGCATCCCGACGCCCGCCGGTATCGTGGACCTCACCCCGGACCAGCTGTTCTTCCTCTCGCAGGCGGCACCGACCCTCTTCGTCAACTTCACGGGGGTCCTGGACGTGAACGGGAGCGCCGTTGCCTCCATTGTCGTTCCGGCCATTGCCCAGCTGAAGGGACTTAGGTTCTTCGTTTCCTTCGTGACTATCAAGGCCGTCGCCATCAGCGCCATCGCAAATACAGCGGGATTCACGATCAAGTAACTTCACGGGCGTGCAGTTTTCTGCACGCTCGTGCTCCGTACAGCCGGCACCATGCCCGAAAATGAGCGCCTCTTCCTGTATCGCGACCACGTGAAGGGCTGCTTGCACTTCTTCATTCTCCTCATGTGCAGCGCCATGGTCGCGGTCGCGCTCTTCCCATGCGCCGTGGTTTCCGATGTGGGCCTCCTGCCTCTTGTGACCATCGGGGTATCGCTGGCCGTGAGCGCCCTGGCGGGCGGCCTCGCCTGGAGGGCCGCTTCCATCCATACCGGCCAGCGCGTCCTGCTCCGAGAGGACGGCGTGGAGCAGCGCCTCGGCCGGACGGAAAAATTCGTTCCATTCGAGGCTGTGACCTGCGTCACCTTTATCACCGTACCCCTTTTCGGAGGCCGTGCCAGGCTCTGGACGAATGACACGTTCCTCAATCTCAACACCAATTTGAGGGGCATCGTTTCCTTGCTGCAGGAAGTCCGGCGTCGCCTCGATAGCGCGGGTCGCCGGCACGCCTATGACATCATGCACTACCATTCCTTTCTGGAGACGGCGGCATTCTGCGAGGAACGGGCGGACCGGTATACGTATCGATACGGCGCGTTTCCCTGGCTGGCCGTCCTGGCGCCACTCGTGGTGGTGGCGGCCGGTCGCTTCATCCCCGTTCCGGAAGGAACCCGTCTGGCCTGGGCCGGCCTCTCCGCCCTGTATCCCTGGGTCGTGATCTTCATCCTCGAGGCGGTGTTCGCCCGGCAGTTCCTGGAGAGACAGGTCTCGGCCTGTCCGGAGTCCGCCGGCCCTGACCGGATTCTGGAACGCACCCAGGTGCAGCGCGGAGCCCTGCTCGGATACCACGGCTACATCGCCCTCAATGTCCTGGTGCTCCTGCGCTTGGCCTTCGGGTGATCTAAAACAATTCCAGCCAAGGGTCCTTGCCGAGAAGCCAGTAGTAGGCCAGGACGCCGAGCCAGCCGTGGCAGAGCCCCAGCGGGAGGATGTGCCTCTGCTTCAGGTAGATCGGCGTGAACACCAGGGCCAGGGTGAAGGTGGCCGGCATCAGGAACGGGTCGGGCCAGTGGACCACGCCGAACAGGAGAGCGGCAATGAGGGTGACGATCCAGGGCGAGGCGATGCGGCGGTGCAGGTTGCGGGAGACCATGGCCTGGACCATGAACTGCTGGGCGATGCCCCACACCGGATAGAGGACGAGGAGCGGCGCCATGTGGAGATTCAGGGTGAGGGTGTTCCGCAGGAGCCCGATCATCGCCAGGACGGCGGCGCCGGTGAGGAGGACAAGGGAGGGGGCGGCCATGGCCCGGCGGAAGCCGGTCAGTCTCATGCCCCACTCTTTCAGGACACTGCGGTCCTTGCGGATGGAGAGACCCAGGTATGTGCCCCAGCCGAGCAGTGCCAGGGCGATGAAGGCAGCCTTCTGGTGGAACACCTCCTCGAACACGAGGTGCAGGGCGCCGGTGAGGAGGACGGCACATACCTCGAGGGTCGAGCGGGATCTGAGGTCGATGTTCTTCGTATTCATGGGACGTATAATATGGAAAAAGACCTTGCTGTCCAACTAAGCCCTGAGCGCTTGCGTAAGAAGCACATTCTCCTCCAGGGCTTGCCCGTCTTTCGCAACCTCGCTCCAGGCCCGCTCCACCCGGGCGCGGGCTTCCCTCCTCGAGAAGCCTAGGCGCTCGAGCGCGCCGGAGACCGTCTTGATATCAGCAGTGTCTGTAACTGCAGACTGCTTGACCATCGGGATCTCCATGAGGGCGGCCGCGTCGGGACCGGAGTCCACGGCGATCCTCTCCGACCGGGGCTGCCAACTCAGCCCCGTATCCATGTCCCCTGAGACCCGGAGAAGGCCCGCGTGCAACAGCGCATGGCACCGGGTGCACACTGCGACCTCGTTCGCCGGATGGGTCCGGCCGCCGTGAGACCGGTGTTCGATATGGTGCGCGTGGAGCTTCCCCTTGTGACCACACCCCGGATTCTGACACATGCCCCCGTCGCGAAGCTTCACCCGGCGGGCAAGACCCACCGGATTCTGTCGATCAATGTCTTCTTCCAGGACATCTACAGCGGCGGCGCCACCCAGACGATCCACGCTCTCGGAAGATACCTCGACCGGACCGTCCCCGGTCATGAGCCGCGTCTGTCGGCATTCTTGACACTGGTGATACAGGATCGTGTACGGGCTATCACCTCGCGCTTCGCGTCCCTCCGGTGTTCCCTCGGAATCCGTTTTCAGAAAGCGCTCCGCAATATAGAGGAGAACCTCCCTCGGCTCCAGTTTCTCCGCCCCCATGGCCGGCGCGATCTCCGCACCCGCTTTCTCGAGCGCGGTTTCCAGCCGCTGCTTTTCCTCCAGGGTCAACTCCAGCGTGAACTTCACCGTGAGGTTGGGGAGACCGTACCGGTCGGTGCGAGGGTGAGACCGGTTCTTCCGGACGGCGTCCCGCACCTCGGCCCGGAGTTCATTGAAGGATCGGTCCCGGGCGAACCCCAGCCACGACTTCTCGGTATCGCTCGTCGCAACGCGCGTGATCAACTTCAGCGAAGACCAGGAGAGCTTCCCGTCTTCGAATGCCTCCCGGCACATGGGGAGTTCATCGATGATCTCCGCCACGCGCAGGTGCTCGTACGTCTCGGAGCGCTGCATTCCGAAGTGTCGCCTGGCGTACTGCACGATGCTGGGATGGCCTAGCTGCAAGTATTGCCTGGAGGATGAAAGTGCGGTGAGAAGACGGGCAAAGCGCAGCCGTGCGCGGTTGCCGATACGGAAGGCCTCGACCAGGTAGGTATGGATCTGGTCAGCGGAGGCGAGCGGAACAACAGGAATAGAGAGGGTAGATGTGGGTGCAGGTGCGATCATCGAAAACCTCCAGGTGCAGCATGAATCCCCATGCAGAATAGAAATGAAACGTTGATCGGGTGCGCACCAAATACCCTAACACATTCCTAACATAGGGTCACGTACAAAACACGTTTATCGGGAAGAATTACACGTCATCGAGAGGCCGATGCCTGCAGTCAGTTCAATGCCTGGATTGTCCGGGTATACTTCATGAGATAGAGTTCGAATCGGTCGTTTGACGGGAAGCAGAGATGACAATGCGAAGCCTTCGAGTCTTCGGAGCCCTGTTGTGGATCGTCGCATCTTCCGTGGTGTCCGCTCAGGAAGCTGGCAGAACACCTGGACTCTCCCCCTATCCCCTTCGGATCCCGCTGCACTTCATCGAGAACCGAGGGATCTACCCGGAAGCGGTGCGGTACTACGTTCAAGGGAAGGAGAAGACGGTCTTCTTCACCGAGGAGGGGATCACCTTCGCGCTCCGGGGGAAGCAACGTGACTGGGTGGTGAAGGTCGACTTCGTGGGCAGAAACCCCGAGGTCAAGCTTCGGGGCGCTGACCGGCGGGCGGCAGTCTTCAGCTACTTCCGTGGACCGGAGGAAGCGTGGAAGACGGGACTCCGGAGCTATGGCCAGGTCGTGTACGAGGAGCTCTGGCCGGGAATTGACCTCATGTACCGGGCCGAAGTGAATGCGATCAAGTACGAATTTCGGGTGAAGCCGGGAGCGGATCCCGGGCGGATACGGCTTCGGTATCGCGGCGTCTCGTCCTTGAAGAGAACCTCCGGCGGAGCGCTCAGGATCGAGACGTCGGTCGGGGCGTTCGAGGACGCCCCACCGGTCGCTTTCCAGCAAAACCAGGGCGGCGGGCGGTCAACCGTGAACGTCGCCTATACGATTGAGTCCACAGCGGGGGAGGCCGTGGTCGGCTTTCGAGTGGGAAACCATGCGGAAGATCGACCGCTCGTCATCGACCCGGCGGTGTACGTGTACTGCGGCTACCTCGGCGGCACGGGAGACGATGGGCTCTATGGCATCGACGTGGATTCACAGGGCAACGCGTACGTTGGCGGGATTACGTGCTGCGGTACGCCGACCTTTCCCGTGAAGGTCGGGCCGAGCACGAAGTATAACGGTCGCCGGGAAGGCATCGTGGCAAAGGTCGACGCAAGCGGCACGAAACTGATCTACTGCGGGTACATCGGGGGGACGAGCGATGAGTTCCTGTACGATATTGCCGTCGATTCCCACGGATGCGCGTACGTCTTTGGCCACACTGGCAGCAAGGAAGACTCGTTTCCGGTGAAGGGGGGTCCGGACCTGACGTTCAATGGTGCCAGAGGCCTCGATTGCTTCGTGGCCAAGGTGTCGGCGGATGGATCGAGCCTCGTATACTGTGGGTATATAGGGGGCGAGCGCGACGACTATGGACGCGGAATCGCGGTGGACAAGAGCGGATGCGCGTACGTGGTCGGCGCAACGGGGAGCCGGGATCCGATGACCATCACCCATGGGACGCCCTTTCCGACGAGCGTCGGCCCGGACCTGACGTTCAATGACCCCTGGGCGTTTACTCCGGATGGCTTCATCGCCAAGGTCGACGCCTCGGGGAAAAAGCTCGTGTACTGCGGTTACATCGGAGGGGCGCTCAATGAGGCCGCCTTGGACGTCGCCGTGGATGCACTCGGCAACGCGTACGTCGTTGGCTGGACAGTGAGCACGCCGACCAGCTTTCCGGTAAAGGTGGGCCCGAGTCTCAAGCACGCATCTCCCGGCAGATACGGAGACGGCTTCGTCGCCAGGGTGAATGCAGCCGGAACGGGGCTGGACTACTGTGGCTATATCGGAGGATCTGATAGAGACGGATTGGGTGGCGTGGCCGTGGATGCGACGGGCCACGCGTACGTTGCAGGCTATTCCATCAGTCCGGCGAACACGCTGCCGCTCGTGGTCGGACCGAACCTGAATCTGGCCGGGTGCAGCCTGGTAGCGAAAGTGAGTCCCTCGGGCTCAAGCCTGGTCTGGTGCGGGCTGGTCGGAGGGATCAGCTCAGCGGGGATAGACGTCGACGCCCGGGGCCATGCGTACGTATGCGGCCAAACCAACACTCCGACGTCCGCGTTTCCGGTCAAGGAGGGGCCGCAACTCACCTACGGAGGGAACGGGGACGGATTCATGGCGAAGATCGATTCGTCCGGCCGGTTCCTGCACTACAGCGGTTTCGTGGGGGGCGCCATGGCGGATGAAGCCTGGGGGATTGCGGTCACGCCCTCCGGCAACGCCTTCGTGGCCGGCAAGACCTTCAGCGACGAGAAGACGTTTCCCGTGAAGCTCGGGCCCGATCTGACGTACGGAGGAGGGCTGAGCGGATCCGGAGACGGTTTTGTCGCCAAGGTGAA
Organism: uncultured Planctomycetota bacterium; assembly: GCA_964485695.1. Classification (GTDB taxonomy): domain Bacteria; phylum Planctomycetota; class JAFGQW01; order JAFGQW01; family JAFGQW01; genus CAZAKZ01. The sequence goes on along the minus strand of CAZAKZ010000082.1, from coordinate 14,631 downwards.
GTTCACGCAACTGGCCGCGAGCGGTACGCCCCGCATCGGTGGGACGGCCACCTTCACCCTCATGGCGAGCGATTCCGCCGGCCTCCCGTACCAGGCGGGTTCCTCGCTCGGTACGGGGCCGATCACCATCGACACCCGCCGGCTCGGGCTGAGTCCGGACGGACTCCTGCAGGTCTCGGTCCACGACTTCTGGCCGCAGGTGTTCGTGGACTACCGGGGCACGATCGGTCCGGACGGGGAGGCGCGGGCGAAGATCGTGATCCCGCCGTTTCCACAACTGGTCGGTCTGAGGATATACTCCGCGTTCGTGACCCTCCATCCCCCATCCCCCTCCGGTATCCGGGACATCTCGAACACGGTCCTGATCACCCTCGTGAAGTAGGAGGTACACGTGCAAAAGCGTATTGCCCTCTTCCTCGTGCTCCTCCTGGGCGGAGCGGCGCTTCCGGCCACGGTCCAGACCGCTGTGGTCTATGACTGGCCGAGCAAGCTCCTGCGCGTCGATCCGAACGGGCCGGCCCTCACGACCTTTGAGCGGCCCTACTTCGGTCGGGGACACTGCTTTGCCCACGACGGCGGGCTCTACATGGGCGTCTGGTCGCCCGGCGGCCCGGCGTCGCTCGAGCGCCTGGACTTCACGTCCAGCACGGTGACCACGGTGGCCAGGGGCACGAGTCCGGTCCACTTCGGGGCGCCCTACGTGCCGTGCCTCGACTTCGAGGCGCAGGACGGTCCGGGGGTCTGGATCTTCGATGCAGCCGCGATCTCCACGCTGGCCCCTCAAATGAAGTCCTGCCGGGTGGACGTCACCAGGGGGACGATCGCCTGGGACAACATCCACCCGATATCCTGGCCGGGGTCCCTTCCCATGTCGGACGCCTATCCTTCCCCCTTTCAGGCGGATCGAGTGATCGGCGTGGGATTCTATACCAGAAGCAATGACATCGGACTCTGGAAGATTCACGGGACACCGACCTACGCCACGCCGACGATCGTCTGCAACTTCGACCACCCGTGCGCGTACGACGCCTTCCTCCACGAGGATCGCCGTGTCTACTGCTGGACGAGTTACGTCCCTCCCAGTAGCAGGCCGACCTGGCCCCAGTTCATCGGCCTCCATGTCGTGGACGTGTCCACCGCAGTCAAACAGTCGATCCCTCTCCCGCTGCCGCTCAGCACCACCGATCCGTGGGCCGCTGCGTGGAACGAGCCATGGGAGAAGCCGGGACGGATCGCCTACATCGCCTGCGACACCGACGACACGCTCTACAAGGTGGACCTCCTCGCCACGCCACCCACGGCGGTCTCCCTGACGAAACTCCCGCCGGGCAACTACATCCATGGCCGCGAGGTGGAGGAGGCGCAGCTCGCGAGCTGGCGAAAGGGGGCCACGGGCAGGATCTTTCACCTGAACTTCGGGCCGGCAATGGCGGGGAAGAGCTATGTGCTCGCTCCGAGCCTCGCAGGATTCGCCGGGGCGCCCCTCCTCTTGCCGGGCAGCGGCCTCGAGCTCTGGATGCTACCGGATGTGTTCACCACAATCGCCCTCCTCGGGCACCTTCCCTACAACGCGCAGGGCCTCCTGGACGGGACCGGCCAGCGGGCCGTGACCTTTGACGCGGGTGTTCGGGTCGGCCTCGACTTCGTGTGGGCGGCCCAGGTGGTGGACTCAAGCAAGGTCCTCGACGTGAGCAACCTCATTCTCGTGTCAATGTAGGCGAGGACGGCCTGGACGAAAACTTACCGATTCTGACTTCACGCTGGTTTGTCCACGGGCTGATATGGTTGAATCATCCGCATGCGTGCTTTGATCAGTATGATCCTCCACCTCCGCCGCGCTTTGCCCCGCGGCCCCCGCCTAGAGCGGTGGGCCTTCTGGACTGTGGCGGCCGCCGTAGCGGGGCTGCCCTTTGACGAGGGCCCGACGTTCCTGTTCTCGGTGCCCCTGGCCGCGGCTCTGGTGTTGAACCTTGTGCGGTGGCTGCGCACAGGAAGGTGGCCCTTTCACCGGTGCGTGCTCGACCTGCCGGTGGTCTTGCTGGCGGTGCTGGCCGGGGCCAGCATCCTGTGGGCCGAATCGCCCCACCACACCCGGATGCTCCTCTGGCGCGACGGTGGACGATGGATTGCGATTCTCTACCTGGTTATCACTCATGCCTCCGGCGTCCGGCGCCTGCGCAGCTTTTGTCTCGCCTTTTTCCTCGGCACTGCGGCGTGCAGCCTGACCGGCCTGGTCGAGCGCCTGGTCTACCTGCACGTCGAGGAGTACAGGGTCTTCGGCACCTTCGGCCATCCGAACCACTGCGCGAACTTCCTCTCCGCGTCCCTCGTCCTGGTCCTGGCCCTGCCGCTCGAGAGGCGCTGGATCAAGATCCTCCGCCTGGCGCTCCTGCCGCCCCTGCTCTTCACCCTCTTCTTCACCCTGTCTCGCAGCGCCTGGGTGGGAACGGCGGTGGCCCTCGCGGTTCTCGGCCTCCTCAGAAACCGACGTCTCCTGGCGGCGGGGGCGGCCGTCGCAGCGGTGGTAGTGGTGCTGGCCCTCCTGCTTCCCGCCACCTACATCGGGGAGCGCATCCGCGGCCTGGCCGTGCCGGAACGATTCATCGAGGCGCTTCACCACCGGCCCGAGATCTGGGAGGGCTCGGTTCGGCTCATCCGGGAGAGCCCCGTCGTCGGCCACGGCTTCGGCCACAAGAACTTTCACTACGCCTGGAAACGCCTGCCGGACAGGCCGGAGGCCCAGTACGGCGCCGCCCACAATACCCCCCTCCACATCCTCTTCGAGCTGGGCGTCCTGGGGCTTCTGCTCCACGTGTGGATCTACGGAATCCTCCTCGTGAAGCTGGTGGCAGGGTACCGGGCCGCCGCCGATCCCTTCCTGCGCGGGCTGCTGGCCGCCCTCCTCGCCGTGGCCGTGCAGTGGCTCCTGATGGCGTGCACCGTGGAGCATATCCTGCTCGAGCAGATGATGGTCATCATCGCCGCTCTGGCGGGCTTGAGTATCGCCGCCGCCCGGCTGGCTACCGGGAAATGACGCTCCTTGCGAGGACCCGGAGTCGCTGAAGCAGGCGGCGCGTAGTCCCGAATTTCACCGGTTCGGAGCTTCCGGCTTTCAGGGGGACGGGAATGTCGAGGATCTTCAGGTGCAGGCGTCCTGCGGCCGCGAGGAGGCCGTCCTCCTCGAAGGGGTGGTTGTTCCGGAGTTCCCGGATGCGGTCCAGGTCGCGGCGCCGGATTGCCATGAGGTAGGGATTCACGTCGCCCACCCGCTGGCCGGTTCTCCGGGAGTGGAGACGGGACAGGATGCGGTCGACCAGGCGGTCGGGGGAGGCCGGGCCGCGACGCGGATCCGGATAGATCCGCCGGTTGGCCAGGACGAGGTCTCCCTTCCAGGTGCGCATCGCTTCCAGGAACTGCGGGATGGCCTCCGGAGTCTCGCCAGGAGGGTCGCCCAGCAGGACCACGCAGTCTCCCGTGGCCGAGGCGATCCCCTCGTGCAGGGCGTCGGCGCGTTTATCACTCCTGCTGTTCAGGATCCGGAAGCGGGATCCGCCAAATTCCCTGACCGCCGCCTTGACGGAGGGGTGGCTGTCGGTCGTGGTCACGAGATGGTATTCGGTGTCGTCTCCAGGATCCGGCAGGCGTTCGAGAAAGCCGGTGAGGTCTTCTTTCTCGGCCAGGATCGGCAGGACGATGGAAGCCGTGAGGGTCGGGGGCGCTTCGAAGAGGTGGGGGGCGGGCCGGAGCACATGGGCGTGGAACCTCTTGTAGAACCGGAGACCGGGGAGGCGGAAACGCTCCTTGAAGACGCTGGATTTCCAGCGGCTCAGGACCTCGAAGCCGCCGAGATGGAACACCCCTTCCAGGTCGGCACTGCGGATCCGCGCCGGGGACGGCGCCCACCTGGGCAGCCGGGACCGGAAGCGTTCGAACACCACCAGCCGGGTCCAGGGGGCTGCGTGGGCGTGGAGGGCACGAAGGGTCTCCACGAGGTCCGCCGTCTCGGTGAGGGTCTGGTTCAGGAGGATGAAATCGAAGGGGCCGCCCAGGGGGCCGAGGGCTTCCCGGTCCCGCACGTCCGCCACCCTGAAGTGGAGGTGGCCGTATTGCTCCCGGGCCTCCATGGCGGCGCGCTTGGACAGGTCGATTCCCACGCCTTCCTCGGGGCGGAGGGCGGCCAGGAGGTGGCCACGGCCCGTGCCCACGTCCAGCACTCGCATGCCCGGGGGGATCATCCGCACGGCCATGGACCGGACGGCGCGATCCACGGCATCGAGGCCGGTGTCCAGGGAGTTGTCGTAGTAGAAACGCCACGCCTCGGTTCTCTCGTCCAGGTTCCCGGGCCTCGTCCTGGGGGCCTCAGGGGGGCCGAGACGAATCGCGGATGGGGGTGTTTCCTGGATCAGTTCTCTCATGAGGAGGATATCGGCAGGATGGAGTCAGAACAAGATCGTTCGGTTCACGCAGCCGACGACCGGATTCTGTCCTGACGGCTACGATCTCTCTTCCTCATCCCGCTTGGAAAGATATCCGATTTCCGGGTATGGATTTATGACCGTGGTGCAGATGTTCTTCAAGTGGGCGCTGGTGCGTTTCAGGTACCGGAGCAGCAGCACCAGGGCCAGATCGCTTTTCTTCACGGTGTCGTCCTGGGAACTTTTGACCACGACATTCTCCAGGGTCTCATCGGCGTCCCTGGCCAGATTGTGGTAGAACTCCTGGGCCTTCTTGGCGGCATCCTCGTCGTTGCCGAAGAAGCTCAGCTGGGTGAAGCGGAAGAGCTCCTGGGTCCGATGGACGAAATCCTCGAAGACATGTGTGTGGTCGTTGAACTCCAGATGGCCCTGGAACAGGGAAGCCAGGTCGCCGATGTTCTTGGTGTAGTCGCCGATTCTCTCGATGTCGCCCACGACCCGGATCAGGATCAGCCCCACGAGCAGGTCGCTCCCCTGGCTCATGGCCAGGTGCTCGTAGACCTTCTTTCGCACCTCCATCTCTCGCCGGTTGACCCCCTCGTCCATGCGGGAGAGCTGGTGCCGGAAGTCCTCCTTGACGTCCTCGGTGATGGCGTGGATCACCATCTCGAACATCCGTCTCGTTTCATTCAGCATCGTGCTGGTCTTGGCGTGGGCCTCGTCAAGGAGGTCCTTGTCGGTCGTGAGAATCCGCCAGAGTTCCTTGAGCATGGTTATCAAGCTCCAGTGCTACATGAATGTGAAGATGACCAGGGCTATGAATACGGCGCTGAAACCGGTCAGGGCCAGCACCGTGCGGCGGCGCGAGACCGTGATGTAACCTGCGAATCCAGTGGCCAGGCCGATGGGGATCCGCTTCAGGGGCAAGAAGATGGCGATGCCGAACACGTTGAAGGTCAGGTGCATGAGCGCCACCACGACGCCGAGCTGGGCCTTTGGATCGCCGGTGGCCGTGGAGGCGATGGCGCTGGCGGCGAGGAAGGAGGTGATGGTGGTGCCCACATTGGAGCCGAGGGTGTAAGGATACACCTGGTTCACGGTGAGAAGGCCGGCGCCGGCGAGCGGGATGATGAGCGACGTGGTCACGCTCGAGGACTGGACGACGACGGTGATGAACATGCCCAGGAAGAGAGCATGGGCGGTGGTCCGGAAGAGAAAGCGGTCGAGGAGGCGGGTCATCCTGGAGAGGACCAGCGACCGGATGATCTTCACCATCACGATGAGGCTGAGGACGAGCAGGAGGAGGGAGACGGCCAGGCAGAGGTAGCCCCCGCCGAGGAGCTGGTGCAGCTCATCGACGATGGGCTTGATCAGCACCTTGATGCCCGGTAGCTTGCCGAGCGACCCGCCCACCACGTTGGCCTTGAGCCACAAAGCCGTTTTCTGGATGAGGTGGAAGTTGAGCTCCAGGGGCAGGAGAACCAGCACACACAGGATGTTGAAGAAGTCGTGTACTGTGGCGGAGGAAAAGGCGCGGCGAAATTCCAGCCGATTACGGATATGCACCAGGGAGACCAGGGTGTTGGTGACGGTGGTCCCGATGTTGGCGCCCATGATCATGGGCACGGCCTGGGTGACGTCGATGACTCCACCCGCCACCATGCCCACCACGATGGAGGTGGTCACCGACGAGGACTGCACCAGGGCCGTGATGGCGATGCCGATGAACAGGGCGCTCAGGGGGTTGGCTACCGCCGAGTCCATGAATTCCTGGAGAGTGCTCTTGGAGAGCCCTTTCAGCGAGGCTCCCATCAGATTGATGGTGATGAAGAAGCCGGTGATGATCAGGAGGAGGAGAAAAAGGCGCAGGAAGACAGCCTGCCATCCATAGGAGCTCGAGGAGCTGACGCTGACTTTTGAGACCGGCATGGGCCTTGAGCACTTCTTTAAATACGGCAGTCTTCCATGGCACCGGAATGAAGGCGCTATCGTAGGAACGTGGAACCCGGATTGCAAGCGAATCGGAACATTTCCACGGGTCGGATTCCACGGAAATCAAACCCCGTTTCGGTCATGAAGTTCCGGCGGGGAGCAGCGCTCTGCGAGGACCTGTCTTTCCGGGGCTCGACGAACGACCGGGAAGGGCAGGGAGGCCCGAGTTCCTCGCCGGCCCTTGCTTTGGTGGAGGTGGGGGTCACTTTTTTTACCCGGCCCTATCCTCCCGGCGATACCCGGATTCACCGCCCGGGCATGGGCGTATCAGTCTTGTTTAAAGGCCGTTACGCCCGCCTCCTGGCGGTCTCGTACGTCTGTCACCCTAATATCAACGTGGACAGGGCCTTGAGGAGTTCGCCCTGTTTTTGTATGAAAGGGTTGTAGATTCTTGTCTCCTTGGGACATACACATTGCAGAGAGGGGGACAGTCACTCACGTATATTTCCGCATTCCATGTTCTGGTGCCTCCCTGCCTTCTCGGATTCCGGCAGAGGGGTTGGCAAGAGAGACCCGGGCTTCAGAACCGGGTCGTGGTGAATCTTCTTTCATTTTCGAGAGGATAGGAGAGTGGTATGAGAAAATTCTTTCTGGGTTTCCTTTGTTTGAGCCTCCTGGTCGGCGCGGTTCCTGCCCAGTCGGACGGCGACATCGTCGTCGGCCAGTTCCGGGATCCGAAAACGCCCAATTCCTATGGGCCGGGATCGATCTTCTATGTGGTGCCGGGCACCGGCAAGGTGGATACCATTGCTTCGGTGTTTACCACGATGCCCAAGGCCATGGGGCCGAACTGTATCAAGATGGCCTCGAACAACAAGGACTTCGTAACGGCCTGCATCCCGACCGGCACAACCCCCACGTCTCTCGGCTCCGGGCTCTGGTGCTATCAGGTCGACATCACCGGTGCGATCGTGAAGACCCTGGTGGCTGACAGCACGGCTCCCGGGTACCCCAACGCCCTGGCTCTGGACTACGACGGCACCTGGGTCATCGGCGGCGGCACCAACATGTTCCTGTACAATGAAAACACGAACACGCTCAAGACCGTCTCCCTGTCAGCCCCGTCCGGCACTGTCAATGCCCTGACCATCGACCACGACCTTCCGAAAGGGGACTACTGCATCTGCAAGTTCGCCACCAATTCGAGCACGACCGCGAACCTCATCGAGGTCGACCGCAGCGGATTCATTTCCACCATATCCACCGGCGGACCGTTCTACGGAGCCGGGGTCGAGGTCGACCGCATGACGGGCGACTATCTCTGTGCGGGCTTCGGCATTTCGGCCTACAACGCGTCGGGCGGAGAGTTCACTCGCGTGACCAAGGCCGGCGCGGTGACCACCATCAATTACCCGACCTCCACCACGCGGATGTTCCGGGCGAACGGGATATACATCGACCAGATGCACTGTGCATGGATTCTCACGTACGACCTCACCGGCGTGACCGTGCCGGTGCCGTCGGCCTCGCAGCCCGGGCTCAAGTGCTCGGTGTTCAAGATGGACTCCGCGGGCGTCTACATCACCCAGTACATCTACGGCTCGACCCTGACGCGGGCCAATTTCGCGCCGGCCGGCCTCTGCGAGTACGGCGGCCGTCACGTCGTATGCGACGGCTCCGGCAAGCCCGGCACCTCGGTGATGGTGGACTTCACGACCCGGAGACCGTCCGAGGGCAAGCTGGCCTATCAGCTGGCCTGCTCCTTCGGCTACAAGGGCGGCATCAAGATGGCGAGCGGAGAGTATCTGGATCTGACCTGGGATGCGCTCATGTGGACGTCCGTCTTCGGGGGGGTTCCGTCGATCTTCCAGAACTTCGCAGGATTCCTGGATGTCAACGGAGAGGCCAAGGCCCAGATCAACATACCGGGCGGGCTGCCGACGGGACTCGGATTTCCCATTTATGTCAGCGGCATCGTCCTTGATCCCAAGGCCCCTGGTGGCGTGGGCAGCGTCGGCAACACACACTGGTTCGTGCTGAACTAGGATTTCACCGACGAACACATCAAAAGGCCCGGCATTGCCGGGCCTTTTTTTGCCGGTTTCTGGTATGATGGAGCGGTTCCAGGGGATATTCACGGATCAATCTTCAAATGAGAATCTACATTCCGGGGCTCCTGACGGCCCTCCTCCTCGCCGGTATGGCGAGTGCGCAACCCTATGACGGCGATCTCGTCATCGCGAACTTCCGGGACCCGGTCCAGAACACGGAGAATTTCGGACCTGGGTCGATATTTTCCGTCAACCGGACCACGGGGACCGTCTTCACCTTTTCCAGGAGATTCACCACCATCGGCACCCTCAACATGGGGCCGAACTGGATCGAGATGGCGTCGGACAACACCGACCTCATGGTAGCCTGCCTGCCCACGGGGGCATCGCCGACCACACCCGGGGACGGCGTCTACTTCCACCGCGTCGATGTCCGGGGCAGCATCGTGAACACCCTCATCGCCGATCCCGCTCCAGGCCTGAGCTACGTCAACGCTTTCGACCTGGACTACGACGGCACCTGGATCCTGGCCGGCGGGGACAGCCTCTGGTCCTACAACGAAGACTCCACAACGTACGCCACGCTCTACACCATCAAATACTCGGTCGGCCTACACAATGCATTCGTCATCGACCGTGCCTACGGCGGCCCCGAGTACGTCATCGGCAAGTTCAACTCCACTCCCCCCTGGGAGCCGAACCTGATGGCAGCGGACCGAAAGGGCTACGTTACGACCCTCAGCACCGCCGGGCCGGCCTACGTATCGGGTGTGAAGATCGACCGGTTCACCGGTGACTACATCAGCTCTGCCTTCGGCCAGGGTTTCAATGGGTGGGGCGGCGAGTTTACCCGCACGACAAAGACAGGGATTAATACCACACTGAACTTCCCTGCGACGATACGGATGTACCGGCCGAACGCCATCTACCTCGACAAGATGCACAATGCCTGGCTCCTGACGTATGACTGGCAGACCGGCCCCATACCTACCTTGACGAGCAAGTACGTGTGCGCGCTCTACAAGATGGACCTCCAGGGTGTGTTCCTGACCCTGCACACCTATGCCTCCTCACTGACCCGGAACGTGTTCATGCCGGCAGGAATCACCGAGTACGGCTGCCGCCACGTGGTATGCAACGGCAGCGGCAAGCCCGGCACTTCGGTGAAAGTGCTCTTCTCCAGTCGCCGGAAGTCCGAGGCGGGTAAGATCTACCAGCTGGCCGCCTCCTTCGGCTATACCGGCGGCATCCAGATGCCGAGTGGCGAGTACCTGGATCTGACGTTCGACGTGCTCCTTTTTTATACCGCCAACAACTTGCTGCCGTCGATCTTCCAGAACTTCACGGGATTCCTGGACCCGAACGGGAATGCGATGGCAAACATTCACGTCCCGGTTAATCTTCCACCGGGGCTTGGAGTCACGATCTTCGTCAGCGGTGTGGTCCTGGATCCCGCCGCTCCCGGCGGGATCGGCAGCACGGGAAACACGCACTGGTTCGTGCTGAATTGACATCTAGGAGTTGCATGCGTGCCTTCTGCGTGATACTTCTGACCGCCCTGCTCACAGCGGGAATTATCCCGACATTCACATCCAGCGGGAGCGCCCAGATCATACCCGGGGACCTCGTCATCACCCATCGCGATACCGCTTCCGGCGGAGGCCGCACCTATCAGCTGGATCCGGTCACGGGCAGGGTAACGACTCTCATCGACAAGCAGGCAGGGCCCAGTTTCACGATGCTGGGCAACTGGGTACAGATGGGGCCGAGCAACATGGACGTGTGGGTGGCCCATGACGACCAGAGTCTCACCGGAGGCGGCATGTACGTCATCGACCGGTCCGGAGCCCTCACCACTGTCCATCCGCTCTCCTGGCGGACCGACGGATTTCGGTTCAGGGATGACGGCGGAATCACCTGGTCGGGATACGGCGGTGTCTTCACGGACCGCCTCGTGTGGACGGACCGGAACTTCGGCAGCCTGAAAACCCTCGTGTCGGGCATCCCGTCCCTCGCCCTCAACCACCAGGAAATCGAGGATACCGGCAACGTCGTGGCCTCCTTCCAGTCCACGACCCCCGGCGGAGGCGTTGCCGAGCTGGACCCGGTCCAGGGGGCCGTCGTCCAGTCCATCAAGGGCCTGGCCCTGGTGAACACCGTCGACTACCACAAGGGCACCGGGAAGGTGTACGCCGTCGAGTTCGCCGTCCCGGGCCAGACCACGATATGGGCCGGCAGCCTCTTCGAGATCGACCTCACCACCAGGAAGGTCACGAGCCTCATCGATGGCACCACGCCACCCGGTGCCGCGGTGGACCGCCTCAACTGGATCGAATGCTGCCGGGACCACACTCTTCTCCTGGGAGCCCGCCACAGGGTTTTCAAGTTCGACCTGTCCAGGAACGCCGTCGTCCACACCTGGGCCTATGAGAAAGAGCGCATGCAGGCCATCACCGGCGCCACCGTGTACGGAAACAGACCCCTCATGCTCGATACCAGCGGAGGCACGAAGCCCGGCGGCACAGTGGGGATTCACCTCAGCTTCCCGCACTTGAAAGCGCCGGGTTCCCCATACTACCTGGCCTGTTCCCTGGGCCTCCGGCCGGGAGTCCAGATCGGCAATGACTGGCTCGACCTGCGGTACGACGTCTTCTTCCACATCAGCGCCAACAATCTGGCGCCGTCGGTTTTTAAGAAGTTCCAGGGCATCCTCGACGCCGGCGGCCGGGCAGGCGCTGCCGTCCATCTTCCCGCCCTTCCTGCCCTGGACGGATTTCGGTTCTTCTGCGGCGGTATGGCCGTCATCGGGGGCACCCAGGTCGTGACCAATTCGGAGGGATTCACGATACGGAAGTAAGGGAAACCGCTGTGAACGGCGTAGAGCAGGTTCAGCCTTGCGGAATCGGCCGAATTCAGGTATGAATAGGTCGAGCGAACCGGCCTCGGTAGCAGCGATGAAGTAGAGCAGAAGATCGTGTCGGGGTGGCGCCAGCCTGCCCCACCGTCCCATGACCAGCCAACCAGGAGAGTAGTATGAAAACCCTCGTCTTCGGCACCCTGTGCCTCGTCCTTCTCACCGGCGGTCTGCCGGCGCAACCCCAGGACGGGGACCTCATCGTCGGGCAGTTCAGGGATCCCACAGCGGCCTCGGCCGCGTACGGTCCCGGGTCCATCATGTCCATCGACCCGATCACCGGCAAGGTCTTTACCATTGCCTCGAGCTTCACGCGGACCAGCTCCATCACCATGGGGCCCAACTGGATCGAGATGGCCTCGGACAACAAGAACTTCATGGTGGCCAGCATTCCCTCCGGCACCACGCCGGCGTCCATCGGCAACGGCGTCTGGCTCCACAGCGTCAGTACAACCGGCAGCATCCTCCACACTCTCGTCGCCGACTACACGCCGCCCGCCACCAGCGGCACCTACATCAACGCCTTCGATCTGGACCACGACGGCACCTGGATCCTGGCCGGGAATTACAGCTTCTGGTCCTTCAACGAGGACAACTTCACCTATTCCACCTTGTGGACCGCCAGGACGCCGTCCGGCGTACACAACGCCTTTGTCATCGACCGCGCGCTCGGCGGGCCGACTTACGTGGTCGGAAAGTTCAACCTCACTTCCAGCACCCTGCCCTTTATCATGGGCTGTGACCGCAGCGGCCTCGTCACCACTGTCGCGGCCGGCTTCGGCGGACCCAGCTACATCTCGGGCATAAAGATCGAACGGACCTCGGGCGACTACATCTCCTCCGGCTTCGGAACCACTGCTGCGGGCGGAGGCGGCGAGTTCATGCGCACCACGAAGAAAGGAGTCCTGACCACCCTCAACTTCCCGACGACGAAAACGACCTTGTACAGGGCCAATGCCGTCTACATCGACAAGCAGAACCTGGCCTACATCCTGACCTACGACTGGCAGACCCAACCGATTCCCACCATCGTCAACAACTACGTCTGCTCCATCTACAAGATGGACCTCCAGGGCGTCTTCATCACCCAGTACATCTACAGCTCCACGCTGCTGCGGGGAATCTTCGCGCCGGCAGGCATCACCGAGTACGGCTCCCGCCACGTGATGTGCAAGGGCTCCGGCAAGCCGGGCACGTCCGTGAAGATCCGGTTCACGAGCAGGAAGGCCACCGACGCGGGCAAGGCCTACCAGCTGGGGGCATCTTTCGCCTACACCAACGGCTTCCGGATGCCAAATGGAGAGTACCTCGACCTCAACCTGGACTCCCTGTTCCTCCTCACGGTGAAAAACCAGGCCCCGATGATCTTCCAGAACTTTACCGGCTTCCTGGATAAGAACGGTGAGGCCACCGCAGCGGTGGCCATTCCATCCTACTTCCCCCCCAACCTCGGGTTGCCCATATTCGTGAGCGGCATCGTCGTGGACCCGAATGCTCCCGGCGGTATATCCACCGTCGGGAACACGCACTGGTTCCTCATGGACTGAGGGCAAACTCAAAACGTAAAAAGAGGCTGCCTTCCTTTTCGCGCTGAAAAGGAAGGCAGCCTCTTTTTTCTCGACCGACCTGCTTCCGTTATCCGAACAGAGCGTCCAGCTTCGCCGTCACCGCACTGGCATAGACGGTGTTTTCCTTCCAGCCAGACTCCTCGAGGGCCTTTTCCTGGGTGCGCCCGCCCGCCTTCTTGAACACCTCTTCAAGGCGCCGGACGGATTCCAAGGCATAGGTGCGAACCAGGGTGGAGGTGGTTTCCTCCCCCATGGTGACCGCGAGAAGGGCGTCTTCCCCGACCTGGAGCAACATCAGGTCGCTGTCGCCGCAATCGACGCGGGAAGAGAACTCGCTGGATCCCAGAAGCCTGGACAGCCGCCGTGTGGTCTGAAACGTCCCGGCAAGCAGGGCGGTGACGGTGGTGTCCTCCCGGGCCGTCTCGTCCCCCAGCCCGAGAATCAGATGTCCGGCTTCATCGATGAGGAGTACCGACTTGCAGCCGGTGTTCTCCCGGAAACGGCCGAGTACGAGACCGATCTGATGCGTGTCTTTTTTCAGGAGCAGGCGGTGTGACCCCGCCATGGGTTCTGCGATGGTCATTTTATAGTATGCGAACCTCCCCGAGTGCAGCGAGCTCCTCTTCCAGCCGTGAGGCTGCGGTATTCGCCCACTCGGCTATCAATGCGGGAACTTCATGGTCGTTGTAAATGATGGCGAGCAGAGCGCGGTCGGCGACTTCCTTGACCAGCACGCTTTCCTCTTCACCTTCATGGACCACCATCTTTTCTCCCCGGGAACCGAGTTTCCCGGCGATACGTTTCGAGGTCTCGTATCCGCCGGCAAGCAGAACATTCAGATGCGATTCGTCGTAGGGGAGGTCTTCTCCTCGCTTCGCGATGAACTCCGCGGTCTGCTCGATGAGCAGGACAGAACGCGCCATGGTAAGCGCGCGGAGCTCCTCGAGGATCAATTCGATCTTCTGAAGGTGCTGCTTGTAATGCTTGAGCTTCTTATCAGACTCACGACAGCCTTCCAGGTATCGTTTGCTTCCGTCCTCTTGCTTCACGGACCCCTGGAGGACGTTCCCCAGTGCCTGCAAGGACTGGAGATCCGCCTTGCTGAACCTGAGGGGGGCCTTGTTGTAAAAGCAAACCGCTCCCTGGGTCTTGCCGTGTGAATTAATGGGCAAGCCGTATCCTTCTCCGAGATCCATGACCTCGTGGAGGACACGTATGAAGTTGCTGTCCAGATCGAGACGTGACAGCTTGCAGGGGCGGCCGGTTTTCCTCACCTCGTAGGCCAGCTTGGCGTCGTAGTTCTCGAAGATCTTCCTGTCCTTCTCGCTCAACCGGCTCATGCAGCCGGAGTGATCGATGAATCCAACAGGGCTCTTGCTGTTGCCGAGGTAGATCCGACCCATGCTGGCGCCATAATGGTTCGAGAGCTTGGCCGCGACCTCTTTCACGAACTGGTGAAACGGGACAGCCGTTGCACGTGAGGTGAGTTCAAATATCAGGCGATGCAGATCCGCCCCTTGTTCTGGTTTTGAAACAGATTGTCCTGTTGCCACTGGATCGCTCCCTTGGACGTTCCAACTTCGTTCTGCAGAATTTTTTATCGCCAATGCCGTGGTAAAACGTGAGCACAACTATCGTCCTGAAACGAACTTTTGGAAGTGCCTTGGCCGCAACGGCTTACAGGCATGCCCAGGGGAGTAGATGTGCTCTCCAAGGACATATGTCCGATAAACATGCACGAGTTTGTCCGG
>CAZAKZ010000081.1:0-25181 GCA_964485695.1 uncultured Planctomycetota bacterium | reverse complement strand
ATGTGACGAAGTTCGGCGATGAAAAATACGGCTTGTTTCAACAGGAACTATTTATATGGTCATATAGCTTTATTCGGCTCCGGTTGACAGTCTATAGTTTGCCTGTTCGATTTTAAGTTCTGCTATCCGGCTCCCGAAAATCGTCGAGGCGGAGGCCATGCCCGAGTTGCCCGAGGTCGAGACACTGCGTCGGGCTCTGGAACCCAAGGTCCGGGGCCGGATCATCGCCGCCGTCCGGGTGCACGATACACGGCTGCGGCGCCGCGTGGACGCCGCACGTCTGCGGCGGTTCCTCACCGGACGGTCGATCAGGCGGCTGGAGCGGCGGGGCAAGTACCTGCTGTTCCGCCTCGCCGGGGATGTTTCCCTGGTGGTGCACCTGGGGATGAGCGGCACCCTGCGCATCAGGAGGGAAATCGACGACCTGGACCGGCACGAGCATGTCCGGATTCTGCTGCGAGATCGCAACGAGGTCCGGTATCATGATCCCCGACGATTCGGCATGGTCCATGTCCTGCAGGACGACCGTCTCGACGGCCACCCGAACTTCAGGAATCTGGGTATTGAACCCCTCACACCCGCCCTGACGCCGGAGTATCTCGACCGGACAGCAGGTCACCGGCGAGCGCCGGTGAAGAACGTCCTCCTGGACCAGCACGTTCTCGCAGGGCTGGGAAACATCTATGCCTGCGAGTCTCTATACCGGGCCCGGATCCACCCGAAGCGTCAGGCCCGGCGCCTTTCCATCGCTGCCTGGAGTCGCCTCGAGGGGGCCGTTCGGCAGGTTCTCACCGAGGCCATCCGTGCCCGCGGCACCACCCTCAGGGACCACGAGGACGGCTGCGGCCGCCCGGGAGGATACGCCGACATGCTCTCGGTCTACGGACGCCTGGGCGAGGCCTGCCCCCGGTGCAGGGGAACGATCCGGTGCATCCGCCTGGCCGGCCGCTCCACCTATTATTGCGGCAGATGTCAGCATTGACCGCCGACACTGGCGGCTCCCCTCTTGCCAGGCCAGGGAAACGGCCCACTGCGTTTCGAATGCCATATCGGGCCCGGAAGATCGCCCATAACAACCAACTATTCAATGAGTTCCAACGCCCTTCTGGGCAAGGACCCGGTCGAGTTTCTGGAGTGCAGATCCACGTGCTTCAGCCCATGGACAAGGATGCTGACCTTCTCATTCCATCTATTCTCCCGTGCTGTTCTGTTGCGCCGGGATCCGACACATGGCTATACTCCCAAGACCGGGGACCCGGAAAGGCACCTCGATGAAATATCCACTCCTCTTCCTGGTCTCGTTCCTTCTGTCTGCCCCCGGCCTTGCGGCCCAGTGCCAGCCCTACGAACATCCCAGCATGGTCTGGTTCACAAGCGGCGGCGCGTATGGAGAGTGGCTTACGGTCGAGATCCGTGCTCCGGTCTGCCGCGCCGGATCGCCGTATGCAATCGCCTACGGATTCGGCATCACTACGCTCACCGGGCCCCTGATGCTGGTGCCGCCGGTTGGCGTGGCCGGGAGCGGCCTCATTGACGCCACAGGCCGGGGGGTGGCGTGGGTGGCCATACCGAACGTCCCCTCGCTGCGCGGGCTGCCGGTTCACTTTCAAGGCGGCATCGCAGGCGGCCACCGGATCGAAATCGCCTCGATGCTGATCGCCGGACCCGTGGGGCGCAGCTTCCTGCGCACGTGGAGGGACACCACGCTGCCGGATTTCCCCTACCCGGGCCACGCCCGCGCCACGCTCGCCGGCGGCCAGGTATTGATCACGGGGGGGAAACCGCGGGGGCTCTACCTCCCGGGACCGGCGGGCTATCCACCGATCCCGACGATGCGACTCTACGATCCTGTCAGAGGAACGATGGCGCAGGCCGGCAACATGCTCCGGGCGCGGTTCGGACACGCCATCGTGCCCCTGCCGGACGGCACGGCTCTCATCGTGGGCGGCGATAATCCGCAGACTGCACCGCCTGTGGCCGAGCTGTATCGGCCCGGCAATCCGACCAACCTGGGTCTGGGTACGGTGGGGTACGGTGCCGTATCGATTTCAAAATCCAATGGCCGAACGGGTGCGGGATCTGGCGACACAGCGCGATTACGTGCTCATCGCCGGTGGCGGCACCACCAACGCCATGCTCTACGACGTCGCCGGACGCACGTTCACCACACTGCCGAGCCTGACAGCCAGGCGCAGCGCCTCGGCGGCTGCGGTGTTCCCAGGGGCCGTGCTCATCACGGGCGGCGCCGATAAAAACCTGAACGCGGTGGCGTCCGCGGAGCTCTTCGTACTCGGGACGCGGCGCTTCTATCCGTGGGGAAACATGCGGCGGCCTCGATACTGGCACGCCATGGTGGCCCTCGATTCGACCACCGCCGTGATCCTCTGCGGCACCGACGGCAAGAACGTATTCGCTGACACCGAGCTGTTCTTCGGCGCACTCAAGCAGTCGGTGACGCTGCCCTATCGGTTCGGTTTCGGTCGCGCCTACCCTCAGGCCATGCAGCTCGGCGACGGTTCGATCCTGGTCGCCGGCGGTCACTACGACCAGATACTGTGGCCGGACCGCCAGCCCGAACTGTGGACCTTAAGCGGCATCCTTCCGCTGCGACCGATCCAGTCCCCCGAATGGGGGACCGTCATCCAGCCGGTCCCCGGCGGCGTGGCGGCCTTCGGCGGCGGAACCGCCAGCGTTCTGAGGTAAGGGAACTACTTCACCGACTTGATTTGCACCCCTCCGCGTTTGCTCTGCTGCTCCTTGACCTTTTGCCGATTGAACAGGTTCAGGGCGTCGAGCTGCTTCTGGAAGTTACCGAGGCGGGCGTCGGACGCACCCTTCAAGCTCTGCTTGAAACGATGGAATCCCCTGTCCCCCCGGGACGGGATCCTTTGCCTCGGGCCGAGGGTCTCCCCGGAACGGAAGAAGGCGTACTGATCCCCGCTCTTGGCAATGACCGTGGGCAGGCCGCGGATGCCGGTGGTCTCGGCCACGCCGCGCAGGTCGGTTTTGGCCGTGGTGAAGGCCTTGTCCTGGCTGCCCACGAACTTCACCTCCACGCGGCTGGCAAAGGTGCCCGAGGTCCGGTCGTAGACCGTGGCCCGGAGCGTGCCCTTGTCCCGGACGGTCTGGACGTCCATCTGCAGATCGGTGCGCAGCACCATGCCCATGCACTCGGTCTCGCCCGACCGCACCACCAGGAGGTAGGCCCCCGGAGCGGGCAGGACCACGGCGATGGCGTCGCCCGGGCCGGTCCGGTCTTGCTTCTTTCGACGCACGGCGAGATTCACCCCGTCCATGCGGTAGGTGGACGGCCGCACCGGGTAGCTCCCTTCGAAGAACGGCTTGATGCCGGCCAGGTTGATGCTGGCGATGCGGTTCAGGGACCGCTCGCGCAGGTAGAGGGTCATGAGATCCACCCGGTAGGCCCGGACCTGGACGCGGTCGATGTTCTTGTAGGTGAGCCGGACGGTGCGGTCCTCGCCCACGGCCAGCTCCGTGATCTCGGGCATGTCCAGCACCCGCCACTCGAAGTAGTTCAGGGCCAGGCCGGCGTCGGGGAACTTGTCCTTCACCTTGCGATACGCTTCCACGGCCTTGGCGATATCGCCGCGGGCATGGTGGATCTTTGCCAGCATGTGCAGGGTCAGGTCCCGGTTCATGGACGGGCCGCTGTGGCCCGCAGCGTTCCGGTATTCCCCGGTGACGATGCGCTCGCAGATCGTCTCGGCGCGGCCGTAGAGGCCCTGCTCGAAGAGGGAGTAGGCCAGGACGTATTCGAAGCCGTCCTTCAGGTGAGATTCTTGAAAGAGTTTCACGGCCCGCTGGCACAGGCCGGCGGCCGCGTCGAACTCCTCCTGCTCCAACAGGGTTCCGGCCAGGGCAAACATGGACGCTTCGGTTCCAGGCCCCCCGCCGCCCGCCTCCATGGCCGCCCAAAAGGCGCGGACGGCTCCCTCGAGTAAGGAGGTCCGCTTCGACTTCTGATCGACACCGGCCTTGCGCGCGTGGTTGAGGAGGGTCTGGCCGAGGAAGTAGCGGCTGTCTCGCGTGGCCTCGTCCGCGGGGTAGAGCGCAAGCAGCGGAACCACGAAGGCGCGGAAGTCCTCGAGGCCTCCCGCGTTGAGGAGCGCGTTGCCGAAGCCGAAGTCCACCCGGAAAAAGCCTCCGAGGCAACCGCGCTGCACCTGGAGGGCGCGCTCGTGTTCCCCCAGGGCCGCGTACGCCTCGGCCACGGGCACAATCTTCCGGAAAGGCACGGTGCGGTCGGGGTCGCTCTCCTTCAGCATCTCGAAGTGCTCCACCATGCCCTTGTGGTTCTTCCACCGCACGTCCATGTCCAGGAGCAGGGCGGCGGCTCGCACCCGCACCGGCGGCCTCAGCCGCCACTTCTTCATCAGGGTGTCGAGGTGTGGATACGCCCTGTCATACTGGCCCAGGGACCAGTAGATGCGCCCCAGGCCCTCGTGCTCCCGGGGGGTCAGGTGGTACCCCTTGCGGTCGTCCTCACCGACCTGGACCACGGTGACCTGCTGCGTCTTCTGGACCGCTTTCACCACCAGACGATCTCCGCCCGGCACGATGACCCGCGGCGTCCGGAACCGGTAGTGGCCCGGCAGCGCCGCTTCCAGGTGATACGTGGTGACAAACCACCGGGTGCCCTTCCGGCGTCGATCGTGGGATGGAAGGTGGAATCGGAGGACGCCGTCTTCCACGTCCACCGCGGCCCGGGACCGGATTGATTCGGCCACGAGGCGCATCCCCGAAGGGATGGCCTCCTCGATGAGGACATGGGCCATGGCATAGGGCAGCCTGACCCGCAGGTCCACCCGGAATCGTTTCCCTTCTCCGACCCGCTGTGTGTAGTCGTATCGATCCCGGTAGTGGCCGGCGACGTCGAATCCGCGGTGCAGGGTGTACCCCCTGCACTGCATGGGCAGGTATCGTACCTCGCGCTCCACCTTCACTTCGACGGCCTTGCCGGTTGCCTCCGACTTCCCGAGCACCCACCGGTCCCCCGGAGACCGGATCTCCGCGCGCACGGCGGCCTCGAGGGCAAGGCCCGCGGCCTCGCGCGCAGGACACATGGGCCGGGTGGCCAGACAGGCGAGAGCGCGGTTGGCGGTGCCGGCGTCGAGACCGAAGAGCGCCATGGCGGCCAGGGCTGTTGTGGCGCGCACGTCGCTCAGGGGTTCCATGGGCCCACTCCGAGCAAAGGACCCGTCCTTGGCGGCCTTGCTCTTCAACAGCGCCGCCAGGATCTTCACCATCTGGCTGTCATCCCCCTGACGCCGGAGGAGCAACAGCACCGCGGCCAGGTCGCGGCAGGAGAGGGATTCCCGTGCCCTGTAGAGGCGGTTCACGTGGGCAAAATCCACGGAACCCAGGCGGGAGAGGCCCAGGAGGAGGGGAGCCTTGTCCATGCCGTCGCGCGCCTGGGAAAACTGCTTCTTGAGGTAATCCACCAGACGCTTCTTGAAGGGGCCCGGTACCCGGAGGCCCGCTGCTTCGGCTGCACCCACGGCCCAGGCCCCCAGCACCGAGGTGTCCGCGTCGGAGCTCCTGCCGCCGGGCTGGAACGACCAGCCGCCGTCGGAGGCGGCGGCCAGGAGCAACCACGCCAGGTGGGTCTCCAGGTCGGGGTCCTCGGCGGCATCGCCGCCTGAGGACCGGATCTCGGCGATGCGGGCGATGATCCACGCCGCTCGACCCAGGTGGGTCCGGTTCCCGTCCAGGAGTTTCCGGAACCAGGCCAGTGCAGAGGCACCGCTTTCCTCCCCGCCGGCCGCCTTGCTACGCACCTGAGATGCGGGCGGATCGAGGGCCTCGGGAACCACCATCACGCGGACGGGAATGACCCTGTCGCCGATGTGGACCTTGCCCTCCATGGGACCCGGTCGGTCGCTCGCCTTCAGGGGAAACCGAACCCGGGTGTCCAGGCCCGCTGACAGCTGCACCTTACGCGACTCCTCCGGGCGGCCCTTCAGGGAGAGGCGCACCGGCACCTGCTCCGGCTTCTCGCCCGAGAGCAGCACCGCCACCTCCGAGGCATCGCCCGGCCCCGGCCGCTGCGGTACCACCACCCGGGCCCGGATCTTCCAGGCCCCCTCGATGGAGCAGGCACCCTCGCCGAACCGCGCTTTGTCGAGGCTGCAGGCCAGGACCAGAACCCGCCACTTGCCCTCGGGCTGGGGCAGGGACACGGCCCCCGTTCCATCGTCCCCGGTTTCCACCAGGAAAAATCGGGGGGACGCCAGGGTAACGTCGTGCTTCAGCAACCGGGCTGCCAGGCGCCGGAGCCGCGTCTCCAGGTCCTCCTTCGGAATCGTCAGGGCCCCCCTGGAACACAGCATCACGCTGGCCGGATTCCATCCGTTGCGGTAGAGGTCCAGGTCCTGGAAGGTGCCGGAGACGATGCCCTCGTTGCTCTGGCCGAGGATCGGGGCGGCCTCGTTCCGGGAGAGGAACACCTGGCCCGATCCCTGGTTGAGGAACATGGGATTGATGACGTTGGAGGGCCGGCCCGACCGACCCAGGGACCGGCCGATCTCCTCGATGAGGTCCTCCTGCTGGTCCATCTGTTGTCCGGTCACCATTGTCTGGGCGCGCTGCGCCCGGGGCCGAACCATGCTGGAGGCCACGTCCCGGTAGAACACCTGGGCCGATTGAAACACGGGGTTGTTCTCCGCTCGCGCCGCGGCCACCACGGCGTTTCGGTCCACGATGGAGGCCCAGTTGGACCTGAATCCCGGAAGATCCCGGTGCCGTTCGCCCAGGATGGCCACCCGCTCGCCGCTGCTCCTGTAGGTGAATGGAAAGGACGAGGCCAGGGGGGAGTCCTCGGCCTTGGTGTCCCCCATGAACGACTCCCCCACCCCCTGGAAGAAGCCGCGGTAGAGGGGAAGCAGCGACTCCGGCACCATGAGGAGGACGGCGGCGGTGCGCACGCCCCGGCCCGCAGCGTCCTCCACCTTGAGCCGGAGGGTCACCTTTCGGTCGGGGCAACCCGCCGGAGTCTGGGCCGTGAGGGCCACCTTCAGCGGATCCTCCACGGCCAGGGTCACCTCGTCGGTGTGAAATCCGTCGTCCATGGGGGCACCGATGCGGATGCGGAGCCATGGCAGGTCGCGCTCGCGGATGGGAATGGAGATCTCGTTCCCCCCGCGATTCAGCCCGATGCGCCGGATGCGCTGGTCGCGGTGGTTGGCCACCACCATGACGGCCGAGACCCGGTCGCCGCGGCAGTGAACCTGGAGCTTCAGCGGCGTCCCGGGCCGCACGGGATCCCGGCCGGCCAGGATCCGGATCTTCCTGGGGTCGTCGGGTCCGCTGATGAAGAGAGCGCTCCCCGTGGCCACCATGCCCTCGTCTCCTTCCAGGAGCAGGGAGAACGCACCCTCTCCCGGAATGGGCAGGGGCACGGCCACGTCCTTGCCCCGGGTGGCCGTGCGCACCGGCACCCTGCACACCTCCTCGGACCGGCCGCCCTCCAGGACCCGACGCACCACCACCGTCACATCCCGGGCCTCCCGCACGTTGTCGAAAGATGCGGCCGAGACCCGGGCCCGGATGGCCTCGCCCACCCGGTAGACGTCCCGGTCCGGCTCCACCCGGGCGCGAAAACCGTCCCAGATCACGGGCACCACCGTGCCCGCGATCCAGGTATTCCCCTGGAACACGTCCAGAGCCACGGAATCGGTGAGGCCGAAGCGGTCCGTTGGCAGAGCAATGCGCGCCCGACCGTCCTCGTCGGTGGTCAGGACATGGGCCACGGGATCGCCGGAAACACGATAGTTGAGCTTCTCGTATTTCGCGGGGTGGCCCCAGCGGTTCCGGGCCTTGAGGGTGAAGGTGACGTCGCGGCCCAGACGCACGCGCCGGGCACTCGCCTCGACCTCCACCCGGAGGAGGCGATCCACGGATTCCACGACCTCGATCTTCTGGGAAGCAACCGTCTTCTTCCCCTCCAGGACCCGCAGGATCCAGGTGCCCTTGCCGACGTCTCCGGGAAGGGGGAACGCCCCCTGGATGACGCCGCCCGGCGCCGGGGAGAGGGTGAACCGGCGGAGGCGAATCCCCTCCTTGCCCAGGATCTCCACCTTTCGTGGCGAAGCGACCTTTCCCCGCACCAGGGCCCAGAACCGGATCGTCTCGCCCGGCCGGTACCGGGTTCGGTCGGTCCAGAGCAGGACGCCGGATCCCATTCTACCCGAGGTCAGGACCGGCACCCGGACGCGGGTCCAGGCCACTTCTTCACCCACGCCGGCCAGGACCGTCACGGCGCCGGAAGGCCTCGAGTGGGTCAGGAATGTGCCGGAGTAGGTGCCGTCCTTTCCGGTCTCGCCCCGGAGCAAGATGCGGCTCGAGCCGGCCACGAGCACCGACGCCCCTCCCACCCGCTTCAGATCCCGGGTACGGCTCACCAGGACATCGATGCGGTCTCCGGCCATGCGGGCCACCATGCGGAGATCGGACTCAAGGACCAGGGTCGTGGCCCGGAGGTCCCCGGCCACGGCCGACAGGACAAAGGCGCCCTTACCCTCGCCCGGCATCTCCACGGGCATCTTGATCTTCTTGTATTTCACGTAGCCCTTCACCTCGAGGGTCCAGGTATGGTTCGGCCGGATGAGCGGCACGTCCAGGTCGGCCACCTTCTCCAGGGTGAGGTGCTTCTGGAAGTAATCCGCGGCGGATATGCGATAGAGCCGCATCTCCACCTTTTCCAGGTTCCGCGTGTTGAGCAAGAGGCGGGGCGCGTCCACCGCGTGGCGGGTCTCGAGGGCGAGGTGGGTCCCTTCCAGCACCTTCAGCCGGGCCCGGCCGCCGCCGCGTGGAATGGACTTCAAGGTGGTACGCGCCGCCTTGAAGTCACCGGCCTTCTCTTCCAGAGCAGCGCGGGCCAGCAGGGCGGTGACGGCCTGGCCCGTCCCGGGGTACTTGGAGGCGAGGGTGGAGTAGTGCCTGATCGCCTCGGGAATCTTCTGTGACTTCTCGGCGATCTGACCGAGGGCGAGGAGGATGGCGGGCACCCGGCCGTCCAGGGGATGGCGCTTCAGAAATTCCGTGTAGAGGCGGGTTGCGCTGGCTCGATCCCCTCGAGTCCGGGCCTCAGTAGCGCACTGGAACTCGCAGTCGATGCGTTCCCGACGGATCTCCGACCAAAGACGGTGGGTAGGAAAGGCGGCCAGGGCCCGGTCGTACGCCTCCAGGGCCTTGGGGAAATCCTTCCGGTTCCGGTGGATCCTGGCGATCTCTCGTGCAGCGGGTGGGGCCAGCTCCGAGGCGGGGTATCTGCGAACCAGTTCCCCCAGATAGTGAAGGGCGCGCTCCGGCCGGTTGAAGGCCTGATGTGCCTTGGCCAGGAGATCCAGGGCCTCGGGTATGCGCGCGTGGTCGGGGAAGGACTGGATGAGGCGCTCCAGCGCTTCCGTTCCCCGGACGAGGGCGTTGCGATAGGGCGGTTTTGGAAAACCGTACGACCGCGCCACGCCGAGGAGGCAGGCCGGGGCCTCGACGCCCGTGGGACTGCGCATGAACGAGGCCCGGAACACCTCCCGTGCCAGGCCAGGCTGCCTCAGAGCGAGGAGCGACACCCCCACCATGCGGGCGGCCTCCTCCTTGCGCGGAGCATTCTCCAGCCGGGGTTTCTCCAGGGGCCGGTCCACGTCCAGGCCTGGAAGACCGTCGCGGCTCCGCCTCTGCTTGCGCGGCCTGAGTGGGAGGGGAACCTCCACGCCGACGAGGGGCGCCAGGGTCTGCAGGGCTTCGAGGTGTTTTTTCTGGAGGAAGTAGGTTTTTCCCGCCGCGAACCGGACCTCGCCCATGAGGGGTGCGTCGTCCTCGGCGAACGGTTCCGCTTCCCGGAAGAAGGTGTGGGCTGCGGCATAGTCCGGCTTTGCGTCCGCCTTGTCGGGTCGTGCCGCCTTCAGACCCCGATCCAGAAGGCGCCGGGCCAGGCCCAGTCTACGGCGGGGATCGGCCACGGTGGTCAGGCCCTTGCGGGTCAACGCCACGGCCTCGGCGAGTTTTCCCATGCGCGAGAAGCACTCGGCAAGACGGTAGCGGACGCGCGGGACCTCGGGGGCATCGCCCGCCAGCGAGAGGTAGCGCTCCAGGGCACGGGCCGCCTCTCGGGTCTCCCCCTTGAAGAACCGCGCCTCGCCCTCGAGGCGGTAGCGCTCGGCAAGATCCGGGGCCTTGGCGAGAATCTCCAGACACCGGTCGTAGTGCCGCTCGCCCAGGGCCTTCCGGGCCGACTCCAGCACGTCTTCTTTGGCCTGGGCCGCGAGAAGAGAACCGATCAACAGGGTGAAAACCAGGTGGATTGCGCGCATGCTCGTCGAGCTCCTTTCATCCGCAGTCTGCCGGAATCATATCCCGCCCGGGCGGAATCGAGGGAAAAACAAATGTAAAAGTTCCCGGGAGAGTGTCGCCGAGGAATCCAGACCCGTCCGGCCTCTGCTCCACCGGGAGAGTTTACAAACGCTCCTTCCCCGAGTAGAGTCCCGGGCATGGCTGGAAAATCGAGATCTAAAACGGAGTTCGGCGACTTTCAGACTCCGCCGGACCTGGCCGCCCGGGTGTGCAGCCTCGTGGCGCGCCAGGGCGTCCATCCCGCGTCCGTGGTAGAGCCCACCTGCGGCAGGGGGAGTTTTCTGGCGGCAGCCCTGGAGCGGTTTTCGGAAACCACCCATGCCCTCGGCGTGGACTTGAGCGCCTCCCACGTCCGGGCGGCCCGGGCCGCCGTGGAGAAGCTGCTTCCTGCCGCACGGGTCCGGGTGCTCCGGGGGAATTTCTTCACCGTGGACTGGCCGTCGCTTCTCGACCCCCTACCCGATCCGCTTCTGGTGCTGGGGAATCCCCCCTGGGTCACCAGCGCGGATCTCGGTGCCATGGGCAGCGACAACCTGCCTGAGAAATCCAACTTCCAGGGCCTGGACGGGCTGGACGCCCTGACCGGCAAGAGCAATTTCGACGTGTCCGAGTGGATGCTGATCCGGATCCTGGAGCTGATCCGCGACCGGGAGGCCGCCATGGCCGTGCTGTGCAAGACCGCGGTGGCGCGGAAGGTGCTCGCTCACTGCTGGAGACGCGGCATTCCCGTGCATGCCCGCATCCACCGTATCGACGCCGGGCTGCACTTCGGCGCCGTGGTGGAGGCGTGTCTCCTCTACTGCCGCACCGGCCGCTCCGGGCGTGCCCGCGACTGCCGGGTCCATGCGTCCCTGGAGGCCCGCACGCCGAGTAGCGCCTTCGGATTCCGGGACGGCCGCCTCCTGGCCGACGTTCATCTCCACCAGAAATGGAAACACCTCGAGACCCGGAACCGTGAACTCCGGTGGCGTTCCGGAATCAAGCACGACTGCAAGAAGGTGATGGTGCTCCGCCGGGAAGAGGGCGGTTTCGTGAACGGGCTCGGAGAGCGGGTCGACCTGGAAGACGACTACCTCTTTCCCATGCTCAGGGGTTCGGACCTGGCAAAGGCCTCGATGCCGCCTCCCTCCCACTGGATGCTGGTGACGCAGCGAACCCTCGGCCAGGACACCGAGAGCATCCGGAAGGCGGCGCCCCGGACCTGGGCCTACCTGGTCCGCCACGGCCAACGCCTGGACGGACGCGCCAGCTCCATCTACCGGAACCGCCCCCGGTTCTCCGTCTTCGGCGTGGGGGACTATGCGTTCAAGCCCTGGAAGGTGGCGATTCCAGGCCTCTACAGCACCCTCGACTTTGTGGTGCTGGGCCCCCGGGCCGGGAAGTCCGTTGTCCTCGACGACACGTGCTACTTCCTGCCGTGCAGGTCGCGGAAAGAGGCGGAGCACCGGGCATCGCTCCTGAACTCGCGGCCGGCGCAGGAGTTCTTCAAGGCCCTCCTCTTTCCCGATGCGAAACGTCCGGTGACCCGGGAGGTCCTGGCACGGCTGGACCTCGAGGCCGTGGAGAGGGCCGGGGTGACGGCATGAAGTTCAACCCCATGGAGCGCAGGATCCTGGCCATCTCCTGGTGCGGCCATTTTCTCGCCCACTTCTACATGATCATGCTGGCCGTGGTGGTGCTCCGCATCGCTCCGGACTTCGCCCGGGACTTCGGCTACGACCAGGCCGACACCCTGGCCCTGACCCTGGCGGCCTACGCCCTGTTCGGCCTCGGCTCCTTTCCCGCCGGCCTCATCACGGACCGGTGGAACGCCCGGTGGATGCTCATGATCTGCATGATCGGCTGTGGCGCGTGCACCACGGCGGCCGGCCTCGCCACCGGCCCCACGAGCCTCTGCCTGATCCTCACCGGCGTCGGGCTCTTCGCCTCCATCTACCACCCGGCCGGCCTCGCCCTCATCTCCCGCCACATCCGGGCCCGCGGCTGGGCCATGGGCATCAACGGAGTGGCGGGCAACCTCGGAGTGGCTGCGGCTCCCTTTGCCGCCGCCTGCCTTTCCGACGTGGTGGGGTGGCGCGCCACGTTCCTCTTCCTCGGGGCGCCGGGCATCCTCATCGGCCTCTTGTGCGCCTGGCTCGGCGCCCTGCGCATCGAGGAGCCCGCCGCCTCCCGGCAATCCCCCCCACCGGAGCAAGGCGCCCGCTACGGCCTCTACTTCCTCATCCTGTGCGGGTGCCTCGTGTTTGCCGGCCTGGCATATCGCACCACCATGGTCTCGGCCCCGGACCTCTTCGTGGAGCGCGTGGAAATCCTCCGGGGGCCGCTGGATCAGGTCATGGCCTGGCTTGGGCTCACGATCCGGGAAGGATACCTGGCGCCCGGGGCCCTCATGCTCTCGGCCGCGGTGCTGCTGGGTTGCGTGGGCCAGCTCCTCGGCGGCTACCTCGCCGACCGCCACGACCTCCGGATCCTCTACTTCCTCTTCTTTGCCCTGGCGATACCGGCCGCCTTCCTGTGCGTCTACCTCCACGAAGTGCTGCTCTTCCTGGCCATGGGCATCTACCTGCTGTTCACCCTGGGCATGCAGTCCATCGAGAACAGCCTCATCAGCCGTCTGACCCCGGACCGGTGGCGATCCACGGCCTTCGGACTCAAGTTCATCCTCACCTTCGGCATCGGCTCCCTGGGCGTTATCCTGACCGGACGGATCCTCAAGGACACGGGATCCGTGGCGAATGTCTACGTGCTCGTGGGCCTGTTCACGACCGTCGTGGCCATCCTCTCCCTCGTCCTCTACTGGATCTCTCGCAGGGCCATTCCCCGCCTCGGCCAGAACCGAAGCGAGTAGTCAGTCACGACTTCCCCGCCCGTTTCAGGCGATCCGCCACGAACGCCGCTTGCTTCGTCAGGCCGTGGCTCCGGTAAAAGGCGTGGAGCTGCCGGTAGCGCTTCGTCAGGTCGAAGCCGAGGTTCCACTTCAGCTTTCTCAGGTCCACGGGGCACAGGTGCAGGGGCTGGCGGTCGGCCTCCCCCAGGCTGTTGGAACCGTTGACGACGCACCGGTATTCGATGCAGTGCTTCAGGCCGAACATGTGGGCGGTCTCGTGGGCCAGTACCTTGAAGGTCCGAAGCAGCGCCAGGGTTCGCGTCCGGGGCGTCTCGGGTTCACCCCAGAAGGCCGGCAGATAGCGGGCCAGGGAGTAGAGGCCCACGCGCCTCTCGAGAAACGCCTCGCCGAACACGAAGTTCCACTTCTCGTCGGGATAGATGTCCTGGGTGGTGACGCCGAGAAAGGCCAGGGCATCCTCCGGCAGCCGGGGAAAGAGCTGTCCGAGGAAGATCCACCGTGTCTGGTACTGGGTCCAGGTGCGGCCGCCCGGAATCGAGCGCTCGCGCCGTCCCTTCAGGGGAAGCGGAGCCGTCTCGTTGATGCGGACCGGACACTGGAAGTAGATCCGGGCAAAGTCCGCGGCCTTCTTCACCCGGGCGTGATCCTCGGGCGTGAAGGGGCCCAGGGGTTGGATCACGATGGTTCTGCGCTTTCCCTCCGGCCGGGGTGGACTCGAGGCTTCATACCGGGCGAAGGTCTGGCCCGGTTCCTCGAAGCGGTCCAGCCAGTCCCCTTCCTGCACGGGGCCCATCTTCTGGAATCCGGCCGGATCGTAGTAGGCGGCGTCGGGGGCTCTGTGGACGGCCCGGAGCCCGGCCCCGGCCTTCTGCGTTTCTCCGTCGACAGGTGGCCGGCCGGACTTATTCAGGACCAGAACCCCTCCCAGGATCAGGCCGATCGGGATTAAGGACAAAACCACCACGGTCGTCCTGGACCAGGGTACCGAACGCGACTTCCGCATCATGGTAGAGCACCTGCAGCCACTTCTCCTCGTAGGCCCGGGCGAGCAGCGTTTCCTTGGCCTCGGCCGTCTTTCCAGGCTGAAGATCGAAGGCCATGATCCAGGGCGTTTTGAAATGGGATCTCAGTGGCACCAGATCCCCGAGGAATACGGCCGTCTTCCCCTCCGAGGTCATCCGAACCACGCTGTGGCCTTGGCTGTGGCCGCCGGCCGGCACCAGGCTCAGGCCCGGCAGGACCTCGGCCTCGCCCCGGACGAGTTCCAAACGGATCTCTTTCGCCAGGGGTTCAAGGCGATCGGGATGAAAGGAGCCGGCGCGCGGCCCCGATGCGAGCGCCTCCTGCCAGGCCGCCTCCTGGACGAAGTGGCGAGCGCCCGGAAACGTCGGAGCGACCTTGCCCTTTTCGTCCAGGTGCACGAGGCCCCCCGCATGGTCCCAGTGCAGGTGGGTCATGACCACGCAGTCGATCTCTTCCGGCGCAACTCCGGCCCTCGAAAGGTCTTGGATCAACCCCCTGGGAAGCTCCACGCCGTACCGCTGCCGGAAGGCGGCGTCCCCGGCATCCCCCAGGCCCGCCTCCACCAGACAGGTGCCGGAGGGTCCCTGGACAAGGAGGGGCCGGGCTCGCATGGCAATGCGGTTCAGGTCGTCGGGCGGGGTTGCCCTGGACCACAAGACCCTCGGCACGACACCGTACATGGAGCCGCCGTCGAGACGAAACATCCCGTCGTCCAGGGAAACGAGGGAAAATGATCCAAGCTGTCGTTTTTCCATGTGATCCGGGATCTCGATCCATCCTACGGGCAGCCGTACCTTTGAAAGAGAGGGCTACGATACCCAAACTTGTGAATCATATATTATACTATAGAGCAGAAAGCGGACGTACCCGCACCCTGACGGATACAGGTCGTTCAAGGGAGGAGATCCCCATGAACCACGTACGGTGGATCGCCGTGGTGATCACGGCTCTGTTGCTGGCGCTGCCCGGCCAGGCCCAGAAAAAAAAGAAGAAGACCAGGGAACTCGAGCTCGGCACCGGCAGACTCCACAAGTGTGAAGCGCTCAACGTGGAGTTCAAGGTCCCGAAGAAGAGCATTCCGGCCAACAAGCGCGGGCTTCGCGCCAACGTCAAGGCCTCTTTCGGCTTCAAGAAGCACAAATGCTCCATTACAGTCGAACAGACCCCGGCGGGCAAGCTCGAGGACCTCCGGGAGGGCATTATCCGGGGCCTTGAAAGGAACCATCCCGCGGCAACCTATACCATCGTCCGCGGAAAGATCTACGGAGGGATGAAGGCCCTGACCATCTTCATCTCCGGCATTCCCGGCCGGAGCGGTCAAAACTTCATCATCTTGAACGCCGTGGACGTGCCGGTTATGGGTGTCGTGCGGTTGGACATCGTGGGCCCCAAGAAGGAAGAAGCGCAGCTCAAGAAGCTCAACAACTGGCTCATGCCCACCTTCCGCCTCTCCGGCGAGGAGGGCGACGACCTCCTCTTTGAGCGCCGGATCGTGGACGTCGGATCCGGCCTCAGCTACCGTGTGCCCATCGGCGCCGTCTCGAGCAAGACCGCAACCCCCGGAATCCTCTTCGAGGGCCAGGCGCCAGGCGGCGCCTACGTGAAGGTGGCCGCCCCGCCCTCTCCCGGAGAGACCAGCCTGACGGGCCTGCTCAAGGACTGGGCCTCCGGGGCTCCGGCCAAGGAAAAGCCCCGCGCCGTTACCACCCGGGCCTCCGGCGGCGAGGCCAAATGCGCCCTGTTCGACAAGTACGGCGGCCGACCCGAGCGCGCGATCTGCGCCTACCGGCCCAACGACACCACTGTATTCCATATCGAGGTGGCGGGGAGCAAGATGCCCATGCTGCACCTCGAGCGCATAGTGTCGGTCCTCGAGTGGGTGGACATTCCCGCCCAGGAGAAGAAGGTCTCCGGCTGGAGGTCACAGCTGGAGGAGGCCATCAAGGCCAAGGACGAGCGCACGGTGAAGAAGATCGCCCGGCGTCTGCCCGACCGCTACTACCTCAAGTCCGCCATGGAGCTGGCTCGCCTCATCCTGGTCAAGGGCGCCGAGGAAAAGGCCCAGATCTACGTTCTCAGGTGCATCGAACAGGGGGGAACCCCCGATACGGACTTCGTCTACGTCAAGAAGGCGCTGACCAATTCGAAGTACAGGGACCGCACCAAGATGCGGGTGAAGGCGGTTGAAGCCCTGGGCGCCCTCGAGGCCCTGAAGTGCACCAACTACCTGCTCCAGGTCATCCGGGACAAGGAGACCAAGGTGGCCAAGGCGGCCATCCTGGCCCTGGGCAGGCACAAGGCCAATCGCAAGAAGTCCATCCCCATCCTCATCCGCCAGTACAATCAGGTCCTCAAGGAGGGCAAGAGCAAGAATCCCAAGAAGAAGCTCAAGCTCTCCCGCCTGGGTGACGCCTTCCGGGAGGCGCTACGGGACCTGACGGCCACGGACATCAAGGACGTCGACGCGGCCAAGGACTGGCTGCGGGCCAACAAGAAGTTTCTGAACAAGGAAGAGCTGAAGAAGTAGATCGTATTCTTAACGACAAGAGGCTCGTGTCCTGGACACGAGCCTCTTGTCGTTAAGAATACGATCTACAAACCCACAACACTCCGGGCCAGGTCGCGACGCACGAAGGCCGTCTCGTCCACACCCACCTCGCACATCTTGGCGTCGCGGCAGATGCGCTCCAGGATGTACTCGTGGCAGTAGCCGTACCCACCGAGGATTTGCAGGGACTCGTATCCCACGTCCAGGACCACGCGACCCGCCTGGATCTGCGCCATGGCCGCCAGGTTCGTGAAATCCCCGCCCTCGCTGCTCTCGTCCTGAGCTCGGGCCGCCGCGTAGGTGAGCTGCCGGGCACTCTCCATTGCTGAAACCATGGTCGAGTACTTCTCGAGGGAGCCGTCGAACGCCGCAATGGGTTTCCCGAAGGCGATGCGTTCCTTGCCGAAGTTGACGGCACCGTCCAGGGCGCCGCGGGCGAGACCCACGTTCACGGCGGCCATGGCCACGCGAGCGTGATCGAGCACCTTACGGACGATCTCAAAGCCCCCGGTCGGGTCGCCCAGGCAGTTGTCGCCGGACACGTTCACGTCCTTGAAGGTGAGGGGTACGATGTCCATGGATCGGAGGCCCAGGGTGTCCACGGGGGCCCCACGCTCCAGACCCTCAGCGTCGCCCTCCACGATGAACAGGCCCGCCTTCCCCGCATCCGGATCCGTGGCGGCCAGGACCACGAGGATGCCGGCGCGGCCGCCGTTCATGACCTGGTCCACGGTGCCGCTGAGGACGTATCCGTCGCCGGACTTCACGGCGGTCACTCCGCCGGAGGCGGGACCGGCCTTGACCTCGCCCGCCCCCAGGGCCAGGGCGCCGAGGGGTTCACCCGCGGCCAGGGAGGCTCCGAAGGTCTCGTGCTGCATGGGCGAGCCGCCGTGAACCACCGCGCCGAGGGCCAGGTTGGTGTGGGCCAGAACAGTCATGGCGGTGGAGGCGCACACCACGGCCAGCTCCTCCAGCACGAGAGCGTGCGTCAGGTGTCCCATCTCCACGCCGCCCACGGACTCGGGATAGGGGACCCCCAGCAGGCCGAGCTCGGCAATGCCGGTCATGACCTCTTCTGGAAACGTGTGCTCCAGGTCGCGCTCGGAGGCGCTCGGGGCCACGGCCTCCTGTGCAAACTTCCGAATCGTGTCCAGGAGGAGGACTTGCTCCTCGGTCAGCGCTCCCGCGGTGGTCTCTGCCATGGAATCACCTTGTTCTTTCACGGATGGTCGGAGAAAGGGCACCCCCCGGGGGAGATGCCGTTTTCCTGATGGGTCAACGTATTCTATAGACGGCGCTGGGGAGGAGCAAGCGCCAGCAGGCACTAATGTCCCACCGCCTCCCTTAAAAACTCGACAATATCGACAGTTGAGGTCCCGGGTCTGAACACCCTGGCCACCCCCAGGGTGGCGAGCTTCTCGACATCATCCGAGGGAATGATCCCGCCGGCGAGCAGGACCACGTCTCCGAGGCCCGCCTCCTCCAGGGCCTCCCGAACCCGCGGCAAGATGGTCATGTGCGCTCCGCTCAGGGAGCTGACCCCCACCACGTCCACGTCCTCGTCCCGGGCCGTGGCCGCCACCCTCTCGGGGGTCTGGTGAAGGCCGGTGTAGATCACCTCCATGCCGGCGTCGCGAAGCGCGCTGGCCACCACCTTGGCGCCGCGGTCGTGGCCGTCCAGGCCGACCTTGGAGATGAGCACGCGAATAGGACGATTCATGGTCCTGACCTTTCTTCCGGTTCTTGGACGTACTGGATTCTATGCTCCAGGTATCCGGAGAGCTGTTCATACGCGGTATACCGATCCACTTCCTGGTCCAGGATCCGGGTGGAGAGGGAGTCGAGGCGCCGGGTCCACTCCGGATCCGCGTCCAGGTGGCGCCGGAACGCCTCCTCTACCTGGCGCCTGAGGCGCTCCTTCACCCGGTGCAGCCGGGACGCCTGGAGCGTCCCGCCCGAGGCGAGGCGGTCACGGTGGTCGCGGAGGGCGGCCACCAGGTCGTCCACGCCCCGGTTTTCCGTGGCGCTGGTCATCACCACCGGCGGCTCGGAGCGGGCATCCCTCAGGTGGAAGGCCCACTCCAGTTCCGCCCTGAGTGCCTCTGCATCCGGACGATCGGCCTTGTTCACGGCGAAGATGTCCCCCACCTCGAAGAGGCCGGATTTCATGGCCTGAACCGAATCGCCGGCACCGGGGTGGAGCACCACCACCACGGTATCCGACTCGTGGATCACTTCCAGCTCGCCCTGGCCCGTGCCCACGGTCTCGATGAAGATCCAGTCCTGGCCGAAGGCGTCCAGGAGATCGGCCACGTCCAGGGACTGGCGGGCCAGCCCACCGGAACACCCCCGACTGGCCATGCTGCGGATGAAGACCCCCGCATCGTTCAGATCTCCCATGCGAAGCCGGTCCCCGAGGAGCGCGCCGCCCGACACCGGGCTGGTCGGATCCACGGCCACCACCCCCACCGTCTCCCCGGCGGCCCGGATCACCTCGATCAGCCGCCCCACCAGGCTGCTCTTTCCGGCACCCGGCGGACCGGTGATGCCCACGCGGTGGGCTCGGCCTACATCCCGATGGATCCGGGCGAAGACGGCGCCCACCTCGGGGCTCTCGTTTTCGACCAGGGTCATCAGCCGCGCCAGGGCCCGGCGGTCTCCGGCCTTCATTCTGTCGATGAGGTCATTCAGTGAAGTCACGCGGTCTCCACTTCCATTACCTGGAAGTAACGCTGGTTAGCTCCGGAGGTAGTATCTCCTGCATCCGGTCGCTCATAAAAATAGTCCTCAGGCACCGAGGGGATCAAGAATTCAGGCGGCTGCGCGGATATCGAAGGGACTCGGACAGAAAAAAACCGGAAGGCGCGGAGACCGGTCCGGAGTTTGCTATTGAGTTAGCTACTAGTGAATCCTGAAAGCGCAGCTCATGGATGGCGCGAAGAAAGAACCGCCGGCATCCAGGCTGCTCCTGACCTTGACTTTGATTCCGCAATAACGCTTGAGGTGGATCGGCCGAGGCCGGTCCTGGAATCCAGGAGCATCCTGACTCCGCAAACGGCGTGACCTCTTCGCTGACCAGCCACGACGCACTACGCATGCAAGTGTCGGGCGCCGGCGCGTCTGCGCCGGGGTAGGCAGGTGGCCGGCCCCCTTCGCTTCTCAGCAAAAAAAACTGAAGGCGCCGATTCCAGGTTTTGGTGTCCCCGGATTGTTGTTGTGAATCGGCGCCTTGATTTATTTCGAACACCCCCTTATCCACACTCCGCTCAAATCGTCCTGCTGATGACGATCTTCTGCACCTCGCTCGTGCCCTCGTAGATTTCGGTGATGCGGGCGTCCCGGTAAAGACGTTCCACCCGGTTTCCGTGCACGAGGCCCTCGGTCCCCATGATCTGCAGGGCTTCCCGCGCCCCCTTGTTGGCCACCTGGGAGGCGAACAGTTTGGCCGTGGAGCACTCCCGGAGCGGGTTGGGTGTCACCTGCCGGGCGGTGGCGGCGCGGTAGACGAGCAGGGTTGCGGCGTCGTACTCCGCGATCATCTGCGAGAGCCGCCACGACACGTCCTGATGGTAGGTCATGGGCTTGCCCTGGCGCTTGTGGCTTAAGGCGAACTCGTTCAGCTCCTCGATGATGCCGCCGAGGATGCCGGTGGCCTGGCTCGCGATGCCGATGCGGCCACCGTTCAGGACCTCCATGGCGATGTTGAATCCCCGGCCCTCGGCCCCCAGCAGATTGTTCGCAGGGATGCGGCAGTCCTCGAAGTGAAGCTCGGTGGTGCTGGAACCCTTGATCCCCATCTTGATCTCGGACTTGCCGACGGTGAATCCGGGAGTGGTCGTCTCCACCACAAAGCAGCTGATGCCCTTGGCCGGCGTGTCCTCCTTGGAGGTGCGCGCGAAGACGATGAAGAGGTCGGCCTCGCCGCCGGTGGTGATGAAGTTCTTGGTCCCGTTCAGGACGTAGTGGTCCCCGTCCTTCACGGCGGTGGTTCGCTGGTTGGCGGCATCGCTGCCCGCGTCCGGTTCGGTCAGGGCGTACGCGCCCAGCCACTCCACCGACGCCAGTTTCGGAAGGAACCGCTGCAACTGTTCCTCGGTGCCGAAGTGGATGATGGGATAGGTGCAGAGCGAGTTGTGCACGCTGCACACGACGCCGGTGGACGGGCACACCTTGTTGACCTCGATGAGCATGAGGCTCATGGCCAGATTGCCGATCTCCGAGCCGCCGTACTTCGCGGGGATGAGGCAGGACATGAATCCCGCCTCGGTGAGGGCGTCGATGGCCTCCTTTGGAAAGGCGGCTTCCCGGTCGTAGCGCTCGGCGTGCGGGGCGATCACCTCCCGGGCGATTTTCCTGGCCTTTTCCTGGACGGCCAGCATCTCGTCGGAAAGGACGAAATCCACGAAGCGGCCGTTCCCCGCGGACGGGGCGGGATGATCAGCAACCATGTTCTATCCTTTCGAATAATCGTAGAATCCGCACCCGGTCTTTCGTCCGAGATCGCCGGCCGCCACCATGCGTACCAGCAGCGGGCAGGGTCGATACTTGGGATCGCCAAGCTCATTGTGCAGGACGTTCAGGATGTTCAGGCAGATGTCGAGGCCGATGAAGTCGGCCAGTCCCAGCGGCCCCATGGGGTGGTTGCATCCCAGCTTCATGATCCCGTCGATGGCCTCGCGCGTTGCAACGCCCTCCATGAGGGTGAAGGCCGCCTCGTTGATCATGGGCATGAGGATCCGGTTACACACGAATCCGGGGTAGTCGTCCGCTTCCAGGGGCACCTTTCCCAGGGCCTCGCAAATGCCCACCACCCGGGCCGTGGTCTCGCTCGAGGTGTGGTGGCCGCGGATCACCTCCACCAGCTTCATGATGGGCACCGGATTCATGAAGTGCATGCCGATGACCTTGTCCGGCCGGTTCGTGGCGGACGCGATGCGGGTGATGGAAATGCTCGAGGTGTTGGAGGCGAGCACGGTCGAGGCCGGACAGACCTCGTCCAGTTCCTTGAAGATCCCGGTCTTCACCCCCAGGTCCTCGAACACCGCTTCGACCACCAGATCGGCGTCCTTGGCCGCCTTGAGTTCGGTGGCGGTGGAGATGCGGCCGAGGATGGGATCGACCTCGCTCTCGGGGATCTTGCCCTTGGCGGCCAGCTTGCCCACGCTCTTCTTGATGCCGGCCATGGCACGGTCGAGGAATTGCTGCTCGATGTCCACGAGGGTCACCTGAGAGCCGTGCATGGCAAACACCTGGGCGATACCGTTGCCCATGGTGCCGCTGCCGATGACGGCGACGTTGTTGACTTCAGCCATTACATGATCTCCACAGACATGGCCACCGCGTTGCCGCCGCCGAGGCAGAGGGCCGCGAGGCCGGTTTTGAGGTTGCGGTCGCGAAGGGCACCGATGAGGGTGATGAGGACCCGCGTGCCGGAGCAGCCGATGGGGTGGCCGAGGGCCACGGAGCCGCCGTGGACGTTTACCTTGTCGGGGTCGAGTTCCAGGACCTTTGTGAGGGCGCAGGCTTGGGCGGAGAACGCCTCGTTGTACTCGTAGAGGTCGAAGGAATCCAGCGTGACGCCCAACTTGTCGCAGAGGTTCTTGGTCGCTTCCACGGGCGCCATCATCACCCACTCGGGGGCGCGGCCGCCGGTAGCGTAGCCCGTGATGCGGGCCAGCGGCTTCAGACCCAGTTCCTTGACCTGGTCCTCGCCGGCCACCACCACGGCGGCGCCGGCGTCGTTGATGGTGGAGGCGTTGCCCGCGGTCACGGTGCCGTCCTTCTTGAAGGCCGGCCTCAACTTGGCCAGAGCCTCCGGGGAGGAATCGCCGCGCACGCCCTCGTCGGTGTCGAAGAGGATGGGATCTTTCTTTCTCTGGGGCACGGAGACGGGAACGATCTCCCACTTGAACTTGCCCTCCTTGATGGCCTTGGCGGCCTTCAGCTGGCTGTTCAGGGCGTAGGCGTCCTGCATCTCGCGGGTGATCTCGTACTTCTCGGCCACCAGCTCGCCCGTGTTCCCCATGTGGAAGTCGTTGTAGACGTCCCAGATACCGTCGTAGATCATGCAGTCCACCAGGGTGGCGTTGCCGAGGCGGGCGCCGCCACGGGCATCCCGCATGATGTAGGGGCAGGCGGTCATGTTCTCCATGCCGCCGGCGGCTACGATGCCGTAGTCCCCGACCATGATGGCCTGAGCCCCCAGGACCACGGTCTTGAGTCCCGAACCGCACACCTTGTTCACGGTGAAGCTGCCGGTGTGATCCGGGATCTTGGCCAGGCGGGCCGCCTGCCTGGCCGGGTTCTGACCGAGGCCGGCAGGGAGCACGATTCCCATGATGCACTCCTCGACCTGGTCGGGGGTGAGTCCCGCCCGCTCGATGGCGGCGGTGAGGGCGAAACCGCCCAGTTCAGGAGCCCGGAAATTGCTGAGGGTCCCGTTGAATTTGCCAATGGGTGTCCGGGCCGCACCTACAATGTAAACGTCTTTGATCATTTTGAATCCTTCTCCCGATAAATGCTTCTGAATCTCGTTGTGAATCTCCTTCAACGACAGGCCGGCGATCCGGCCGCTCCATCACTCGCCTCGGCCAGATTCCACACCACGGTTTCGATATCGAAGACGGGTCCCTTGTGGCAGACCAGGTCATAGCGCCACCCCTCGGCGCTACCGTCGACTTTCACCGGAACCGCGCACCCGTTGCAGGCGCCGAAGCCACAGGCCATGCGCTCCTCCAGAGCGGCCTGACATTTGTGACCCGTATTTTGCAGGTGATCGGCCAGAGAGGCAAGCATGGGATTGGGTCCACAGGCATAGAACCGGCTTCCGGGCGGAATTTCCAGGGTTCCGAGGAGTTCCACCACGTTGCCGTGGAACCCCGCGGTTCCATCCAGGGTGGCGGTCTCCACCCGGACACCCAGGTCCTCGATCTCCCCGGCCAGGTGAAGGGCGGAGGCCGTACCGGCGCCCAGGCACAGGACCTTGTCGGCGCCTGGATCGACGCTTGAAACAGCCCTGGCCAGGAGGGGAAAGGGGGCCGCACCGATGCCCCCGGCCACGAATACGTGGGCGGGTGCCTTCTGGATCTCGAAACCGTTGCCCAGGGGGCCCACCACGTCGAGGGTGTCGCCCGGCCCGGCGCCCGCCAGGGCCTGGGTGCCCCCTCCCACCACGACGTAGGCGAGGGCGAACACCTCGGGATCTTCAGGGTCCACGTCGGCGAAGCTGAGGGGCCGGCCCAGGTAGGGGAAGGGACGGTTTGCCAGGCGCACCATGACGAACTGACCCGGAAGGGCCCGTTCCGCCACGGCCGAAGACCGGGCCTGCAGGAGGTAACAACCATCCGTGCCGGTGGCTCGGTTCGAAACCACAACACATTCCTCGACCCTCATGGAGGGGTTTTTTCTGTCCTGCATGGTCACCGGAATCTGTGAGAGGGAGCGTAATTAAACCGGACTCGCTCGAGCCACCTACAAAAAATAGCCCTGAGAGGGTACGAGGTAAAGATCGCGCACCGAATGATGCGTCCTCCGGACTTCAAAACCCGATTTACATCGCTCCCCCCAATGACTATCCTGAAGCCTTCGTCCCGACCCACACCGTTTCTTTCCTCGAGGGGCAGCATGAGCTGGATCGACGAGCACATACGCGACGTCCCCGACTTTCCCAAGCCGGGCATCGTCTTCAAGGACATCACGCCCCTGGTGCAAGACGCCGGGGCCTTCAAGCGCGCCGTGGACGAGATGGCGACCCTCTATCCCCTGGACGCCTACGACCAGCTCGTGGGCGTGGAAAGTCGGGGATTCATCTTTGCAGCGGCGCTGGCCTTCAAGCTGGACAAGGGGTGCACCTTGATCCGGAAGCAGGGAAAGCTACCGGCGGACACGGTGAGTCACTCCTATGCCCTGGAATACGGCGAGGCCGTCGTGGAGCTCCACCGCGACG
The DNA here is from genome assembly GCA_964485695.1 of uncultured Planctomycetota bacterium. GTDB lineage: Bacteria > Planctomycetota > JAFGQW01 > JAFGQW01 > JAFGQW01 > CAZAKZ01. The sequence goes on along the minus strand of CAZAKZ010000081.1, from coordinate 446 downwards.
GACTGGACCGGGGGCAGCGCGCGCTCATCATCGACGATCTCCTGGCCACCGGCGGCACCATAGCCGCCTCAGCGGCCCTCGTACGCAACGTGGGCGCCGTGGTGGTCGGATCCGCTTTCCTGATCGAGCTCGAATTCTTGAAGGGAGCGGAAGCCCTCGATTTCCCGGTGAAGGCACTCCGCAGGTACTGATCGGGCGAACGGGCCGGATCTCCAGCCCGTCCCTCCCGTAGGTTTCCTCGACTATCCCTCGGCGGCGGTCAGCTCGGCGCTCGCCTGGGTGGGATTCGTGTTCCCCCCCTCCACGGCCGCGACCTCCTTGGCCTTATTGGATTTCATGGGAAAGGCCACCTGGGCCAAGGTCGTGTTCTCGAGAAGATTATTGTAGCGGGTTACGGCCTCTTCCCAGTAAGCCTTGAAGGGGCACTTGGAACCGCGACTGCACTC
>CAZAKZ010000080.1:0-25861 GCA_964485695.1 uncultured Planctomycetota bacterium | reverse complement strand
GCCCCTGGAGGACTACGGGCCTGGACGGGTCCGGTTAAATGGATACCCCCGAAGGTGGGTTTTCATGGTATTGAATCCTTGAATCGGGTCGTTTCCCGCCTTTTACCGCATATCCCGCCCATACACAATGATCCAGGGAATCCGGCCGATCCGGGGGTGCGGGAGATGATCCACGAGTTGTTATAATTTCTTGAGGGGATGCACCTGTGGCTCACGCGGTTTCCCGTGGGAAGGGAAAACCGAAGAACCGATTCAGGAAAGCAAGGAGGACCCGACATGTCCAGAACGCTACAACTGTTTGTAATTCTTGCGGTTATGGCCGCATCCCCGGTTTCTCTGTTCTCGAGAGGCCTGGGGGCCCAGAACTGGAAGCGGTGCCGGATCGGGGCGTCCTCCTCGAGTGCCGTCCCCATGAAGAAGTTCGTGTCCCCGCAGGCCAACTTCGTGGTCTACATGCCCAGAGACTGGACGATCCGGGAAGCCGCGCGGGGCAAGCACCGGACCCTGACCCTGGCCAGCCGCGACGGCAAGGTCATGGCCGAGGCGACCTACGGATTCAGTCCGGTGGGAAACGATGCCGTGGCGATTGCCAAGAGCTTCGCCCACGAAATCGGCCGGCGGCATCGGGACCTTCGCCTGTCCAACTGCCGGCTTCACTGCCAAGGCGGCAAGATCGTCTTCGACGGCCGCTACACCGATCGCGCCAGGGGCACAAGGCAATTCCGGTGCTGGGTGACGAGCACGCAGAGAGAGTTCCTCTGTTCCCGGATCGAAGCCCCGGCGGGAAAGCTGGACCAGCACAAGCGGACGCTCCTCACCGTCCTCTCCAACATTCGTATGACCAAGGGGGCCTTCCGGTCCGGCAGCGCTGCGGTCGACACGGCGAACCTGGTCCGGCGCCGCCTTCGCGACGGGTCTTCGTCCTTTCTCATGCCGCGGACCTGGAGCGTTCGTGAGCTGGGCCGGGGGCAGTTCATCGCCGGGAATCCCAGAGACGGGAGCAGCTTCATCGTGGCCAGCGTGGACGTCATGGAGCCGAGGATGCGAGTCAACTATCCCGGTGCCGTGGTTGCCCCCTTTCTCCCGCCGCACCGCGCACTGAAGCTCCTGGCGGGTCGCCAGGGTCTCGTCACGAACATGCGCTTCGAGAAGGTCATTCCCCGCACGGATCTGGCCAGGCAACTCGCCCAGGTTTACACCACCGGCCCCGTCAAGGTGGAGGAGTTCGTCTATACCGGTATCTCAAAGGGCCGGAAGATCAAGGGCTACACCTTCGGGATGTGCTTCGGCTCCCGGTTAGGCACGAACTGGAACTTCAGGCACATGTCGGTGGGCGCGGCTGCGAACCGGTTCGACGCCATGGTCCCCGTCTACATTGCAATGCTCTCCTCCTTCAAGATCAATGAAGACTGGGCCCGGAAGTACGTCGCCCAGGGGATCAGCCGGCTTCGGAGTCTGCAGCGACAGACGAACGCCCTGGTTCAAAGGAACGCCCAGGAGATCCGCCAGACCATGCAGGCCGCATACGAGGAGCGCCAGCGGAGCCAGGACTACATCGATTACCAGCGCACCAGCTACATCCGCGGCACCCAGGACTGGGTCTCGCAAATGGAGGGCGGCACGATCTACCACACGGATCGGTGGGGCACCCGGAATACCACCACCGGCGCCTACTACGAGGGGCAGCCCTATAACTACTTCAACTACAGGGGCCGCAATCCCCGCTACAACGAGGACATGGATCCCATCAACAGCCGGCGGCTCTGGGAGCAGCACATCGCCGGCCGGTGAGCGCACGAATACAACGGGGCGATTTCTTGGAAATCGCCCCGTCCAGGTACTCCAGGATCCACCGATTCATTCCCGGGGCGCCCATCCGGATAGCCGGTGCCGCCGATAGGTCCACCCGCGCCAGTCGCGAAGGTCCTGTTGGAGGGATACCCTCAGCCGGGCGAGGGTGTTTCGGAGTTCAGGGGTTCGAGGGTTGTTCCCGAGACTGTAGTCCAGCCACTCAAAGGCCGGGAGGGTTTCGTAGCCGAGACCCTCCAGGTAGTGGATATCGATGGCGGGGCCCTTGCCGCGGATCTCCTCGCAGCGTTTCACGTTGTAGTCGGCAATGAAGCTGTCGAAGTCGACGAAGGCGCAGGCGTAGAGCACGGCCAGCGCGGTGAGGACGTTGATGTGGACCAGCCACAGGTTGGATCGGCCGGTCACGATGCGCACCAGGATGTAGACCAGGCCGCATCCCACCAGGAGCATCCAGATCATGGCCGCAATCCGCCAGCGGGTGAGGGTATAGACCTCGACGTAGAGGCAGAGCCTCCAGCCGGACGAGAAGACGAGTAATACGTTCTGGATCAGCCAGACGTAGACCAGGCGTCGCGGCCACCGCATGGCGTCGGAATTCCGGCCCGCCCGGAACGTCATGAGGACGAACACCGCCGCGAGAATGGCCGCGGTCAGAAGGGGGTAGGCGCCCCGGTGGGCGTACCCGGCGTAGGTCATGCCCTCGGGGAGTCTGGCCCCGCCCCAGAGGTAGGTGACGTCGAGGATGGTCTGGACGGCGAAAAGCAGGTTGAAGAGCAAGAGGCAGCGCACGCAGAAGCCTGGGGAAAAGTCGTTCCTGTTCCCGACCTCGGTCGAAGTCCCCCTGCCGAGTCGCTTTCCAGCGCCCGTCTTCATTCGAAGAAGGGCCCAGACCCACACGGCCACGAATAGCCAGAGGAGGACGCGTTCGACGGCGGGCAGGTTTTCGGAGAAATCCCTGATGGCCTGGCCCAGGTCTTCGAGCCATCCGGAGATGATGGGATTGGCCAGGGCGAAGAGGACCAGGAACAGAAGCGTGATCATGACCGGAACGAACCAGTTGCCGAGGAACCGGTTTTTCGGTGGAGAGCCGGCCTTTTCAGTGGATGCCTTTTTGTCCGGGGGGACCACTTCCTTGAGGAGACAGAACCAGCCCAGACCCATAAAAACACCCCAGCGTTCGAGCCATACGAGGATGCTGCCAGTCCAGTCCTCTCGCGCCTGAAGGGCCAGGGTGACCAGACCCACGAGGCCGAGGATTCCCATGAGGGTGCTCGGTTCCTCCAGGCTCCAGAGGAAGAGGACGGCCAGGGCGGCCGAGAGGATCCAGGCGGGACGTGTTCGGGGCAGGCCCCCCGTGAGGAAGATAGCGGTCATGAGGGCCAGGCCGTACCCGCCCAGGGTCCATCCCACCGGATGTCCGTAAAAGAACCAGTCTTCCAGGAATACAAGGACCAGGCAGAGCAATGCCGCGAGGGTGAATCCCTTCCTCGAGGCGGCTGTGGTGTTTCGATCCGGAGGGGACGGATGGGCGTCCGGGCCCTGGTGCTGATTCATGAAACCCTCCCCAACCGTGATGCCCTACCGGTATGTGAAACCGGTATGTCGAATTTCTTCGACGGGCCGATTATACCCGCCGGAGCGGCCGGGGAAAGGACTTTCTGTGGCGGGATTCCGCAAGCTGCTGCGTCGGAAGCCGGTCTTTCGTAAGAGGTAGGCAGACGGGGGAATAGGTAAAACCGCACGGGACGGATCCCGTGTTGACGGCTGCTGGAGCAGGGAGTATCTTCGGGTGTTTCCCTAGCATAATAACCGGAGGCGGATTTCCATGCAGCGCTCCATCGTGTTGGTCCTTCTGCTGATTGCGGCTTCCCATGCAGGGGCCCAGGATAAGAAGAAGCCCCGCCTGGCGAAGTGGAAATCCGGCGAGCAGTCGGGCACCGTCACCATCCAGGATCAGGAAGAGTCATTCGTCGCCCTCGTGCCGCGGCGTTTCACACAGCGGAAGAAGTGGCCGGTGGTGCTGCTGGCCCACGGCAACGGGGGCAAAGCCGGGAATTTCCTCAAGCACATCAAGTCCATGGCGGGGAAGCGGCCGCCGCTGCTCATCAGCCTCGAACGGTGCGACAACAACCAGAAGGCCGTCGGCTACGTGCCGAAGTACCTGGCGGAGCTCAAGAAGCAGTTCAACATCGACGGGGAGAACGTCTACGCCCTGGGCTTCTCGGGCGGCGGCTTCCGCCTCTGGGACGACATCGTCTGCCAGGCAAAGATCCTGCCGCTGTTTCGCGGCGTGGTCCTGGTGGGGTGCGGGAAGCAGAGCTTCGATCCTCCGAAGAAGCCGAAGAAGGCACCGACGGTCATCTTCGTGGGCGATCCGCGCGACGGGAATTACGGCAAGAGCCGCCCGGCCGCGGCCGAGAACCTGCGCAAGCTCGGGTACGAGGTCATGGTCCACGAGCACAACGGAGGCCACTCCGTCCCGCGAAAGGAGATCAAGGCGGTCTTCCAGTGGATCTCGAAGCAGGTCAAGGCATCCAGGAAGAAAAGGAAGCGGTAGCCGCCCCTACAGGCCCTGCACCTTCGCCTTCTTGATCTTCTTCAACTCCGCCCGGATGGCGGCGTCGATCTCGTCCGGCTTGAAGCCGAACGGACCCTGGCCGCCCGCGTAGGTGATCTTTCCGTCCTTCCCCACCAGGTAGAGCCGGTCCGGCCATCCCCCATAGGCCAGGTTCACCTTGTTGTCCATCCTGTCGATGACGGCCGGGATGGGCAGGTTTAGATCCTTGAGGCACTTGCTGGCGGCGGTGAGGCGTTCGCCGAGGGTCACCGGATCCTCCATGATGGGGCCCCGGAACATGGGACTCCGGCTGTCGATGGCGTGGGCTTCCTTGATGTAGACGATGAAGAACTGGACGTCGCTCTTGAAGTCGTTGTGGAGTTTCCTCAGCCGCGCGGCTGAGGTGCGGAACGGCGGTCACGTGTAGCTGCCGAAGAGCAGTGCCACCGGCATCTTGCCGGCAAAGCTCGACAGCTTCACGGTCTTGGACCTGTCGGCCAGGGTGGGGAGGTTGAAGTCGGGAGCCACGTCGCCTACCCGGGGAAGCCGTGTCCGCTGCCGGGATCCCCGGCCTCCTCGTCGCGCGGGGATCTCGCTCTTCTGTAGAATCTTGTCGCTGTTGCGATCCAGCTTCGAAAAGAGGCTGTTCAGGTCCTCGACCCGGATCTTACCGTCTCGATCTCCGTCCAGGACGCGCACCACCATGCGGCCTCGCATGCGAGAGGCTGCACCGGAGGTTCCCCGAGACACCTTCGAGACGAGCTTGTCCCTGTCGATGACGCCCTTGCGGCCGGATCGAACCGATTTGAGGAAGGACTTCCATTCCTTTGCGGTCACGTCCCCGCTCTGGTCCCGGTCGGCGGCGCAGGCCACCCTGGCGCCGACCCACTGGCTCCGGTCGCTGCCCGAACTCCTGCGTCCGCCCCGGCTTCCTCCGGAAAAGTCCGACCGGGTGATGGAGCCGTCGCCGTCACGGTCGTAGGCGTCGAACTTGGCCGCCTCCCTGGGGTACTCCGCCCGGGTGATCTTGCCGTCCTTGTTCTTGTCGTACTTGCTGCTCAGCAGTTCCCAGACGTTGGACGGTTCGCTCCGGGAACGCTGCGCTTCGAGGCCGGGACATCCCAGGATCAGGATGCCGGCCAGGTAGAGGGTCCACTTCATAGTTTGTCTCCTGCATAATTGCGTTCGAATGGCGCCATGCTACCAGATCCCGGATCACGGGGATAGGGGGGCACCGAGCGATGGCGGCCCTGACGGACATCCACGGTCCCACGGTCGTTTTTTTTCCTAAAATGGGCCGGCCAGGACTCGTAGAGTACCCCACGGTCTGAAAATGTCCCGATCCAGGGCAAAAAACTGGCGTGAGATCGACACGCCTGAACCCCTCGCTCCCCGGCCTCGTTCAAGCACACCGATCGTGATGGATTCAAACCGCAAGTGGAGACGCGCCATGAGATTGTTCCGCAAACGCACCCGGACGGGAGAGTTCAAGATGGAATTCACGCCGATGATCGACGTGGTGTTCCTGCTCCTGATCTTCTTCATGTGTACCCTCAAGTTCAAGACCCTCGAGAACAAGCTCGCCACTTATCTTCCGACCAACAAGGGACCTGAGAGCACTTACGAAGACTTGAAACCCGAGGAAAAGATTCGCCTGAAGCTCAGCATGAGCGGCGGCCGTTGCCTCTGCTTCGTGAACGGCAGGGCCACGGGCACGGTTCCCGGAAGCCTGAGGACGGTCTACGATCGACTCCGTCAGATCCGGCGCGCATCGCCCAAAAGTCCGGTGGAGATTGATCCGGATCCCACCGTTCCGCACAAGCACGTGGTCAGCGTCCTGGACGAGTGCATCCGGGCCAAGGCCACGGAGATCAACTTCGTGGCCGCCCTGCCGGCGCTTAAGCTGAAGCGCGGCTGAGTTCCTGTCGCACCAGGAACAAGAAAGGGGGACAGGTACCCGAATTCCAAAAGGGGGAGAGATATCTTATGATCAGGGGAAATCCCCGACTCATAAGACCTCTGTCCCTCTTTTGAAGAAGAGTGCCATGAAATCCGGTGACGGTCTCTACGTCGGCATGGACGTGGGCACCCAGGGCGCCAAGGGCGTCGTCCTCGACGCGGCCACGGGCGACATCGTGGCGCGCGCGGCCGCGGCCTACGACCTCATCGAGGGATTGCCGCCGGGCGCGGCCGAACAGCATCCCGATACCTGGGTGGATGCCGTACGCCGGGTCTGCTCGACACTCCGGTCCGGGGGGGGCGTGGATCCCGGAAGGGTCCAGGGCATCGGCGTCTCCGGTCAGCAACACGGTCTGGTGGTGCTGGACGATCGGGACGCGGTGGTGCGCCCCGCAAAGCTCTGGTGCGACACCACCACAGCCGAAGAGGCCCGGGAGCTCTCGCACCGGTTCGGCCACGCCGTTCCCGCGGGCTTCACCGCTTCCAAGATCCTGTGGTTGATGCGTCACGAGCCCGAGGCCTGGGCCCGGGTGCGGAGCATCCTCCTGCCCCACGACTACATCAACTTCCGTCTCACCGGGGAGAAATCCATGGAGGCCGGGGACGCCTCGGGAACGGGATTCTTCAATCCCGTCCGCCGGACCTTTCACCGCGAACACGTCGACGTCCTCGGCCGGGAGGTCTATGCCATGCTGCCGGCGCTCCTCGACCCGGGGGAGCCCGCGGGCAGGCTCTCCGCGCGCGGGGCGGAGCTGACGGGACTACGCGAGGGTCTGCCCGTGTCAGCAGGCGGCGGCGACAACATGATGAGCGCCGTGGGTAGCGGCGCCACCCGCTCCGGCGTGGTGGTGGTGAGCCTGGGTACTTCCGGCACGGTGTTCACGCGCAGCGACCGGCCCGTGGTGGACCCCGAGGGCCTCATCGCTCCCTTCTGCGACTCCACGGGCGGCTGGCTTCCGCTGCTCTGCGTCATGAACGTCACCGGCGTGACCGAGGAGGTGCGGTTGGTATTCGGCGATCCCTCGCTGGAGGATCTGACCCGGGAAGCGGAGACGGTGCCGGCGGGGTGTGACGGCGTCTTGTTCGTGCCGTATCTCCAGGGGGAACGGGTTCCGGACCTGCCGGATGCCACCGGCGCTCTGCTGGGTCTGCGGCCGGGTCTTTTCCGCCCGGGCCACGTGTTCCGGGCAGCCCTCGAGGGCACGAGCCTCGGTCTCAGCTGGGGCGTGCAGCGAATGCGGGACCTCGGGGTCCGGGTCGACGGGGTCCGTCTGGTGGGGGGCGGCTCCCGGAATCCGCTCTGGCGTCGGATCCTCGCTGACGTTCTGGCCGTGCCCGTGACGGTGCTCGAGGAACCCGAGTCTGCGGCGCTGGGCGCGGCCATCCAGGCTCTGTGGACGGTACGCAGAATGGAGGGCAAGTCCGTCACCGCCGACGAGGTGGCCGGCCCCCTGGTTCGCAGCACCGGGGTGGCCGAAGATCCCGTGGAAGGGAACGTGCGAGTGTACCGCGACCTTCTGGACAGGTTCAAAGAACGGGTGGAGGCGCTCTACTGACCTGAACGTTACCCTCCCATGGCCGCGTCGAAAATCGCCTCGGCGTGAATCCGCGTCGTGTTGACCAGGGTCACCGGCAGGTCGCCCTCTTCGAAGACCATGGGAATTTCGGTGCAGCCGAGGATCACGGCGTCCACGCCCTCCTTCTCCACGTGGTTCCTGCAGATCTCCAGGTAGCGGCTCCGGGTCTCCTGCGACACGATACCCCGGGTGAGCTCGAACTCGATGGAATGGTGAATGAACGCCTGGTCCTCCGTGTCGGGCACGACGATGTCCATGCTCCCTTCACTGAACTTCCGGGGATACATGTCGGACGCCATGGTGACGTACGTGCCCAGCAGGAGCGCCTTCCGGCAGCCCGCTTCCTTCGCCTTCCGGAATGTGGTGTCGAGAATGTTCACGAGGGGAAAGGGGGAGCGCCGCGTGAGTTCGTCGATGAAGACGTGGGGCGTGTTCGCGGTGAGTGCGCCCACCTCGGCGCCGGCGCGTCCGAGACGGTCCAGGACCTCGGCCAGCATGCCGACGACGTTTTCGGGTCGCCCGGCCTTCATGTGACCCATCATCACCGAGAGGTTGACGCTGTAGATGACGATTTCCGGATTGTTGAGGTTTCCCTCCAGCCTTTCCTTCGCCAGATCGATGAGGATGCCGTAGTAGTCCTTCGTCGATTCAGGACTCATACCACCCACGAGGCCGATTGTTTTCATGAAAATTCTCCAGTCGTGATACTTCGTTTCGGAGACCTTCAGAACTGCGCGAAGATGACAGTGTTTCCGCCGGGCTCGCGCACGGCGATCTCCGTGGCGCCGTAAAACGTCTGGCGCCGCTCGAAGACGTAGTCCACGCCTTCCAGCGCATCCTCGACGGCATCGAGGTCCGTCACTTCGATGTAGAGGTTGGTTCTGTACGGCCCCTCGGCGAGGGCGGGAACGTCCTTCTTCAAGCTCGCCCGGGTCTGAAGCATCACCTCGGTACTTCCGACATTCAACATCACGAACCCGAGCTTGTCACCTTCGGGCACTTCCACGGTCTTCTTGAATCCGAGTTGATCGACCCAGAACAGCAGGCACGGCTCGATTTCATCCACGACGAGAACGGGTGTCAGTTTCTTCATGACAGCATCCTGATGAGGGTGTCGAGCTCCCTATATTCCCCGAATATTTTTACCCGATCCGGTATGGTTCGGGTAGACTGAAAGGGAGCAAAAACTCGAGGCCGGGGAGACGTACGGATTCGGGACAGTTCAGGAGATCGTGATGCTTCTTCGGTTTACGACTCTTTTCTTCCTCGCCCTGTGGGTCTGCTTCCCGGCGGCGGCCCAGCTGGATTCCGTTGTGCTCACCGCGTATGATTCATCCGCACAGGGCTATATCCTGTTGAACGTGAATCCCACCGGGTCGGCTTCGACGATCACATCCCTGCCCCCATTCACTCCCTACCAGATTCTCCACAGCCCGGATAATGCCGGATACAGGATTATCGGCCAGTCCTCCGCAACCGGGTATCCCGGCGAGGTCCTGCACGTGGACGCGAAGGGTAAGTTGACAACCCTCGTCTCCTCCACGCTGCTCAAGGCTGCAGCCCTGATGGTGGCAGACGAGGACGGCGACCATCTCATCGCGACCCGGGCGCCCAACCTGGACACCTACATCGTGCGACTCCGGGGCAGTCAGCTCACCACCGTGACCACCGCCGTGAACCTGGCCATCGACGGACTCTCCTTCGATCCCGAGTCGGGGCAGGTCCTGGTCCGGGGCTTCCTGAACAAGCCGCTGCAGTGGGGATACTACCGCGTGGATCCGCGATCCGGAGCCGTCACCACGTTCACGCAGCCTCCAGTCTGGGGCATCCGGAACATGGGTGTCGGTTCCCGAACCCTTCCGTACCGGGGGAAGTACGGAGACAACGTCGATCTCTTCGTCCACGGCACGATGCTGGTGGGCGCCCTCATCAAGCTGGATCCAGAAAACGGTGTGTCCACGCTGAACACCTTCGGGAATTACAGTTACCCGAGCGATCTCGTCGAGGCCGGAGGCCGTGCTTTCCCCGTACGATACCGAGCCCTGATTTACCAGACCCTCGGGAAGAACCACTCCTCCATCGTGAACCTGACCGAGGACGGCATGGCCCTGGGTGTCCTCCCCCTTCCCGGCCTCCGTACCCACCAGCGCACCAGCATGGTGCGCGCCCGCGGCAACCATCTCGCCTGGAAGCAGACGGCACCGCCGAACGACCGGCTCCTGCACCTGAGCTTTCCCGGCGAGGGCGGCCGGGATTACGTCGTCGGCGCCTCCCTGAGCGGTGTCAGCCCATGCCTTCCGCTGCCAGACGGCCGCGTCGTCCCCGTGGCGTTCGACGGCCTGACCCGTCTGTGCCTTGCGGGGGGCATCTCCGGCATTCTGGAAGGCACACTTGGACGGCTGGATGCGTCCGGCAGGGCAGTGGTAAAGGTAAACGCCAACGCCCTCGGCCCGGGAGCCAGGGGGATCCGGATCTGGTTCGCCGCCCTGGTGCTGGACCCGAATGCCTCCTCGGGCGTGGCCCACGTGGTCGGGCCGCGGCTCATCGAGTTGCGGTGAACCGAGCCGCTTCCCGGCAGCCTGTTTTTAAAAAAACCAGGGATGCCGGGCGTTCATTCCGGGTAATACCTACAGACGGCGGCAAACGGCTGACGAAGATTACTCGTTGCGAGCGATGCGAGAAAGGTTCGGCATGGCGAGATTCAGTTCAGGACGCCTGGGGGTCTCGATCTTCCTGGTGGCGGCATGGTCTCTGGGCTGCGGTGCACAGGGAGAGAAGAATCCTCCGGACCCCACCCTGGTGCACATTGACACCGGCCCGATCACCGGACTGAGGGTCGGCAAGGGCGAGGAGATCGTGGATGTCTACAAGGGTATTCCGTTCGCCGCGCCGCCGGTGGGGGCACTCCGGTGGAAATCCCCCGTCCGGGCTGAAGCGTGGCGGAACGTCCGTCGCTGCATCCGGTACGGCCCGGCCTGCCCGCAGCCGAAGTCCCTGATCGGAGCGAATCCCTCCAACCAGAGCGAGGATTGCCTCTACATCAACGTCTGGACGCCCGCCAGCAGAGTCGAGGGCGGATATCCGGTCATGGTCTGGATCCACGGCGGCGGTTTCACCACCGGGGCCGGCTCCCAGCCCTATTACAACGGCAAGGCCCTGGCCCGCCGGGGCGCCGTGGTCGTCACCGTGAACTACCGCCTGGGCCCTTTCGGCTTCCTGGCCCTTGCAGAGCTTTCGAAGGAATCCCCACGCGGCGTTTCCGGGAACTACGGCCTACTGGACCAGATTGCGGCCCTAAGGTGGGTGCAGCGAAACATCGGCGCCTTCGGTGGAGACCCCGGCCGGGTCACTCTCTTCGGCGAATCGGCCGGCGCCGCGAGCGTGTGCTGGCTCATGGTCTCGCCCCCGGCAAAAGGCCTCTTTCACCGCGCCATCGCCCAGAGCGGGACGGCCCTCGGCCGCATCCGCCACCTCAGGGAAAAGCGCTACGGTCAGGAGCCCATGGAGGCGGTGGGGAGGCGCATTCTGAAGCGGCTCGGGGGGGACCGGGCCGAAGACCCCGTCGGGTTCCTCCGCGCCGTGGATGCTAAAACGCTGCTGGAGGCCTCGAGCGCGGCTCAGGGGCTCTTCGGCCGGGGCATCAAGTTCGGCCCCGTGGTAGACGGCCGGGTGGCACCGGGGGATCCACGCGTCCTTTTCAGGGAGGGAAAGCAGCACGGGATTCCTTTCATGGCGGGGTCCAATGCCGACGAGGGAACCGTGTTTCTCGCTCAGCTGCCCGTCAAAAGGAAGCTTGCCTATCGTTTCATTCTCAGGCGCCTGTCCCGACGACACCTGAGCGAGCTCCTGGAGCAGTTCCCCGCCGAGACCCACAGCGCCGTGCCGGCCGCCCTCAACCGCCTGGTCACGGTGTCCGCCTTCTCACGACCCGCCCGGGCCACCGCCAGGGCCATGACCCGCGTCACCGACAAGGTGTTCCTGTATCACTTCACCCGCGTGATGCCGAACGAGGTCTTCAAAAAATACGGAGCCTTTCACGGTACCGAGATCCCGTACGCCTTCGGCAACGTGAAGAAGGGGGCGAGGTACGACGACACGGATCTGGGTCTGGCCGGAACCATGAGCGCCTACTGGGTGCAGTTCGCCACCACGGGCAACCCGAACCGCGAGGGGCTACCGGCGTGGCCGGCCTATTCGCTGGACAAGGACGCCGTCCTGATCCTCGGGGACGAGGTGAAAGTCGAGACGGGGCTCTTCAAGGATGCCTGCGACCTCATGGACCGGATCCAGGAGGAGCGCATGAAGGAGGGCGGGTCCTGAGAGGCTGTTACCCGCCTGTGGATATACTCTTGCGCTGATAGTGTCCATCGAGGTGGATTCCCCTCCTGTCGATTTCCACCGCGAAACACAGAGCGCTTGATGCAACCCGTGCAGCGGAGAACCGGAGGCCGAATCTCCGCTTTCTGCGACAGCCAAATTATTAATTATATGAATTTTAAATAATTAATGTTTGACTGGGGGGAACCTTCCAGTAGGGTGTGCGCATCGATGAGGTATTCGCCAATTTGCTAAAGCGATTCAGGTCCGATCCGGAATTGTGTCTGATAAATGACGGAGGAAGGTAAAACGGGTTGATCGTTCTCGATTACATCAATTCTCTCTGCTGGATCCGCGTGTGCGATCCTGCAGAGTCCGTTCATGAAACCTCTGCATTATTCCAGAGGACTTTCATTTCTTTTCCAAGCATTCATGAGAGGAATATATCATGAAGAATTGTTACTGGCTTCTCGTGGCGTTCGTGTTGGTTGCAGGGTCGGTCATGGCTCAGAAGGCCTATGTCCCTGACAGCAATCCGGCTGCGGGCAGCAACAACATCTGGCCGTGGGACATGTCCTCCACGACCGGGCGTTTCATCCAGATTCTGGACGCGAAGTATCTTCCCAACGCCCCCGTCAAGATCACGGAAGTCGCGTTCACCCGGCATTCAAGGTTCAGCAGGAACACTTCCTTCTTTGCCAAGCAGTTCCAGATGAGGATGTCGCACACCACGTCGAAGTGCCCTCTTTCCCTGAAATTCGCCGACCACTGTGCGCCGTGTCCGACCAACCTCATCGACACCAGCTCCGGATTCACCTATTCCCTGCCGACGGGGGATACCTGGGTGGACATCGGAACGCACTGCGATTTCGGATATGACGGGAAGCGTAATATTTGCCTCGAGGTCCGGTTCCGCGGCCAGAACACGGCCCTGGGTTTCGTCGGCTGGGCAGATGGAAGCGGCACCCCGCGCCTCATGAGCAAGTTGACGACCATCGACAACTACAATGCTCCGGTAGGATCGAACACGTGGTGCACCAACGGCCTCAAGGTGTGCCTGACCTACGACAAGCGCTGCATTCTCCTGGCTCCGGATACGGCCAAGATCGGCGGGTCCACGCCGATTCAGCTCATCAACATGCCGGTCGGTCAGTTCTACCAGATCGCCGCATCTTTCGGCCAGACTCCTTTGACCCTCGGTAACTGCACGATCTGCCTGAATCCGGACGCGATCTTCTGGGCCTCCATCTTTGGGGGTCCCCCCATCTTCAACGGCTACGCCGGCGTCGTGCCCAGCGGAGGCAGTACAGCCGGGAAATTCTCGGTTCCCAATATTCCCGTGCTGGCCGGTATCTGCGTCTACCATGCGGCAATTGCATTCGGCAAGGGCGGCATAATCTGCTGCACCAACACCGCTGGCAGCGAGCTGGCCCCGTGATCGATTCCATCTACCTGAATTCTTCTTGAAGGATTCAGTTTATTCTAAACCGGCCGGTCGAGAGACCGGCCGGTTCTCGTGTGTGCACAGGGTATGCGCGAGGCCTTACACCTTCACCCCGATGTGCATCTTGAGGCCTCCCGTGGAAGAGACGCCGTGGGAGACGCCGGAGTCCACCACCAGGGCCTGGAGGGTGAACTCCCCACCCACCCAGGACGGATCCGTGGGCAGGGTGATGGGGATGTGGGCCGTTCCGGAGGCGTCCAGGGGCACCTGGAAGGCCGTGAGAAACGGGTCGATGAGGAGCCTTCCAAAGAAGATGGGTAGGTCGGCCTCCTTGTGCCCCACACCGATGAGGGCCATGCTGTTCGGAATCCCGTCCACCACCTCCAGCATCACGGTCCGCCCGGGGGCCGGCACGCCGGTGAATCGCCAGAACGGCGTCCGGGTCGAGGACCCCGGCTTGCCCTTGCCGTAGGTGCGGAACCAGCCCGCGCCGGCCAGGTCCAGATCACGGTAGTCGATGAGCTGGTAGTTCCAGGAGGTCGGGGTCGCCTCGTACGTGCCCTGGTTCGCCTGGGCGGCCAGCTTCATGTAGGATTCGGCCTTGGGATCGCTCGACCGTGAGGCCTCCTTGAACAGGAAGTCCCGCTGGACGCATTCGATGGCCAGGATGTCCCGGGAGAAGAGGAGGGTGGCCGGGGAGCGGTTGCCGAACATCGTCCAGGGCTGCGGCGTTCCCGACTGGTGCTGGAGGCAGCCGTAGAGGCAGTCGGCCACGGTGAGGACGGTCTTGGCGCCGAGGTGCGGGTTGGCCATCATTTCCACCAGGGGATTGTAGGTGGTGGAAAATCTCGAGTTGGTCAGGGTCATGTAGCTGTGCATGTCCCCGCAGTTATGCACCGATCCGAAGTGGTTCTTGTAGCCGAGGGTGACGCCGCCCAGGCTGTGGCGCTTCACGATGGGGATGTTGATCAGGTAGTCGGCGTCGACGACCACATCGGTGATGATCTGGGAGCGGATGCTCTTGGTGAAGGAGATGACCGAGTTCAGGGCGGTGCCGCTGAACAGAGCGCGCCGGAGCCCGCAGGTAGCGTTCCTGGCCCAGCACACCACGCTCTTCTGGCGCAGCCGGTTCTGGAAACGATAGGGAATGTAGCGGACTGCATCGTAGATCCAGATATCGTCCTCGGCCACGCCGGCCGTGGTCATGCCGCGCACCAGGGCGTTCACCACCTCCACCAGGGCGTCGATGATGTTGTCCGAATCGTTGCAGGATCCGCAGTTGTTGAAGTTGACCTTCACGGCGATCTTCTTGCCCCTGGAGTACCCGGGCAGGAGGGCTCGCCAGGCCGCGGCCACGTCGCCCAGGCCCGTGAGCTCAGACAGGCCCCGGTCCACCAGGGTGTCCACGATGGGCTGGCTCACGTAATCGCCGTGCCACCCCGTCTTGTAGTCCCAGGATACGGCATCCTTGTGGTGGGTGCGCACCACGAGGGGCCTGGCGTCGATCTCCCCGGCCAGGAGAGAGCGCAGGTCGGTGAAGGCCAGGGCCGTGCCCCCGGCGAGGGTGCCCAGGAAAGCCCGGCGGCTCAAGGGAAGGGCGGACAGGACGGAATCGATTGAATGAGGGACCTTGGTGTTCATGAAGAATGTCCTCCTCGAGTTTCCAGGATACTGCATTCCTGTGGAATGTGCCACCCCGAAAACAGCGGAGGCTCAGTTCGCTTATTAGATCCTGAAACCACGCCCGATGGGCGTGGACCCGAAGAGGTTCTACCGATCCGGCGTTGATCTGCTGCTCGATTTCATCCGGGGTGAATGAGTCAAAACGAACTCGTTCACCTCCGATGAAGCACTTCATCCGGCGTGTTTCCGGCGGTGTGCACCGGGAGCCCCCTTCGAGGGGGCTTCCTAATACCACTCGCTAGGCGAGTGGTCGATTATTTTCCTCGACTCCGTACGACCTTGACCGCGGTGTCGACGACGCCTCCGACCAGGATGATGCTCCCCACCACGATGCCGATCCAGGGATTCCATTGGAAGGGCCAGTATACGCAACCTGCGTAGACCAGCATCGCTCATATGACCGTGGTCGCGAGGCTGAGTAACGCCTTTCTCATGCGGTTCTCCTGTCTTACTTGCCTCGCAGCATCCGCGAACCGAGATACACCTCTCCCGTGGTCCCGTGCAGGGAAACCACGTCTCCCTTCCGGATTTGATGCCGCTCCTTGCCTTGTTCGTCCACGAGGACGGCCTCGTGCTTCTTTGCGCTGACCCTGAGACCGACGGCGCTCATGACAGCTGCGATGCTCCGGGATTCCAGGCCGTTGATGGCCACGGCCGCGTGGGAGGAGTGGCCTCCCTTGGCCGTGAGAAGTCCGTCGGCCGATAGGATCAGGGGGATGTCTCCGGGCGTTGGATTCTCCATCACCAGCAGGATCCCGTCCGCATCATCCCGGTCGCCCGGATTCTGGGTGGACAACTCCTTCAGGTCTTCCTCGTCGAAGGCCGCAACCCCCCGGAACGCCCCGCCCCGGATGCCTATGCCGAAGGCGTCCTCCGTGCCGGGGCCCTCGAAGGTTACCAGGTCCTGGTCCATGCCCTTCTCCGCGGTCCTCGACTGAAGCACGCTCAGGACGCCTCGTTCAACTGTGAACTCGATTTCCTGATCCGTGCCCTGGAACCGGCGCAGCCGGGCCACGACGTGCTTCAGTCGCCGCTCCAGCATGGGCATGAGGTCCCTCAGCTCTTCCATGGACAGGAACGAGCCCGAGGCCGTAACGCCGCCGACCAGGTCGTCGCCGGCCGCCGAGAACTTGATCTCGCCCAGGAGCGTTCGCACTCCACGATCCGTCATGCTCGTGTGGGGGATGGCTCCGGTGAGGGACGCCAGCACCTCGTCCAGCCCCGGAACCACGGCCTCGTTGGTCCGGTTGCCGAAGGCCATCTCCTGGATGATGGCGGCCGTGTGCCAGGAGTCGCAGAGCCCCATGATATCCCTGTAGCGCCGGGCCGTGTCTCCGTCCCAGGAATCGAACACCGCCTCCACCGCCGTGAAGACCTGCTCCAGGGGATCGCCCAGCACCTTGTCCAGCGCCTCGCCGAAACCTTTCTGGCGGAGAATGGTCTTGGACGATTCCACCACCTCCTTCATCCCCTCCCAGGGGAGGTCGTCCTTGGCCTTGACGCCGTAGCGGCGTTTGGTCTCTTCCACCAGGTCGAAGGCCTCTAGGTCCACTCCCCACACCGTCTGGGCATACGAGGCGAGGAATCGCCGGTAGGAGTCGTACGCGTTCCAGGGATCATCCCCGGCAAGGGCCTTCGCAATGGCGTCGTTCATGCCCACGAAGACGACGGTGGAGAGGATTCCGGGCATGGAGAACACCGAGCCGCCCCGCACCGCAAGCAACATCGGCCGCTCGGTATCCCCGAACCTCTTATCCCCGCCATCCTCGAGGATGCGGAGGTGGTCGGTGATCTCACGCACCAGGCGAGGCCGGTCGCTCTTGTGAAGGCCGGATTTCGGCAGGGTCGTGGGCAGGATGAAACCGTCCCTGGAGGGCAGCTCCAGGTGGCTGATATAGAGCAGGCCGCTCCCCTTGCCTCCGTAGCGCTCCCTAAGATTGTCGTCCTCGTCCGTCAGGCGTTTCCCGATCTCGTCCCGGTGGGAAAGGTGAAGGATGTCGAAGGCTTTATCCCCCGCCTCGGCGTCGTCGGCCCCACCATCGATACGGCTGGACAGGTCCTGCACTGTATCCCGGACGTGCGCTCGGGCCAGTTCGCAGAAGTTCACCATGCTGTTGAGGTCGTAGAGCCCCCGCTGCAGGGCGCCCAGGACCGTCTGGAGCTCGTCTTCCTCGAGGTCCAGCCGTTCCCGCAGTGTCTCGAAGGGGGCGGTCACGCGCTGGAGGATCTTGTGGTAGGTCCGCTGGATACTGTCCAGCAGGTTCAGGGCTTCGGCGTAGGTCCTGGACCCGCTCCCCAGCATCGAGGCGAAGTCCGTCAGCTCCCGCGAGAATATGCCGTCGTTCTTCAGGTTCAGGATACACGTCCGGATGAGGTGGAGGCTCTCTTCGACATTGACGCCCCCGGTTTCATAGATGGAAGAGACGTGCCGGAGGGCGAGGAAGCCCATCTCCTCCAGCAGGCAGTCCAGCTGGTAGAGCAGGTGTCGCTGCTCGCTGAATCCGCCGCTACGGATGGTGCTCACCAGGGTATTGCGGAGATCGTGGATCCGGGTGAAAGTCCCCTGGAAATCCCCGCTGCCGTAGGCCTCGACCACTTCGTCCAGGGAGGCAAAGAGATCGTCCTGGTAGGCCGTCCGGATCCTGGCTGTGAAGGCTTCGAGGCTCTCCGTCACCGTTCGTTCGGCTCCCTCGGTGTCGAAGCCGGGGTCGTCCGGCTTCAGGTCCAGGAGCTCGTCCAGCTGCCGGTTGCAGTCGTCGCCGATGTCGGAAAACCGGGAGAAGTCCACGACCTTCTTCTTGAGAATGCGGAGATGGTGGAGGTAGGTCCAGCGGTTCTTCTCACGGATCCCGTTGTTCACCACCTCTTCCACCTCATCCGACAGGCTCTTGCCGAAATCGCACTGGGTGAGGGCGGTGCGGTAGTCTTCCTGCCAGTCACGGATGCGCTCCACGATTTCGGACGCGCCCAGGAACTTCTCGAGGTCTTCCACGATGCGCCGGACGATCTCCACGGGCGTCTTCCGATTTTTCGCTTCCACGTCCGCCGCACCCGGTGTCGAGTACCCGAGGCCGGCCAGTGCCTTCACGGCTCCGGACTCGAGGAATTCGAGATAGGCGGTTGCCAGCTGAAGGGTACGCTTGCCGAGGGCATGGTGCGTGCTCCTTCTCAGCTCGTTGACGATGTCGCTTCCACGGATATGGACCTCCGCCAGATCGATTGTGTCGTTCCAGAGGCGATCGATGAGGTGCGGCTTCACCACGAGGCCGGCGATGTTTCTCACGAGGTTGCGCGCCAGGAGGGGGACCCGGCGCGAGAAGGGATTGTTCAGGAACCGGACCAGCTCCTTGAGGAGGTTCGCAACCTCCGGCTGCATGTTCTTGGCGCCGAGGAACGCCTTGAAGGAGAGGCTGTTGAGCTTCGCCACCATGCACCGCAAGGCGTGCACGACCTGGTTGCGGTTCGTGCTTTCATTGATCTTCTTCAGTTCGGCCGCCATGTCCCGGATCCTGGAGATCCGGATCGGTTCAGCCGCGTCCACGTCGAAATCGAAGATCTCCTTTTCCAGGTCCATGGGCTCCCCGGTGAAACCGGCCATGGATTCGAGAAGCCGGTGGGTGAAGATGGTTCCCGGCGGAAACTGCTTGCTGGCCAGTGTCTCGGTCTTCCCCTCCGAGACCCCGTGAATGATGACCGTGTTGCCTACCAGGTAGGGCAGGATCAACCACCCCGCGCTCCGGTAGATGCAGTTGTTGACGAAACCGTAGCGACCGGAACTCAGCACGGCCTCTCCCCTTTTTTTCAGGTAGAGCCGTAGGGCCACGGTGCGTTCGGCCGCGTTGTCCTCCAACTCCAGGGCCTTGAAGAGAGCCTGGTTCAGGGCGTAGATCTCCTGCTGCTCCTCCTCGGTGAATGATTCGGCCGGGCCGCCCGGCGAAAACGCCGGAGCTTCCTCCTCGACCGGAGTCGGTTCCCCTGCCGGGGCGGCTTCCTCGTATGCGGTCTCCAAAGCAGTGAAGAAGGCATGGGAATAGCGGAGGTCTTCGCCGTCCTCCTCGTTTGCCAGGGCCTCCAGGGCTTCCTTCGATATTTTCGCGGGGTGGGATCCGTGGTGGCGACGGATCCACTCCGAGACGCCGCGCGCTCCGAGAAGGCTGTCCTCGCCGTGAGATTCCAGGAGGCGCTTCTCGAAAAAGGACCGGGTGAATGCGTAGTCGTCGGCGGCAAGGGCTCGCGATTCCTCGAAGGTGAGGCTCCGGAACCGGGCCTCGGCGTTGGGGAGGATCTTCTCCAGGGCCGTTCCCCGGTCGGTGTAAACGGCCACGTAGCGGTAGATGCCCTTGACGCCGAACGCTTCCAGCTGATCCACGTCGTAGAGCAGCTGCGCCTCGAGGCCCGCGGCCTTCCTTGCGGCGGCACCCTCCTCGGTGCGATCTTCGTGAAGGCGTATTGCCTCCTCCACCCGGCCGATGTCCCCGGCCGGAACGGCCTCCACTTCCGCGAGCACCTTCCGGGCGCGCGCGGCACCCTCCTCGCCGTGGGATTCGCTCTCGCTGGCCACGTCGTGGAAGCAGATGGCGGCGGTGAGGATCCGCCAGTCGATGCGATTCTCCACGCCGAGTCTGCCGGCCAGGAGCGCGGCCCTGTCCAGAAGGTCTCTGACGTGGCAGAGGCCGTGATGCACGTTGTCCTCGAAGGCCGGTCCCAGCTTCGACAGGATCGCTTCCAGGACCTCGGCGCAGGCGGCCGGCGGTCGCGACTCCACCGGCCCCGGTTCGGGCGGAAACATCGGTGGGGACACGGCCTGTTTCTCGGCGGGCGCCTCGACCACGACGGCCTCCGCCTTCCCCGTGTAGACACCGGTGATCTTCCTCAGGGATTCGTACAAGGGCTTGTCCTCGGCCTCGAGGATCTTGTTCGCCTCGCGGAGGGCGGTCACGTAGTCCGAAAATCGGCTGCCGGGAATATCCACGCCGACGGATTCGGTCAGGCTGCTGATGATGGAGAGCATCTCCTCGCGGAGCAGCTCGAAGAGCTCCTTCCCCTTCATGTGGGCCACGCCCCTCGCCAGCGCCAGCGAAACCGAGAGCATGGCGTTCATGCCGAGGTTTTGCTTGCGCTGCATCACGTGGACCAACTCCTCGGAAGAAGCCCCGTCGGAGAGCTTGCCCCGGCGCTTCGCCACGCGCATCTCCAGGTCGAGGAGCGAATGGTCGATGTCCTTCAGCGTGAGGGTGGCGGCGTTCCGCCCCTCGAAGGCGGGCGCGATGATCTCCAGGACGTTCTCCACGGCGTTCAAGCAACCCTTGCCCTGATACCGCTGTGCCCGGGCGAACAGGGCGGAAAGCGCCTCGTCCCCCTTTTCCTTGATGCGATCCTCGCCGGCATCCTTCTTGAATGCGAACACCCCAGGCTCCTTCTCGGTGAAGAAGGCGGCGTTGCGTTCGATCACCTCCCGGTGCTCGGCGGCCTCGATGAGGGCGTCGACGAGGTGGATGGCCTCGCCCGTGCCGGCGGAGGTTCCGAGCGGTGTGGCACCCCGGAACTTGAGCACGACGCCCGATTCCGGGAGGAGGAAATCCACAGTGACGCCCACGGTGGGGACGCCCGCGTTGGTGGATTCCTCGTACGCGAATATCTTCTGGATGATGGCCTTCTGATCTTCGTGGAGGGCATGCGGGGTCTCGTCCTCCGCGCCCTTCCCCATCAGCTCGGCCACGGACTGGTACTTGACGAGGCGCTCGGTGTTCGCGCCGCCGCCGGCCTTGAGTCCCAGGGCGTTGGCGGCCAGCGCGATGTGAGCCTCCATGTCGTCGTTGGGGCTCTTGGACCGGTGGGAGACGACCAGCTCCTGGCCCTTTCCCAGCGCCACCAGCATGGCGAGGAGGGTTTCATACAGGGAGCCGATCTGGTTGGCCTTGATCAGCGCCGAGTTCATCATCCCCCCGGCGGCGGCGATCTCGATGGTGCGGTCGTTGGTGGTGACCAGGTCGTCACCGATGACGAAGATCCTGTCGCCCAGCGCGTCGAGGATCTTCTTCCACCCTTCGTGATCGTCCTCGGAAAAACCGTCCTCGACGGAGAGGATGGGAATCTCGTAATCCCGGATCGCGGTCTGGTAGATTTCCAGGACGCTGTCCCGGTCCAGGACCTTCTTGGCCTTGTCCCGCCAGAAGAGGTACATGCCGACGCTGTCGGGCATGTTGAACTCCTTGCGGTATGCGATCTCCAGCTCGCTCAACGCCGGGTCCAGGGCGATGGCCACGTCCACGCCTGGCGTGAATCCGCACTCCTCGATGGTCTGCTTCATCATGTCCCAGAGGCGGACCTCGGGCATGGGATAGTCGCCCTTCTCGATGAAAGGCGCCAGGCCGCCTTCCAGGCCGATGCCCATGACCCGGCACCCCTCTTCCTTCTCGATGATCTCCTTGAGCCGGGTCTGGAGCCGCACCGTCATCTCCTGGCCTTCCTGGTAGTCCCGGGCGCCGAGGATCAGGAACATGGCCTCCTGCATGCTGATGTTGGATTCGGGATATTCCTTTTCGGTGTGGCGTCCGCCCATGCCGCAGTTGCGGAACTGCCAGGGGGCCGTGACCGGGCCCAGACGGGGGTGGGTGACCTCCTGGATCCGACCGGCGAGCATCTTGCGCATGACCGTGGGCGCTTTCTCGAGCCAGCCGGACAGGCTTTCCACGGAGGCCGCTTTTTTCTCGGCCGTCTTTTCCCGTTCATTGAATTCTTTGTACTTGCCCGGATCGGCCATGAGGAAATCGAGGAGAGCGACCACGCCGATGCCCAGCAGGAGCCGCCCCACGTAGACGGCCGGATCGTTCCCGAAGGCCAGGCCCACGGCCAGGAGGAGGACGGCGGGCGGCAGGGCAATGAAGGCGAGGTTTCGGCTCGCCCGGGGACCCGCCGCGGCCACGGCCAGGTTGTAGGGCGCGTCCGGGTAGAAGTTCAAACCCTCGCGCTTGATGCCCCGCGCCTTGCCGTAGGGGGCCCGGAGGAACAGGCCCGCATAGAATACCATGCGACCCAGACCGGGCTTTTCAAGGCGGGGCCTCACCTCCTCGAGGACGGCCGGGTTCAGGGCGTTGAGGCGGGCCGCCGACAGGAAGTGCCCGATCTCATGGATGGCGATGGCGGTGTGGAAGCTGATGTACATGAACACCGCGGACACCAGGGTCTCCGGGCTCACGAAGATGAACTGGAGCACCGCCGCCTTGAAAAGGGACTCCGACCCAAGGGCCAGCACCGAGGAGATGAAGGCCACGTGAAACGAGACCAGGATGTGATTCGCAATCACCCAGCCTTCCTGGAGGAAGGCACGACGCTCCGCCCGCGTCCGGACTTTCCGGATTATCCGCGAGGATTCAGAATTAGGATTCATTGGATTCGCGACACCATGCATGATTGAAGGGCTGTCGAAAGCAGCCCGTTGTCCAACATCGAAACCAGTACCGGAGCCCCCCAGGAGGGCATGGATGGAAATAGTAGTCAGAAATCAGGCCGGTAGGTAGGAATATCGGAAGAAGTGCGGTTTTCCTGCACGAGATCGGGATTCACGGCACCAGGACGGCCCGGTACCGGACCCGGTTTTCCCGCAGTCTTGAAACGGCATCGTTGCAGTCCGCCAGGGCGAACTTCTCGATGATGGGAGCGATGCCGAAGCGATCGGCCGTCCCGAGCATGTCCCTCATCATGGCCCGGCCGCCTATGGGGCTGGCCGTGATGCTGCGGCGCTTGAAGAGGAGGCGGTTCAGGTCGATGGTGAACGGGCCGCCGGGCACTCCCACGAAGGTCAGAACGCCGTCGGAGCCGAGGAGGTTCAGGTAGGCGTTCCAGTCCAGATGATGGGGCACGGTGTTGATCAGGATATCGAGGGGCCGACTCAGGCTTTCGGGCACGACGCCGTCCCGGAGGACCACGGCCTCGTGGGCACCCAGTTCGGCGGCGAACCGGGCCTTGTCGTCGCTGGTGGTGAACACCGTCACGCAGTTTCCCAGGCGTGCCGCGAACTGGACGGCCATGTGTCCCAGTCCCCCCACACCGATGACGCCGACGTCCAGGCCCGAGGAGAGACCCGCGCATCGCAGGGCGGAATAGACCGTGATGCCCCCGCACATGAGGGGACCGGCGACGTCAGTGGCGATGCCTTTCGGCAGGTGGAAGCAGAACCGGCTGTCCATCACGAGGTGATCGGCGAAGCCGCCGTGGCTTCCGACGATGACGCCGGAGCTCTCGTTGCACAGGTTCTCGTTTCCATCGAAGCAGTCGCCACAGACCATGCAAGAAGATCGCTGCCAGCCCACTCCGATGCGGTCCCCCGGCTTCAGGTGTGTGACGTGGGATCCGACCTCGAGGACCTCTCCTACCACCTCGTGGCCCGGGACGAGAGGATAGCTGGAGATACTCCAGTCGTCGTCCACCATGTGGATGTCGCTGTGGCAGATGCCGCAGGCCAGGACCCGGATCAGGCAGTCCCAGGGACCGGGGGTGGCGGCGTCGTAGGTCCAGGACTCGAGGGCCGCGCCGGTCTCTCTGGCGGCCATGGCGTGAATTTGCATTATTCGCCTCCTTGCCGGGACTCAATGATACCGGGGCCTGAGGATGAAATCCACTGTACGGTTGTCTCCACCGCGCACGGAGGATACAGTGGGGGTCCACCAGATTCTGATTCAGACCCGGAGTGATTGAGGACGAAACAGCCAATGGAGGTGAACAACATGATACGTTCCGCAATCGGCATCGTACTGGCCCTGACTCTCGTCGGGTGCGTCCACGTGGTCCGGGGAGGAAAATGCGGTCCCTGCAGGGATCACGACCGCGGCCCCGATGCGGGCCACGGTCTCTGCGAGGAAGGCGGCTGCAAGGAGCAACTGCATCGTCTTGAGGAGCAAATCGACCACCTGAAACGCCACATGAAGGAACACGAGCACGCCTTCGGCCGCGAGCTGAAGCACGTCCAGGAACATACACACAAGACCGCGTGCCGTCTCGGACAGGTCGAGAAGAAATTCACCGTCTACTTCAAGCAGACCGGGGGGGCGATCAAGAAGCTGGGGGGAGCCGTGAAGCACCTCGGTGCCCGTCCGCCCCGCGGCGGCCGCCCGGGCGCGGGTCCCGGACATGCCCCCGACGGCCACGAGACCTTCAGACATCTCCTCGAGCACCTGAAGCGAATGGACATGAGTCTGAAGGAGCTTCATGAGCTCTTGAGGAAGTAACTCGCTCTGGCTCACGAAGGATTTTTGGCCTGCATCGGGCCAAAAAACAGCTGTCAGATACCTCACGGCCGGAAAGTAGCTCGATCTGAGCTAAAAAACGGCCGTGAGATTGACCTCCCGTCAGTCCATCCACAGGCGGCTAACTGACGATCGTCACCTGATGATCGTTGCTGATCCCGTTTATCCCGCTGGTGTCGAAGGTGACGAACGCCGTGAAGAAGGTGATGCCGACGAGAGCCGGTAATTTCGGTAGGGCGATCCTGACGAAACCGTTCCCGCCGGGATCCAGACTATAGCTGTAGTTGGCAAACATGGCGGGCGCGGCGCCGCTCGCGGAGAGGAAGAAGAGCGGATCTGCAGCGAGTGGGATAATCCTACCGCTGCCGATCGGAATGCCGGTGCGACCGAGGGAACTTGCGGCCTGGTAGCTGTGGGATGGCTTGCCGCGCAGATTGAACTGCAGGGCGACACCGGGCCGGGGCGTGGGATTGCCAGAGTCATTGATGATCACGGCATTGTAGAACTTGAAGTTGTCCATCTCGCAGGGCCCGTACGAGTTCATGCCGGCGAGTCCGGAGGTGAATACCGAGGTGAGTACTTTCGGTCCCACGACCATTTCAAAAATGCCATTCTTGTCGGCGTCGACCAGCATCCAGGCATTCTTATCCAGGATGATCATGCGGCAGAATACGGAAGTGGGCCGGGGAATCGGGACGTCCTTGTACACGGATGCCCCCGGCCGCTCGTAGATATAACAGCGGTTGAAGGCGGTTGCCGGTCCCGGCGAACTGTTGTTCTGTATCTTGCACATGACCAGGTTGGTCGTGCTGCTTCCTCCAGGATGCCGGGCGGTGAGCCCTCCGAACTGGAGCGCCGAGGTGATCAGGAAGAACTCGGCGTCCATGACGCAGTCCTTGGCCGTCAAGCCGGTCCGGTTGATGTATCTCCAGCCGCTTCCTGTCGCGTAGAGGCGGCCGTTGTTGATGGCCCAGCTGCCGTTCACCGTGGTCCATCCCGGGATGTTGGGCCCGTTGGGATAGTTGAACGGTTCCACGAAGACCTGGGCGGACAGGGAAGTTCCAAGCAGGATGAGAATCATGAGGGTGGATCTGAGTTGCATGGTTCACCTCCGGGGTCGGTCATTTCAATGAGTATTGCAGTCTGAAATCTATCTCGGACTCCACCGAGTCTAACACGATTTGCATTCACTGTCTATCCGGCCGAAGCGGCACCGCGATGGCTGCGGATCGCCGTGTGGAACAGTCGAAAAAAAGCATCTTTTTTCCCT
>CAZAKZ010000079.1:0-26010 GCA_964485695.1 uncultured Planctomycetota bacterium | reverse complement strand
CCTGGATTCCGGTCAGTGGAGGCGGGATCCAATCGAATTTTGCCGTGATAGAGAATATCTGTCGGACCCTGAAAAAGAGGTTCGCAGGGCAGCCATGGAATTGTTCGATGCCGTGCCCTGGTTCCAGAGCATCATCTACGAGCACCGGCTGGTTCCCTTTCGCCTCGACCCGGATCCCGATCTTCGCCTGCGCGTGGATCGGGTCCTTCGGGATTTCGATATCAAGCGTTCCGTGGTGAAGGAGCTGGGCCATCGATATGAACAAGGCGACGCTGTCGCGCGATTGAATGCCGTCCGCCTCTGCCGTCACCTCGGCTCCTACGGGGTTCTCCTCCCGGTCCGTGCACTTTCGGATCCCGAGGAGGAGGTGCGCCGTGCGGCCGTGGATGTCCTAGCCGAGCTCGGCCCGGTCGCTGGCCTCGCCATCCCCGCCCTCGAGCGAGCGATGGCGTCCGAGGATGCCGGATTACGGGCCGCAGCACGAAAAGCGCTGGACCGGATCCGGCCACCTGGGAGCCAGCCGAAATAGACGAGCCACACGCCTGCCGATTTCTTTCCAGTTTTTCTGAACCCGCCGGCCCTCATTCCGTTACCCCGCTGTTTCACGGGCCCGGACCAGCAACATCCTTCCTGGGAGAATGGTCTCATGAAACACCTCTGGCTCGGAATTCCACTCACCGGAATCCTACTCATCGTGGTGGCCGCTTCGGCCCTGGCTCAAGATCCTCCGGATCGTCCCAAAGGACTGTCCAAAAAAGGCTTGGAGGTGGATATCCAGGCCGCCAGGGCAGGGGGGAAGTACCAGTGTCTCCTGAGGATTCTCCGGGTTCCGGGGGATCTTGAACGCTACGGCTCCTATTACGACTTCGGCCCATGGTCGGGAACCGAATACATGGGCCACAAGAACCTGCCCGCGGGCCACTGGTTCTACGTCCACCCCCACTGGTTCATCTGGGGCACCCTGAAGCCGAAACAGGCCTTCAGTCCGGAACAGGCCGTCGGGCCGCCCGACACCCTCGAGGCAGGGCGGCTGTCCACGGCCTGGGCCCCGCGTGGCCGGGCTCAGGAACGGTGGTGCCTGGAGCTGGAGTATGGAAAGCCCCTGCGGCCCGTCGCCGTCCTGGTGTACGAGCCGAAGCGTGCCGGGGGCGTCTCCATGATCAGCGCCTTCACGGTCAAGGGAGAGGAAGAGGTCTTCGTGTGGCGGCAGACGGCTCCCGTTCGCGGGAAGACCGGGGTGTCGGTCATCCCGTTCACCACCCGATTCGAGACCCGCCGCCTGAAGCTCTACCTGAAACCCCTCGTGGAGGACGCGGCCATCGATGCCGTGGGGCTCCTGGACCGGTGCGGCATCACCCACTGGGCGACTTCGGCCAGGGCCTCGAGTTCGGCCGGCGTATCGAAACCGATCCGGCCGGCGAAACCCTCCGTGGCAGGGGCCTTGGGTGGTCGTCACGGCGGTCGGCGCGCTCTCAGACGTCGGTACGGCGGCGCGGGCACGGCCGAGGGCGTATCCCTGGGGTTGGATTGGCTGGCCCGGCATCAGACTCCGGAGGAGGGCTACTGGGACTGTGACGGCTACCAGGAACGGTGCATGGGGAACATCTGTGACGGCAAGGGCTACCCCCTGTACGACCCGGGCCTCACCGGCCTTGCCCTCCTCGCCTTCCTGGGTGCGGGCAACACACACAAGTCCGGTCCCTACAAGAAGGCCGTGGGCGACGCCATCAAGTACCTCAGACGGATCCAGGATCCCGAGGGGTGCTTCGGTACCCAGACCGGCCACTTCATGTACTGCCACGCCCTCTGCACCCTGGCCATGGCCGAGTCGTACAGCATGACCCGCAGTCCGCTCCTGCGGCGGCCGGTGGAAAAAGCCCTCGAGTTCATCTACAAGGCGCAGAATCCCAATCCCTCGGGCACGGGCAAGCTGGGCTGGCGCTACACGGTCCAGCCCGGGGACAACGACACCTCGGTGACCGGCTGGGTTGTACTGGCCCTGAAGAGCGCCAAGCTGGCCGGCCTGGACGTGCCCAAGGAGGTGCTTCGCGGCGCTCGGATCTGGGTGGACCAGATGACCGATCCCTCCACGGGCCGGTGCGGGTACGTGCAGTCAGGCGTGAGCCCGGTGCGCGCGCCTGGCCGCGAGGAAAAGTGGCCGCGCTCCAGGAGCGAGGCCATCACGGCCGTGGCCATGCTGACCCGCGTGCTCCTCGGGGAAGACCCCGACAAGTCCAAGGTCATCCAGCTGGGGGCCAAGCTCTGCCTGGAGCGCCTGCCCGCCTGGGACGGGAGCACCGGCTCCATCGACCACTACTACTGGTACTTCGGCACCCTGGCCATGTTCCAGGTCGGCGGCCGGCAGTGGGCACGATGGAACCAAGCCATGAAAAAGGCCATCGTGGACCACCAGCGCAAGGACGGCTGCGAGAAGGGATCCTGGGATCCCCTGGGCCCGTGGGGCGAGGACGGCGGCCGCGTCTACGCCACGGCGGTCATGACCATGTGCCTCGAGGTCTACTACCGGTACATGAAGGTCCACGGGTTGAAATAGGGGAAAGCGGTTTTTGGGTCTATCATTTCCCCGGGGACCCCATATCGATCCCCGCTTTCAAATCCGGTCCCTGGAAAGCCATGAACCCGGAAG
Organism: uncultured Planctomycetota bacterium; assembly: GCA_964485695.1. Classification (GTDB taxonomy): domain Bacteria; phylum Planctomycetota; class JAFGQW01; order JAFGQW01; family JAFGQW01; genus CAZAKZ01. The sequence continues at coordinate 23,363 of CAZAKZ010000079.1, read as the reverse complement.
ACCCGATCTCCCTCCCTATCACCGCGCCCGTGCCCGTGCTGGCCGTGGGCGGGGACGCCAAGGCCTCGGTGTGCCTGGTCTCCGGCTCCCGGGCCGAGGTGGAAGAGATGCCGGGGGAGCTCTCCGACCCGGCGGTGTATCGCGCGTTTCACCAGTGCGTGGACCGCCTCGTGCACCGCACGCGCGTCCGGCCCGCCCGGGTGGCCTGCGACATGCATCCGGGCTATCTCTCCTCGCGCCACGCCCGGTCTCTCGGGTTGCCTGTGACCGAGGTGCAGCACCACCATGCCCACGTCGTGAGTTGCGCCATGGAGAATGGAGTTACTGGCCCCGTCATCGGCGTGTGCTGCGATGGAACCGGTTTCGGCACGGACGGCGCCGTGTGGGGCTGCGAGGTGCTGGCGTGTTCCGGGGCCGGTTTCACCCGGGCGGGGCACCTCATGTATTTCCCCCTGTCGGGCGGAGACGCCGCGGCCCGGGACACCTGGCGGCCCGCGGCCGGCCTGCTTCATGAGGCATACGGCCCGGACTGGACCGAGGCGGCCGCGGATCTCCTCTCTTCCACGGACAGGGAAGCCGTGCACGTCACCCGCCAGCGCCTGGCCGGGCCCTCGGTCCTGCCCCGGACCTCCAGTCTGGGGCGGCTCTTCGACGGCGTCGCCTTCCTGCTGGGCCTGTGCCAGCATAACCGCGTGGAGGGGGAGGCGCCGCGCGCCCTGGAGGCCGCGGCCGGCGCATGCACTGCCGAGGTGGAGTCGCTTGCGTGTTCCCTGGAGGAAGATCCGGCCACCGGCGTCCTGCGTATCGACGTGCGGCCCCTGATCCGCGAGATCGTGGAGGGCCGGAGGGCCGGGCGGGCAACGTCCGAATTGGCCGCCGCGTTTCACGAGGCCGTGGCCGGCGCCCTGACCGCTTGTGCAGCGCATGCAGCGGCAGATGCCGGCATCCGTTCGGTCGCCCTGTCCGGGGGGTGCTTCTTCAACGAGATCCTGAAGCGCCGCCTGACCGCGCGCCTGGAAGAAGAGGGACTTACTGTCCTGACGCATTGCCGCCTGTCCACAGGGGACCACGGCCTGGCCCTGGGCCAGGCCGTGGTGGCCGCCCTTGCCCACGCGGAAACCAGAGGAGAGTCACCGGATGTGTCTTGCCGTACCCGGTAGAATCCTCGACGTGCGGGATTCCAATGCTCTGAGCCGCATGGGAACCGTGGACTTCCAGGGCACCCGCATCGAGGTGAGCCTGGCCGTGGTGCCCGAGGCAAGAGCCGGGGACTGGGTTCTGGTCCATGCCGGGGTGGCCATTGCCCGGCTGGAGGCCGAGGACGCCCTCGAGACGTGGAACTATCTCCGGGAAGCGGGCATGGCGCCCGACCAGGAACAGCAAAGTGAAGACCTCCGATCCGAAGAACCTCGTTGAAGCCATAATCCGGGCTTGTGAGAGCGTGGAGTCGGTGCGCCTCATGGAGGTGTGCGGCACCCACACGGTGTCGCTGTTTCGCAGCGGCGTCCGGTCCGTGCTTCCCCCTCAAGTGCGCCTGGTGAGCGGTCCCGGGTGTCCGGTGTGCGTGACCTCCCAGGGCTACATCGATGCGGTCCTCGAGATGTCGACCCGGCCTGGCGTGACGATCTGTACGTACGGCGACATGGTGCGCGTGCCGGGGAACCGGGGCAGCTTGGAGAGCCACCGCGCCCGGGGCGCGCGAGTGGAGGTGTGCTACTCCATCCAGGAAGCTCTGCGCCGCGCCGAGACTCATCCCGGGGAGGAGGTGGTGTTCGCGGCGGTGGGCTTCGAGACCACGGCCCCGGCCGCGGCTCTGGCCGTGCTGGAGGCGGACCGCATGGGTCTCAAGAACTTCACGATCCTGAACGGCCACAAGCGCGTCATGCCCGCGCTCCGGGCCCTGGTCGGCCGGGACGACACGGCTCTGGACGGATTTCTCCTGCCCGGCCACGTCAGCGTCATCCTCGGTTCCGAGGCCTACCGGGACCTTGTAGACCGGCATGGAAAGGCTTGCGTGGTGGCGGGCTTCGAGGTCGAGCAGCTCCTCCTGGCTGTCCTCGGCCTCGTGAATCAGGTCGCGGTCGGGACGCCGCGCCTCGAGAACGTCTACGGCGTGGCCGTCCGCGCCGGGGGCAATCCCCAGGCGCTGGCCTGCCTGGACCGGGTGTTCGAGCCCGTGGACGCAGTGTGGCGCGCCATGGGCACGATCCCGGAGAGCGGCCTCGGACTGCGCGGTCGGTACGAGCGCTTCGATGCCGCGAAGCGTTTCGATCTCGCGACGGAAGACGATACCCAACCACCCGGTTGCCGGTGCGGGGAGGTGATCCAGGGCGTGGCGGAACCGCGCGACTGCACGCTCTTCGGTGAGGCGTGCACGTTCGAACATCCCGTGGGGCCCTGCATGGTCAGCAGCGAAGGCACCTGTGCGGCGTGGTACCGGTACGGCGGCGGGCATTGATCCGGAAGGAATGACATGAAGACGACAGCGGACGAGCGGGTGGTGCTGGCCCACGGCGGCGGCGGGGAGATGACCCGGAGGCTCCTGGACGAGCGCGTGCTGCCTTGCCTCGGCAACGACCTCCTGGATCCCCTGCTCGACAGCGCGCTGTTGCCCCCGGTACAGGGGCGCCTCTGCATGACCACGGATTCCTTCGTGGTCCAGCCCCTGGAGTTTCCGGGCGGGGACATCGGACGCCTGGCCGTGTGCGGAACGGTGAATGATCTGGCGGTCATGGGGGCCCGGCCGCTCTACCTCAGCCTGGCCCTGGTCATGGAAGAAGGGCTGCCCTTCAAGGTCCTGGACCGGATTCTCAGGTCCATTGCCCGGGCGGCCGAGGAAGCGGACACCCCGGTGGTCACAGGCGATACCAAGGTGGTGGAACGCGGCCGGGGAGACGGCCTCATCATCACCACGGCCGGCCTGGGGGAGGTGCCCGGGGGCGTGCGCCTCGAGCCGGGGCGGATCCGGCCCGAGGACGAGATCCTGATCACGGGTTCCGTTGCGGAACACGGCCTGGCCGTGATGGCGGCCCGGGAGAGCCTGGGCCTCCGGAGCCGTCTCGAGAGCGACGCCGCGCCCCTGGCCGGCCTCGTGGAGGCCATGCTCGCCTCGGGAGGCAACGTGAAGTTCCTCCGGGACCCCACCCGCGGCGGCGTGGCCGGGGTGGTGGCCGACCTGGTGGAGGACACGGGCCTCGGCGTGGAGATCGAGGAAGCGGCCCTGCCCGTCCCGGCTCCGGTGCGGCACGCGGCGGAGATCCTGGGGCTGGATCCGCTCGAGGTGGCCAACGAGGGTAAGATCGTGGTGGTGGTGGAGCAAGGCGAAGGGGACCGCGTGCTCGAGGCGTGCCGTGCCCATGCCCAGGGCAGGCAGGCGGCCCGCATCGGCCGTGTGGTCCGGGCGGTTCCGCCTCTGGCCGAGGTGATCACAGGCATCGGCGGGCGCCGTATCCTCCAGCGGCCCTACGGTGAGGCGCTTCCCCGGATCTGTTGAGGTCATTCATGCACGAGCTGTCCATAGCCGCGGCCCTGGTTCGACAGGCCCTGGACGTGGCGAGGGAAAACAACCTCGCCCGCATCGAGGTCCTCGAGGTAGAGGTGGGTGTCCTGCAGCAGGTGGTGCCGGAGGCCCTGGACCTGGCCTTTCAGGCCGAGAGCCGGGACACTCCGGCCGCCGGGGCCGTCCTGCGCCAGGTGGAAGTGCCGATGCAGGCCAGGTGCCGGTCGTGCGGCCACGATTTCGTCCCCGACATCGACTGCTTTCAGTGTGATGCGTGCGGCCGGGCCGACCCGGACATCGTCGAAGGCCGGGACATCGTCCTGAAAACGCTTTCCGGCCCTGAAAGAGAGAGGGAGGATCTCCTTGAAGATCAAGGTCATTGAGAGTGTGTTGAAAGAGAACGAACGGACGGCCGCCGAGAACCGGGCCCGTCTGGATGCAGCCAATGTGACGGCCCTGAACCTCACCAGCGCGCCCGGCAGCGGCAAGACCACGCTCCTCGAGAAGACCCTGGAGCGCCTCGGTCCGGAACATCCTGCCGGGATCCTGGTCGGGGACCTCCAGACCACCCGGGACGCCGAGAGGCTTTCGGGCGGTGCGGCAGGCGTGATCCAGATCAACACGGGCCGTGGCTGCCACCTGTCCGCCGCTCAGGTGGCCGAGGGCATCGCGGGCCTGGACCTCGAAGACCTCGAGGTTCTCTTCATCGAGAACGTGGGCAACATGGTGTGCCCCGCCGGCTTCGACCTGGGCGAGCACGCCCGGGTGGCCCTGCTCAGCATCCCGGAGGGCGACGACAAGGTGGCCAAGTATCCCACCCTGTTCCAGCCGGCCGACGTGATCCTGGTCACCAAGATCGACCTCCTCGGCGTCCTCGACTTCGACGTGGGCCGCGTCCGGGAGGACCTGGCGCGCATCAACTCCCGGGCGCCCCTGCTGGAACTCTCGGCCCGGTCCGGAGTGGGCATGGAGGCCTGGATGGAGTGGCTCGCAAGCCTGCGGGGGGCGTGAGGTCCAGCCCGGCCCGCCCGTCACGACCGCTTCAGGAAACCGTACACGATCACCTCCTTTTGCGGCTCCAGGGGATCGTTGGTGTGGAGGACGGCGGTTCCTTTGAGATGGGGGGAGTACCACCCCGGTTCGGTCCACAGGACAATGCGGAACACGCCCTTTTTCACCGGCTCCACCCGGGCGCGCATGAAGTCGAGGCTCACCTCCACCTTCCGGATCCCCAGGGCCTCGCCGAGGCGCGAGGATACCGTGGCCTCCACGGTCTTTGCCTCCCCCAGGGTCACGTGGCCGAAGTTGAAGTAGGGAGGATGGACGTCGAGGTTGCCCTTGACCAGTCCGACGACCGGGATCTCCATGGGATGATCGTCGGCCCGGAAGCCGATACGCTCCGCGAAGCGGCCCACGCGGGCGCCGGGCAGAATCCGGACCTCGAGGCCGGTCCAGCCTTCGTCGGCGGGGTGGGCTTCGCGGGGTGGGTCAGGATCCACGGCCGCCTTCAACAGATCGCACGATGTCCGCAGGTTTGAGAGCCGGAAGGACTTCTTCCGGGCGTGGCGGATCCAGACGTGGGCCGAGGCCCCCTGGCTCGAGCGGATCTCACGGAACCAGAGGGTGAGGGGCTCGATCTCGTACACCCGGGTGAGGGTCCCGGCCATGACCAGCATGGCCTCGGGCTCCTCGGGATCGTCGCTCCGGAGGAGGATGCGGAAGGGCCGCGCACCCTCCTTGTACAAGGTGTTCACGTAGGCGTTGATCCACATCGATTCACCGGGAGGAATGACCCCCGCCGCACGGACCTGCAGGACGCGGCGGTCGGGCACGTCGTCCTTTTCGGGCCGGGCCGCACGGATCAACTCGGGAGTGACCTCGCCCTTCCTGCCCATCACCGCCGCTGCGCAACCGCACGACGTCTCCACCCGGGTGATGTTCAGGGGACGGGTGCCGGCGTTTATGACCTGGAAGCCGTGGTGGATCATCGCGCCCGAAGGCATATCGCCGTAACTCCACACCGTCTCTCGACACACCAGGTCGGGCGCGTTCCGGGCCCTGGGGATCGAGGTGGGATCGAGGCGCAGGGTGACGCCGAGGAAGCGTGCCGCCAGGTCCGCCTCCTTGAAGACCTGCAACCCGGTGCGGGGATCCAGAAACAGGACACCCTCAGCCTTTCGGCCCAGGCAGATTCCAAGGCGGCCGGACCGGGGGTCCTTCACGGTGCACTGCGCCCGGGTCAGCACCAGGGCCGGTGCGTTCGCATCCAGCAGGTCGGGGAGCGTCTCCCGGCGCACCTCGGAGTGAATGTTCCGTGCCGACAGGAAACGGACCAGGCTTCCCAGGGTGAGCTTCTTCCCCGAGCCCGTCAGGGCGTCGTGGATGCGCTTGAACGAGGCCGTGGTGTCGCCGCCGGCCTTGAGGAGATGGTAGACCGCCACGGCGTGCACGGTCATCGGACCGGAGCCGTCGTTGTCGTGATACGAAGCGGGATTCCGGGATCTGGTCTCATCCTGCGGTGACCTCTCCCCGGAATCGCTGCAGGCGCACGCCAGGATCAGTAAGCACGCCAGTACGATTCGCGCGCATGCACTCCCGGTTGAGGCATGAGGCCTGCTTCTACAAGCCGCTGTTTTCCGCCCCTGTCCGGACCGCCGGGGAGCCGTCACAAGATCACGCCTTCGGGGGATCGGGAATGTGGTCGGCCACCTCTTTCAGGCCGTCCTTGTCGAGAACCAGGATGTCCGTGCCCTCGGCAAATACCGTTAGCGCCTGGTTGCGGAACTGGATGCCCAGGCCGTTGATCTTCGGCAGATCCGAGGTCGAGGCATCGAAGTCCTTGATATTGAACACCCGGTACAGGGCGGGCGGAATGCTCTGGCTGTACAGTTCCCGAGCGGTCTCTGCGTCCTCGAACGGGCACCGCATCCGGTAACGCCCGATCTCGTGCACGAATAACTTCATTTGCACCTCCTCAGAAACTGTCCTCAGGCGCAATCACTCGAAGAGAACCAACATGTAGTCAAGATCCGGGCTTCGGGCAAGCCGGAAGACTTGAAGGGACTTGCCGGACCCACTGAAAAGGGTTGAATGCCCGGATCGGGTGCATCCGAGCTCTTTCAAGCCCTTGAGAAGGGCTGAATGCTCCCGGATTGGAGCAGAACGGGCCTTTCAATCACGGTTCTCACTGCCGAGGCCGGCGCGAGACGTCATTCTTGAATTCGCCGCGGACCGGGCGGTCCTGGATGCCGAGGTGCTTTTCGACGGCCTGTTCCAGGTAGAGCGCCATGCTGCGCGTCTCCAGCTGCGGTACGAGCAAGGCCCTGTCACCGTAGTTATTTTGACAATACAGGTAGTATCGATAAAACGACCTCTCGTCGTAGTATCGAGTCGCCACCTTGTGCTTTTGCTTGACGCTGAATACCTGGGCAACGTCTTCGGTGGGAACCCATATTCGTCGGGGCCAGAGCCACTTCCGGTCGTGGATCTGGATACCGCGAGGACTGACGGTCAAAACGGTCTTGCTCGTGAGATAGGCGATGAACACCGGTACAAGGACCAGAAGGGAGATCACGTAGCTCCACAAGAGGAGAAGGAGAAAGTCATCATCTGCTCCGGGCTCCGGTATGATCTGGAACAAGATACAGATCGGGAACAAGGGACCGAACAGAAGGAGAAGGATGGTAAAATGAATCCTGCGCCTGGTTCGCCAGCTCCGGCTGAGTATGAGGCGGTCGCCTTCCTCTCGAGTCTTCACCCGTTGCTTTTTCAAGGCCCCTGCTTGTCGTTTCCCCGCCTTCAGACTGAACGAGGCTCCGCAGGCGGAACATCGTGCCACACGCCGTTTCCGGTCGATGGCTTTCCGGCCAATGGGGGCGCTGCATTTCTTGCACTGTAGAGCCATGATCCCGTTCCTGAAACGGACCCGGTGAGGTTGAACCGCGTCTCCTTTCTATCACGGGAGGCGTGCTCCGTGAAGTGGGGGCCCCTTTCCATGCGTTCAGTTCCCGGGTACAATACTGTTCTCGGGTTTTCGACGTTTCGGGCATGGCCCGCAGGATCACCCACGGATTCAAGCACCCCGTCATCCAGGAGGAGGATGCCATGACACGCGTCGCGATCACCTTCCTGACAGTCCTGGTTCTCACGAGCGGCCTGTCCGCCCAGATTCCAGCCGGCTACCACGTGTTTCCCTCCACGGTCCAGAACGCCGTGCTGGTGGCGGCGCCGGGTGGGTCTCCGGTCACCACCTTCCAAAAGCTGGGATTCCAGCCCCAGGGCCTCGCCATGGCGCCCAACAACCGCGACCTGGCGGTCTCCAGCGGGACCGGCTTCGTGGCCCGCATCACGCCCGGCAATGTGGTCCTCACCCTGGCCCAGGTGCCGGTGTCCGAGAAGTTCGCCCTCGACCAGGACGGGAGCTTTCTCCTGCCGGGCGGCAACAAGGGGAGCGGGTCCGTGCTGCACCGCCTCGATCCCGGCCTTTCGGTCACCACCATCGCAGCCGGCTTCGGCACGGGCAAGGGTCGGGTGGTGGCGGTGGACGTGGATACGGGCGACTACCTCGTGGGGGACTACAATGTGTTCCGCATCACCCGCGCCGGAGTCGTCACGACGCTGGCCGGTCCCTACCGCGTGCCCGGACCCACGGATTTCGTCTCGGATCCCCGCTCCGGCTTTCTGGTGGTCGGCTCCGGGAGGGACCTTGTCACCGTGGATCCAATATCCGGCGCCGTGGCCACTCTGGTCACGCTCCCCGCCACGGTGGTGGGCGTGGCCGTGGACCGCACCCGGGACCTGTGGGTGGTGGCCGGCAATTATGGCCGCACGGCCAATGCCGACGGGGTCTACACCGTGGACCGGAACGGCGTGGTGGTGTCCCTGGCCCGGCTCAGGGGTCTCCAGGATGCCGTGGTCTACGGATCCCGAAACGTCATTGCCGTGGGCGATCCGTCGCCCGGCAAGCGCCTGGCCCTCACCTTCAGCGAGCCAGGAAGCGCGGGCGCGGTGTACGTGGCTGCGGCGTCCTTCAGCGCGAGGCCGGGGATTGCTCTGGGGAGCGGGACTATGGTGGACCTGGCGCCCGACAGCCTGTTCTTTTTCTCGCAGTCCGCACCCTTGATCTTCGGAAAATTTCAGGGGATTCTCAATTCCAGTGGCGCCGCCGGTGCCTACATTCGGATCCCCAATGCGCCTGGCCTCAGCGGATTCAGGTTTTTTGTGTCATTCGTCACCGTGGCCTCCGGCAAGGTAAAGGCCGTGGCGCGAACCCAGGGATATACGATACTGTAGCGACGTCTCCGAACCATCGACCTCGATATGACCGGAACCGCACCCCCGCGCCGCGTTCGCGCCGGACTGGATCGCCACGGCGAGTACGAGATCACAGGACGGGATCCCTTCGAGGTGGCTCGCGCCTTCGGCCGGTTCCAGACCCGGAACCACACCGTCGGCCTCTTCGCGGCCCTGGCCGCGGCGTGCGCCGACTCCGACGGAGCCTCTGGCCGGGACGTCTACCGGGGGTCGCCCCAGACGAGGAGAGCACCCCGGCTCGTCGAGGCGCCGAGGAGCAAGTAGTACTGGATGTTGCCGAATGCGTCGTAGCTGGCCTCGCCGGCGAGGTCGATGTAGTCGGTGAGCTGTCCCGACAGGACGATCTTGCTCTGCAGCACGGTGCCCTTCCGGGTGTCGATGATCGCGCCTTCGATGCGCCCTCGATTGGTGAGGTTGAGTCCAATCACGAGGTCGTCGCTCACGGGCAGGACGTCGCCCCGGCCGTCGTGATCGTGGTCGGCGTTGTCGACCTTCACCTCAGTCAGCCGCTTCGCGACGATGTCGTAGGAGGAGAAGCGATACGGCGTCCCGGTGATGTCGAGGCCTCCGACGCCGTAGAACTTGCCCGCCGGCGAGGTGTTCGTGCCGATCATCTCGACCGCGCGTCCCATCGCGGCCAGCTTGATGGCGTTCGCCGACAGGTTGCCGAAGCGCTTCGCGGGATCGCGCTCACCGGTGACCTCGATCAGGCTGTGCTGACGGTAGTTCGCGTCGCGGAACATGATGAACGCGGCGCCGTTCGCCGTCGAACGCGGGTCCTTCGTCCCGACAAGGAAGTCGCCGTCGACGTAGGGATGTTCGCGCGAGTAGTCCTGGTTCGTCACCTTGAGCCCGGCCTGTCCAGCGGTCGCGATGATTTGCCCGCCAACGCCCACGCTCAGGCGATACTCGTCGGCCCGGATCGCCGAGGGGAACTTGTGATAGGGCGTGCCCCCCGTCGTGTCCCGGGCGAACATGATGATGTCGCCGCCGTCGCCGCCCGCCTGGACGAACGTGTTGTCGCGGTTGCTGCCGGCGTTGTAACGGAAGCCCGGGTCCTTCACGACAGTCCACGTGCTGCCGCTGCGCACCTTGCGGAAGAAGTCCATCCGCACGCCCCCGCTCGTGCCCGTGCCGAGCCGGTGCATGCGGGCGACAGCGAGCTTGCCTCCGATGCTGATGACCTTGATCTTGTTCTCGCGTCCCCGGTTCGCGGCGTTCGTCGTCGCGGGAATACCCGTGTAGAACTGTCCGAGCGCGAGACCGTTGTTGTCGTAGATCCCGACGAGTTCCTGACTGCCCCACGTGATGAGAAACGCGGTCATCGTCTCCTTGCCGTAGATGAAGCCACTGTCGATGTCGACTTCACTGGCTTTCGGCGTGAGGAACTCCGAACCGAAGGGCTGCTGGGCTCGGGCCGCGACAACCAGGACGCAAACCACGGCTACGGTCAGAACGGTCGATTTGAGGCGGTGCATGGATCCCTCCATTTCGGCGATATGGAATCGATTGACGGTGCAATGTTGCCCTTGCGCCTTGTACTCGTACGAAATACCTGTGTGATGTCCCCTGTATTTTGGGGCCGCTGCGAGGCCACCGTGGGTATCGGATCGGCCGAGGGGCGGATGGGGCGAGCCGCGGACAGCGACGAGCGAGCTCCCCCGTGTTCCCCACCGACGACGATGATGGTGCGACGATGGATGCGACGGGGTTGGAAAGCTCGGAATGGAACGCGTTGTCGGGCTCTCGGGACCAACCTCGGCCGGACGTAGCGCAATAAGATAGCGTCCCCTCGCGCCCAGGGGTAGCTCTCGATCGGTTTTCACGATCGGTTTTCGCACCGAGCCGCACGCCTCTCCTCGGTGTCAATGAAGTTACGGCAGGCGATAACGTCGAGACGAACACGCGTGTCCGTTCGTAACCACCGGGGCAAAAAAGAGTTTCGCGCGCCCGGCCGTCGCCGCGGCGAGGATCTCGAGCGGCGACGCGAATGCGTGTCGTGAATCGTCGAAACGCTCGCGTTTTGCGCGAGAAATCCGCCGCACGCCGTCTCCGTGGGACCGAGAGGCCGCCGACCGCAGGCCGGTGAGAGGCGGCGCCGGAAGGGGGCCCACCAGAAGCGGACGGGAAATATCCCGAATCGCCACAAGCAATAGGTATTGCCAAGAGTTGTGTTCTGGATATCCAAGAACAGCGGCGTTCCTTACCTCATGAAGCCTGCCTGATATTCTCGATTCCATCGACGAACTTCACGCCCTCGATCACCTTGCCGAGGAGCTTGTGACCGTCCAGCCGGCACCACCTCTTCTGTGCAGCCTGGAGCAGCTTGAAGACCATTACCAGGCACGCACTGCCACGGTCGCCGACGCCTGATTTGCGTGATCACAGATCCCCCGGTCATTCGAGTCATCCTCGAGCCGCCGATGAGAATTGGCGCTCCGCCTGACATCTCGGTGTTTCAATTTTCATCGGAACAGTCGGACGGAGACGCTACGGAGTAGTACGTCGAGTTTATCCTAGTCATTTGTTTTGCTCCCGACGAACTTCTCGGGTATGTACGGCACTTGGCACAATCCCAGGTATGTCGGCTGGTTGTTGACAACGTCTACCTTTCCGGTGATGATAACTGAATCGACCTGATTCAAGGAGGTCAAAATGAGTAGCTATTACGAACATGAAGTCCTTGATTCCCGCACTCCGATCTTCGATTCTCGCTCGCTCTCTGGAATGGGTGCGTACTCGCCCACATTCCTACCCGATCCAACGACCTGATAGATCCCGGAACGCCTCTCAATCCTCCTGCAATGTCGCGAAATCCAGGTGACAGGCCTGTCTTTTCGATGACTCGCCCCTTGCTGATAGATCCCGGATTGGGTTAAAAGGGGGGATTAAAACGCCTATCCGCCCGTCCTTCGAGACCGAGATGTACGTATGGTGCGGAACCAACGAACATAACTTCGAGAAGCTCCCCGATCCTCCGGAGTTCGAACCCACGCAATGTTCAAAATGCGGAGTCGTGATCCATCTCGGAACCGACGGATATACCCGAAGCGGAGATGATTACTTCTGCGGATCCTGTGGTGCGAAGAGTCTTGAGGGGCTGTTCAGCCAAAGAAATATGTCCGGCCAGCGCGGCAAACCACGCGCGTGACCGCTGTCTCTCGAAAGGCAGGGGGACATGAAACCTACGTCCTTTTCTCTCAGCTCCTTATGAGCGCAGCGTAAATACTATTTTCAGCGGCTGGCCTTGCCAAACCACAGTCACGATGTATAATACCAATGTATACAGCATTGGAGCACGTGATGGTGAGAACGCAGATTTACCTGACAGAGCGCCAACGAGACGAACTGGCGGCTATCGCAAAGGCAACAGGCAAAAAGCAGAGTGAAGTCATCCGGGAGGCCGTCGATCGCCTTATCGACCAAGAGGGCCACAGCCGGCGTGCGGCAGTACTGGTGGAAGCAGCCGGAATCTGGAAAGACCGTTCAGATCTTCCTGACTTCAGGGCAACGCGGGCCGAATGGGATAGAAACTGATCATGGCGCGATCCATCCTTCTCGATACGGATGTTCTTGTTGATTTTTTTCGGGGCCACAGCAAAGGGGTGGCCTTTGTTAACACCCACTCTGATCGGATCATCCTGTCATCCATCGTCGTTGCGGAGTTGTTCGCGGGAGTGATGGGGGAAGAAGAACAGGCTGTTCTGGAAAATTTCGTCTCCCTCTTCCGTGTAGTCCCAGTGAATGAGGAGATCGCAAAGGCCGGAGGGCTCTACAAGAACGAGTACGGCAAGTCACATGGCGTCGGTCTTGCGGACGCCATCCTGGCCGCTACCGCAGATGCCGAGAATGCGGAGTTGAAAACTCTCAACACCAAGCACTATCCCATGGTCAAGGGGCTCAGGCCTGCCTACAAAAAGTAGCCCCCTCATCAATCATGCACGATCACCCTCTCGATCCCGATCCGTTTCCAGGGCTTCCCAGTCTCGATCTTGCTGACACTTTTCGATGACTCGCCCCTTGCTGATAGATCCCGGATTGGGTTAAAACGTCTATCCGCCTCAGGTTCTTTGTGTGGTTCGTCACCGTGGCCTCCGGCAAGGTGCAGGCCGTGGCTCGAACCCAGGGATTTACGATACTGTAACGAAGACTTCCGGACCAACGATCTCGACATGACTCTATCTGCACCCCCGCACCGCGTTCGCGCCGGACTGGATCGCCACGGTGTGTACGAGATCACAGGACGGGATCCCTTCGAGGTGGCCCGCGCCTTTGGCCGGTTCCAGGCCCGGAACCACACCGTCGGCCTCTTCGCGGCCCTGGCCGCCACGGCCGGCCGCCTGGCCGAGTTCACGGGGCCGGCTCACCCTGGCTGCTCCGGCCGCGCCCTGGACCGGGACGCCCACGTCCGTTCCGACTTGGAGGCGCGGCGGTTCCGGCTTCCCGAGAACGGCCGCCGCCTGTTCAAAAACCTGCGCCCGGAGCTTCGGATCTGGATCGAAGGTTTTGTCGCGGGCATCGAGGCCGCCCGGCAAGAGCTCCGGCAAGGAGGGCTCCCGCCTTCTCTTGACTGTGTCCAGTCCCGGTGTCTCCTCGGCCTCCGGGTCACGCCCTCCCTCGTCTGCGCCCTCGACTATCGCCTCTCCGCTCGCCACGAACTCAATCGCCTGCATACGGACGTGCGCCTCGCCTCCGCTTCCAACGCCGTGGCCGTGGGCGGCCGCCGGGCGCGGGGCGGAGGTGGGCTGCTCCTCATCGATCCTCACGTCCCGCTCCTGGCCGCGCCCGAACTGCGCATGGTGGCGGTGCGTCTCCGGACCGCAGGGTACGAGGCGGCCGGTATGGCGCGCCTGGGCAGCCCCCTGGTGTTCCTCGGATTTTCCCGGCATCTCGCCTGGACCATCACCACCAACTGGCCGGACACGCTGCGATATTTCAGGCTGCGCCGCCGCGGCGATGAATACCTGGACGGGAGAAAGACGTTGAAACGGCGGGTCCGGCGCGTCTCCATCCGGGTTCACGGCAGGGGCACACGGCAATTCACCCTGGCCTATGCCGGGGCCCTGCATCGCCCCGTGGTCGGTTCTCTGCCGGGCGGCCGGGTCCTGGCCGTTGAACCGGCCGTGGCGGGCGCGGGCGACCTCACCACCCAGCTCCACACCGCGGCGCGGGTCCGCACGGTCCGGGCGTTTCGCCGCCGGGTCCTTGCAGCGCCGGGCGCGGCCCTGACCAACTTCATCGTGGCCGACCGCACGGGGGGCATCGGTTGCTTCTGGCACGGCCGGGTGCCGCAGGACCGGGGAGGCTTCCTGGACACTGTGCGCGACATGCCCTTTGACGACGGCGGCCCCCGGGGCCAGGTGGCCCAGAACAACGTCACCTTTGACCGGGTGCGGCCGGACTGCCCAGCCCGTCTTACGGACTTTCCGCCGCGCGTGGCCGGGAATCCCGTGTCCCTCAGCACCTTCCGCCAGGACCGGACCTGGCGGTTGCTGGGGCGCATGCGAAAGATCGGCATCGAGGACCTGGAGGCCCTGGCCCTGGACGTCCACGACCTTCGCGGCGGCCTCTTCATCCGGCGCATGACCGAGGCGATCCGGTCCTCGAGGGGAGTCAAGCGCTGGTCCGCGTCCCGCCGCCGTCGCCTCGGCCGGGCCCTCATCGAAGTGCAAAAGTGGAACCGCAAGCTTTCGATCGGGAGCCGCCGGGCCGTGCTGGCGCAGCTCTGGATGGAGAACACCTTCCGCAGGGAGCCGTGGCTGGAGGGATTGTTCCACCGGCCCGAGACCGTGCCCGATCCCGTGGCCGGCCGCACGGCTCTGGCGGCTGCCCGGGCCCTCCTCGAGGCCGTGGAAGCGTGGCGCGTGCGGGGCCGGCCCGCCTGGGGGGAGGTGCACGGCCTCACCCTGGGAACGCAGCGGTTTCCGGTGAGCGGCAGCAGCCACGTGAACCGGGCTGCAGGATGGCTCGTCCACCCCGACACCGACGCCGGGACCCTGGACTTTCCCGTGGAGGCGGGATCGGCGTGCGTCATCGCCGTGCACCTGAAGCCCGGCCGGGTGCGGGCCCGGTTCATGAAGGTGCTGGGTCCGACCGAGGATCCGGCCTCGCCGCAGATGACTCTCCACGCCCGGGCCTGGGCCCGGGGGCGGTTTCGGCCCCTCGAGCTTGAATGCGAGCGTCCCACCCCCTAAGATCAAAATCAACCCGGGGATTTCCGGGGAAATTCGATCCACCCATAACAGCCCATGGAGACGCGTGATGAATCCCATAGTCGAATGTGTTCCCAATATCAGTGAAGGCCGGGATTCCAAGGTGCTCGAGGCCGTGGCCGCCGCCGTGGAGGCCGTGGACGGCGTCCGGCTTCTGGACATGGATCCGGGCAAGGCCACCCACCGCACGGTGTTCACCTTCGTGGGATCGCCCGAGCCGGTGAAGGAGGCCGCCTTCCAGCTGGTGAAGATCACCCGGTCGCTGGTGGACATGCGCAACCACAAGGGAGAGCATCCGCGCCAGGGCGCCACCGACGTGTGCCCCTTCGTGCCGGTGGCCGGGTGCACCCTGGAGGACTGCGCCGGGTGGGCCCGCGAGGTGGGCCGGAGAATCGGTGAAGAGCTGGGCATTCCCGTGTATCTCTACGGCGAAGCGGCCTCGAGCGAAGAACGCAAGAAGCTCGCCTTTGTCCGGGCCGGAGAGTACGACGGTCTCGAGGCAAAGCTCAAGGCCGGTGAAGTGCTGCCCGACTTCGGGCCGAAGATGTGGAGCGAGTCGGTGGCCCGGTCCGGCGCCACCCAGGTCGGCGCCCGGCCCTTCCTCATCGCCTACAACATCACCCTGAACACCCGCGACCGGAAGAAGGCCAGCGACATCGCCCTGACCATCCGCGAGAGCGGCCGGGCCAAGCGCACGTCGTATCCCGACGGCGAGATCATCCGGCATCCGGACGGCTCACCCGTGAAGATTCCCGGCCTGCTCCAGGAGGTGGCGGGCGTGGGCTGGTACATCGAGGAGTACGGCGCGGCCCAGGTGTCCTGCAACCTCACCAACTACAAGGTCACCTCCATACACAAGGTGTTTGATACCGTGTGCGACGAGGCAGCCAAGCGGGGGCTCCGGGTGACCGGATCCGAGCTGGTAGGCCTGGTGCCCCTGGATTCGCTCCTCGATGCCGGCCGCCACTACCTCGCCCGGGCGGGAAAGTCCACGGGCGTGTCCGAGATGGAGCTGGTGCACACGGCCGTCCGGTCCCTCGGGCTGAGCGATATCGGCGCCTTCGATCCCTTGAAGGGCATCATCGAGTACGCCATCCGCGACCGGTCGGGCTCTCTCGTGGAGATGACCTGCCGTGGTTTCACCGAGGAGCTGGCCAGTGACTCGCCCGCGCCGGGCGGGGGTTCGGTGTCGGCGCTGAGCGCCGCGCTGGGGTGCGGCCTCGCCGCCATGGTGGGCGCTCTCACCCACGGCCGCACCGGCCAGGAGGACGACTGGGCGATGATGGAAGAGGTCGGAGTCAAGGCTCAGGCCCTGAAGGACGCCTTCCTCGACGACGTGGACCGGGACACCGACGCCTTCAACCTCCTCATGGACGCCTTCCGCATGAAGGCCAGGACCGACGAGGCCCGGGCCGCCAAGGAGGCCGCGGTCCAGGCGGCCACCCGGGGCGCCACCGAGGTGCCCTTCGAGGTGCTCGGCCGCATCCGGGAAGCCCTGGACCTGACAGGGAAGGCGGCGAAGCACGGCAATCCCAACGCCCGGTCCGACGCGGGCGTGGCTGCGGCCATGTTCCGGGCCGGAGCCGAGGGCGCCGCCATGAACGTGATGATCAACCTGGCCGGCATCACCGACAAGACCTGGGCCAGGGATATGGCCGACCGGGCCTCGGCCCTGCTCGACGAGGTGCGCAAGGAGGCCGACGTCGTGGTGAAGGCGGTGATGGAGAAGCTTGTGGAAGAGGCGCTTCAGGAATGAGGGAGACCTCGAAACCTCCGGCCGTGGTGCTCCTGAGCGGGGGCCTGGATTCGTCCACCTGCCTGGCTGTGGCCCGGGCCGAGGGATTCGAGCCGCACGCCCTCACCGTGGAATACGGCCAGCGCCACGCCCGGGAGGTGGAGGCGGCCCGGCGCGTGGTCGAGGACCTCGGCGTGGAGCACCACGTGACGATGCGGCTGGATCCCGGGATCTTCCGTGGTTCCGCCCTCACCGGGGACGGGGCCGTGCCCCGGGACCGCGACGAGGCCGCCATGGGTGAAGCCATCCCCTCGACCTACGTGCCGGCCCGGAACACGGTCTTCCTGTCCCTGGCCCTGGCCTGGTCCGAAACCCTGGAGAGCGGGGACATCTTCATCGGCGTCAACGCCGTGGACTATTCGGGATATCCCGACTGTCGCCCGGACTACATCGAGGCCTTCACACGCATGGCCAATCTGGCCACCCGGGCCGCGGTGGAGGGACGCATCCCCGTGAAGATCCACGCGCCGCTCCTTTGTCTGACAAAGGCCGAGATCATCCAAAAGGGGACCTCCCTGGGCGTGGACTACGGCCTGACGTGGTCCTGTTACGATCCCACGCCCCGGGGTGCGCCCTGCGGGCGGTGCGACAGCTGCCGGCTCCGGGCCCAGGGATTCAGGGAGGCCGACATTCAGGACCCCCTGCTGCAATAATCCGGGCCTCTCTCCAATTTTTCTGGCGAACCGTGCTGGATCGGGCTACCTTGTTCAGAACAAGCTAGGAGGCACGAAGCCGTCATGGACAACGACCCCATTCAACCGGACCGGGACGAGGGGGTCCTGGGGGAGTCCGGTGTGCCCGACATCCTCAAATCCGTATATTCCGGGACGCCCTTCCGCACCTGCCTGGTGTGCGCCACGGACCTGATGGATGCGGACCTCCACATCGTCGAGAAGGTGATCCGAGGTGGTGAGGCCGTCATGGAGATGGCCATGTGCTCCACCTGCGCCAACAACATGGCCAAGGAGTGCTCCGAGGAATCCCTCGCCGCCCTCCAGACCGTCCAGGAGCAGTGGATGGCCGAGGCCGATCCCGAGGGCCTCGAGTGCGCCGGATGCCAGAAGCCGAGGAACCACGCCGACGCCTTCGTCATCGCCGGCTACTTCATGTCCGACTACGAGCTGGTGCGCAAGATGGCCGTCTGCGAGACGTGCCACGAGAGTGTCCAGAGCAAGCTCAGCAAGAAGACCCGAGACACCTTCGGTAAATTCGTGGAGACGCACTTCCCCGGCGTGCCGGAGAACATCGACTCGCCCGTGTTCCTCGCCTGAACCTGTTTTTCAATGCACTGGACCGTGAGGGAACCATGAAATCAATCCCGTGTACCGCTGCCTTCCTCCTCACCGGCCTCCTCCTCTTCCCGGCGCTTGGCGCCGCCCAGGACTTTGTCAAGCTCACGGACGGCAAAGTGGTCCGCGGCGACATCCTCGCCGTGGTGGACGGGGACGTCGAGATCGTCACCCCCGCGTGCGAGCTGAAGACGATCTCCGGCGACGAAGTGGCGGACGTGCGCCGGGGCAAGGGGCTCTCGCCGCGGGTGGTGCTGCGGCTGAAGACCATCGACGCCCGGGATCCGGAGGCCCTCATGAAGGTCGCCGAGTGGGCCCTCCAGGCGCGCGGCCTGAAGAAGGACGCCCGGCGGCTCCTCAGACGGGTCGTCGCCTTCAAGCCGGCAGGCCCCCGGGCTCGGGAACTGCTCGGCCAGGTCCATGCCTTAGGCACCTGGTACCCGGACGCCCGGGCTGCGTATACCGCCGTCCGGGAGCGGATGAAGGCCGACGGATACGTCTACATCAAGCGGGGATGGATCAAGAAAGAACTCGCCTCCTTTCTCAAGGCGTCGCCCAAGGACTGGGTCCTGGTCCGTGGTTTTGAGTGGCGGTCCCTGGCGGAAATCCGCAAGGAGCGCGGCGACAGGATCTGGAAGAAGGAGTGGTACTCCGGCGAGGAGGCCAAGCTCGTCAAGACGCTGAAGCGCATCGAGGAAGTCACGGGGGACGATTGCCACGCGGCCCACGTCGGCACCTGCAAGGTCTTCTGCTACCTGGGCCGGGAAGAATCCCGGGAGGCCGCCGAGCGCCAACAGAAGGCGCGCGACTGGTTCGTGGAGACCTTCGAGGTGGAAAAACGGCGTTCCTACATAAAGAAGCATCCGCTCAAGGTGGACTTCGTGCTGTCGGGCGATGAGGCCTTCCGGCGTTACCTGGATGATCGCAAGAAGAAAAGGAGCATTTCCCAGGCGCGGTATGAGCTGTGCCTCCGCACCGGGAACACCGCGAACGGCATGTTCTACTGCGGCCACCTCGGCAAGCAGGCCTGGAAGTACAGCCTCGTCTCCCACATGGGCCTCGCCATGTTGCGGAACTTCTACGCCGGAGGGAAATGCCCCGCCTGGATCATGGTGGCCAGCGGCCACCACGCCGAGCTGGCCATCTTCGGCGACGTGCGGGTCCAGTGGGTCCACCTGGGGGCCTACGACCAGGAGATCGAGGTTCCCAAGCTCGAAGGCCACGGCATGAAACAGATCAAGGATGCCGTGCGGGAGTATTACAAGGATAGGCCCATGCCCTCGCTGCGCGTCCTCAGCGTGAAGGACATGAACGAGCTGACCCAGGAGCTGGACACCCTCGGTACGGTCTACATGCAGTTCCTACTCGAGGAACACAAGGAGAAGTGGCTCAAGTTCCTCACCAACAAGGGGGCCAAACGCTTCAACAACGTGCGGGAGCGGTTCGAGCACCACTTCCAGATGACGTTCGAGGCCATGGATCAGGAGCTCCGAAAATGGCTGGGCATGTAAGCGTATCCACCATGGTGAGATTCACCCGACCGGCGATGGCGGTGATCGGCTTTCTCCTGCTCTGTACCCCCGGCCCGGCCCAGGACCTGGTGAAACTCCAGGACGGCACCCTGGTCCGCGGGGACATCCTCTCCGTGGAAGGCGGCACCGTCGAGATGGTCACCCTGGCTTGCGTCCTCCGGAAGCTCTCGGGCGACGAGGTGGCAAAGATCAAGCGGGGCAAGGATCTCGATCCGCGGATCAAGGTCCGGCTGCGGGCCATCAACGACCGGCGGGCGAAGCCGCTCTTCACCCTGGCCGCGTGGGCCCTCGAGACCCAGGGGCTGAAGAAGGACGGCCTGCGCCTGCTGCGCCGGGTGGTGGCGTTCCACCCGGACCACGACCGGGCGAGGGAGGCCCTCGGCCACGTCAAGGGGCCCGAGGCCTGGTATCCCACGGCCCGAGCCGCCTACCTGGCCACCAAGGACCGCATGACGGCAGACGGCTACGTCTACTTCAGACAGGGCTGGATCAAGAAGGCGCTCCTGTCCTACCTGAAGTCGGCGCGAAAGGACTGGACCCTCTACCAGGGATTTTTCTGGCGCAGCCTGTCCGAGGTGCGGAAGGAGCGGGGTGACAAGGTCTGGGAACAGGAGTGGTACACCCACGAGGAAGCCAAGCTGGTGCCCATCCTCGCCCGGCTCAGGGAGCGTACCGAGGAGCTGGCCTACGGCGCCCAGGCGGGGCGGTGCCGGGTTATCACCGTGGACGGCCGCGACGCGGCCCGGGAGCTGGCCCAGCGGCAGCAGCAGGCGCGGGACTGGTTCGTCAACACCTTCGAGGTGAAGAAGCGGGACAAGGCACTCATCCGGGTGCCCGTGAGCCTCGACTACGTGTTGTCGGGAGAGCCGGGATTCGGGCGGTTCCTGGATGCGTTCAAGAAGAGCTTCGGATTCTCGGACAAGTATGCCGAGCTCTGCAAGCAGACCCAGAGCTGCACCTGGGACGGCCTGGGCCACTGCGTGCACCTGGGGACCCCGGCCTGGAAGTACAGCATCGTCTCCGCCCTCGGCCTCGGCCTCATGGAGCGATTCTACTACGGCCGCGGCGTTCCCGCCTGGATCAAGGTGGCCTGCGGCCATCACGCCGAGATCGCCATCTTCGGCGACGCCCGGGTCCAGTGGGTCACCCTCGGCGAGTACGACAACGAGGTCAAGGTGCCCAAGCTGGAGGGGCGAAACCTGCGGCAGATCAAGAAAGCCGTCCGGGACTTCTACAGCGACCGCCCCGTACCGGGCCTTCGTGTGCTCTGCTCGAAGAAAATGAACGAGCTGTCCCAGGAGCTGGACCTCCTCGGCGTCTGCTACATGTCCTATTTCCTGGAGGAGCACAACCAGACCTGGCTCGACTTCCTGTCCCGCCCCGGCCCCGGCCATCCCCCGAAGCGCTTCGAGAAGTGGTTCAAGAAGACCATGGAGGCAATCTCCATGGATTTCCGCGAATGGCTGAACGACTGACCAATTTCACTGCAATAAAATTCAGCGCTCACGCCGCGCACCACGCCTCGACCTCGTCCACCGTCCTGGCGATGGGTTTGCCCAGGACCCGGCTTCCGCTCTCGGTGACCAGAACGTCGTCCTCGATGCGGATGCCCCCGAAGTTCCTGAACTCCAGCACCTTGTCGTAGTCGATGAAGTCCGCGAACTTGTTCTGGGATTTCCACTGGTCCATGAGCGCCGGGATGAAGTAGATGCCGGGCTCCACGGTGACCACGAATCCCGGTTGCAGCTTCCGGGCCAGGCGTAGATAGGCCAGGCCGAACTGATCGCTCCGCTCCACGGTCTCGTCGTACCCGACGTATTGCTCTCCCAGGTCTTCCATGTCGTGGACGTCCAGGCCGATCATGTGTCCCAGGCCGTGGGGGAAGAAGAGAGCGTGGGCTCCGGCGGCCACGGCGTCGTTCATGTCGCCCTTCATGAATCCCAGTCCCTTCAATCCCTCGGCCATCACCCGGGCCGTGTGCAGGTGGATGTCGCGGTTGAAGACGCCGGGCTTGATCATGGAAATGGCTTCGGTCTGGCCCTCGAGAACCACGTTGTAGAGGTCCTTCTGTTCCGGGGAGAACGTGCCGCCCACCGGAAAGGTGCGGGTGATGTCGCTGGCGTAGTGGAGGGGGGATTCCGCCCCCGAATCGAGGACGAGAAGATCCCCGTCCTTCATCTCGTTGTGGTGGTGATGGTTGTGCAGAGTCTCGCCGTGGATGGAGAAGATCACGGGGAAAGAGACGTGGCTACCCCTGGCCAGGACGACGCCTTCAACCGCACCGTACACATCGTGCTCCACCAATCCGGGCCGGGACATCCGCATGGCCAGGGCGTTCATCTCGTGGCTGATGTCCAGGGCCTTCTCGATCTCATGGACCTCGTCCTCGGATTTGATGGAACGCTGGGCCACCACGGCCCGGACCAGGTCCTCGGAGGCCTTCTCGCAGACCTGGATGAGGGGGATGCCGGTGTGGTCTTCGATCTTGACCAGGTTCTCGGCCCGATAGGGCACCAGGTAGTGAACCTTTCGCCCCTGGTTCACGGCCTCTCGCAGGAGGATTTTCAGGTCCCCGGTGGGGCGGGTCGCATCCACACCCACCTGCCGGGCCTTCTCGGCCAGGGTCTGCTGGGGCCCCATCCAGATGATATCGTCGACGGTGAAGTCATTTCCGAAGAGGATCTCGGTGTTGCTGTCGGCATCGAGGACCGCGGCCAGGCCCGGGAAATCCAGCCCCCAGTAGTAGAGTAAGCAGCTGTCCTGCCGGAAGGGAAAGGGATTGGCAGGATAGTTCATGGGGCTCTCTTCGTTGCCCAGGAAGAGGATCAGGCCGCTGCCGACCCGGTTCCTGAGTTCCTCGCGTCTCTGGATGTACACGTCTCTGGAAAACATAGGGGACTCCATCAGCCTGATTTTTCGGGGACGATCCTTGGATCGTGCCCGTAGAAGCCATTCGAACGGGTATCGCGAATCGCGAGGTGAGAGTATACCAGGAACCTGGTGCGCCTTCCAAGCCGGGTCGCCCGGATTCCCACCTCGCCTCGCGCGACGAGAGAGATCAGATCTTTTTCTCCTGCTTCGCCTTCTTGAACTCGCCCTCGAAGGACCGGAAGGTCTTGCTGTTTCCGATTCCCTTCTCGGACCAGACCTTCATCCCGTTGCCGTCATCCGTGAAGTCTATGACGGATCGACTAAGGATCGGTGTGCCGTCGGAGACCCCCGTGCCCGTGAAGACGAAGCTGTCTCCCTGGTGGTACATCCTCCCGACGTGTGCCTCGCCGGAGTTGCTGACCCCGAAAACCAGGTAGCAGTTCTTCTGTGGGCTCCAGATCACGTAAGCGATTCCCTTGTAGGCCATTGGCAAGGTGTCGGAGGGATCGATTTCAAACTCCCTCACGAGCGCATGACCGCCGAGGACGTTGCGGATCTCAGCGCGTCCGGTGATGTCGCCGGGTTTGGCGCCGGGCCCGCGGACGAATGTGCCCTTGCAGGTCCAGGAACCCACCATGCCGGCGACCGCCTTCATCTTTTCGCTGGGCGGCGCCATGGGCCCACTCTTGACGTCGGCGGCCGAGAAGGTCTTTTGACTCCGCTTGTAGGTTCCCTCCAGCATGGTAAAGAAGTCGCCACCATTCTCCGCTGCTTTCACCAGGAGCTTAAAAGAGTCCTTGTAACTACTCACCCCATAAGAGTCCATAAAATCGATTCAGCCCCACCATAACA